>NZ_JACGVM010000025.1:0-56395 GCF_014077195.1 Colwellia sp. BRX9-1
GCATTTATCTTCTTTATTGGCTTGTCGAGCAATAGGCTCGTTTAATGCCCGCATAAACCAACTGATATCGATTAAGCGCTGTTTATAGACCTGTGCTGTTTCTTCAACCATTTCCATTTCGAATGGGGTTAATGTAGTTAATGATTGCTCTTGTTGAAATTGACGAGTCAACAGGGTGCCTTTAAACAACTTATGCCAACGGGACAGTACCTCTAGCGTCGTCCAGTTGTTAGCTTGTTCACTATCAACATGAAGGACTAAATGTAAGTGATTATTCATGACAGCATGAGCACATATATCAATAGCAAAGACCTGAGATAATTTAAAAATGCGCTGTTCAATCCAATGACGCCTGTGCTCATAACTGACACCGGTTTCTTTATCAACACCACATAAAAAGGCTTTGCGAACGGTTTGACTGCAAATATGATAATACGGCGTATCAGATAAACTGATTTGTTGTGAACGAGGCTTAGGCATAACAATCACCACACTTATAAGAGGGTAATTTAAGTGTAGTTTATTGTTGAAAAAACAAACAAGTTATTATGGGTGGCTTAATAATATTTTTTAGTCAGAACAAGAGCATAATTCGAAAGAAAAAAAGTTGACTAAAATAATCAACATAAAGTAAGATTACTTGGCAACTCATTAATACTAAAAGGATTTATTATTAAAACATCTCATTTAATCTTCCTGTCATCCGTTTTATTATCAGTACCAGCTTTCGCAGAGTCAGAAAAAAAAACAATTAAACATGAATTACAATACGGTGTTATCAATTTGGCTAGTCTTTCATTTATAGATGGAGATTGGTCTGAATTTCCGATTGTCGGTGCCCGTTATAAATACTATTTTTCTCCTGTTGCCGATAATGAACAGCCTTACGATTTGCAATCCCATTTAGGTAGGAACAGTTGGTTAAAAGTTGATTTGAATGCTCTTAACTCTAATCCTAACTTAGCTGGCAAGTTATATTTTAGTCAACGTTGGAGTTTAGAAGCAGATTTTAGCTACCAACACAAAACACATAAAGACAGTTATACTGACCGTAATGGGGCATTAAAGACGAGCAAATATGAAGAAGATGAATTACTCACTGACCTTGTTCTGAACTATGCGGTTAGCCAACAATTGACGTTAGGGATTGGTATCCATAACTACTCTGAAAATAGTGAATATACGGATATCATTGATGATTATGTCGAATCCAATAACTCTCAATATGACAGCGATACTTTAATTGCTATTAAAGCTAGATATACAAGCATTAATGGAGGGAAAGGTTTGGACATTGCTTCTTCAATTTCGCATAACGAAGAACGAATTACGGCAAAAATATTTACCACCTTTTACATTGCTAAACATAACGCTTATAAAGCTGGTGTAGTTTATTCTGATTTTTCTGATGACTGGAATAATGAGACCTTACTCACTATTTCATTGGCACATCACTATTGGTTTTCACACACAACTGCGATTAAATACGGTATATCATGGATAAGAGTTGATGGTAATAATTTCGGCTTGTTAGATATAGATGGAACTTGGCGCTTTTAGCGCTACCACATTATTTAGTCTCTAAAATTGAAATATTAACGGCAGCAATGATCCTAAAGCGGACTTAGAAATTAATGAATGACTAACTATAATGTACATAAAGTGATTATTAGTATTGCTGGCTGAAGATCAGAGGTTTTCACTAAAATGCAATTTCTAAAAAACAAGATAATCTGTTTATCACCTATTAAAAGTCAACTGTCATAAATGATGCCAATATCAAACATTATACTACGTCTGTGGAGCTTCACTCGGTATCGACATACACGAAAGTAATAATGCCATGATGCCATTGAATGGTCTTGCTGCTATAGGCATCGTCACACCTTATGATGTTTCGCAAAAATCATCACCGTACATCCTGAACATAAAAAAGCCCATGTTTAAATGGGCTTATGATATAACGTTACTCTCTGTGCTTTTACATGCTAGTTTCTAAACACAAATCCTATTTAGGGTCGTAGCAACATCAACAGATACCTTTTGCTGTTGCTCTGCATGCTGGGCAACAGAACTTAAGCCATTAGTGATATCTCGACTCAAAGAGGCAACTTCAGCCATATTGGTATTAACCGCTGCAGTTGATTGCTGTTGCTGTTCAGTGCCACTAGCAATTTGAGAGGTTAAGGCATTAACCTCTTTAAAGACTCGACCTATTTGCTCTAACGCTTCAACCACTTCGGCTGAATGCGTTAAACTGTCTTGCGTCAATGCTTGACCACGCGAAATCGCCGTTACAGCATTCGTTGATTTCTCTTGCAGACCTTCAACCATTGAATGAATTTCAACCGTTGCTTCTTGTGTTCTATGCGCAAGTGCTCTTACTTCATCGGCAACAACTGCGAAACCGCGACCTTGCTCACCTGCTCGCGCTGCTTCTATCGCTGCATTTAATGCGAGTAAGTTTGTTTGGTCGGCAATGCCACGAATAACATCCAGAACAGAACCGATATTTGAACACTCTGTTTGCAGTAGCGCTAAGTCTGTCGCCATTTCGGTAACTTCTTTAGAAAAAGCTTCAATGGTTTGCTGACTGGTATTTGAAGAAGTTGTACCTTGCGATAAAATGTCAATAACTTGATTAGTCGTCTCACTTACCTGTGAAGCACTCTCTGAAAGTATACTAGACGTTGACGCGACTTCATCAATAGAGTGAGCCATAAGTTCTATTTGACGGGCAGAATCATCAACGGCTCTCACTGAATCAGTCATTTGTGTGGCCAGTAAAAATGACCCCTCTTTTAACGATTCAGACTCGGTTCGCAATTCAGCAAGCACATCGGATAAGTCTCCAATAAAAGCACTAAGCTCATTGGTGACTTGAGCGAGTTCATCATTACCTTCATCAACTAATGGGCCAGGAGGCGCCTGCTTGGTACTCACCACAAGTGTTAAGTAATGAAGTAACTTTGTTAATCGAGAAGACAGCTGACTTTGAGTAAATATATAACCTGATATTAATTGGGCAATCACTAATAGAGACAATATACCGATAACAGACGACTTACTTAACTCATCTGTAAATAGCAAAATAAATAATACAGCTAATAATCCAAAAACAGCAGTCGGTATAAGTAATTTCACGCTTAAGCGAGTAAACATAGAGTATCCATGATGTTAGTTTAAAAAAAATAGCTGAGATTAAAGCTACTTGTCTTTATTTCCTTATAAATTACCTATTATTTAGCAGTTTTGCTAATAATATTTACTAATTTATACCATTCGACAAAAATCAGCTGTTATTTTAACGATACCAAGTAACAATTGATTGTCGAACATTCAACGTTAACCGCCAGCACTTATAATATAATGATAGGTGCTGGCGGATAAATAAAAAGAGAAAGACAATAAATAGTTTAGCTAAAATCAAAGCCAAACTTTATTTTTATTGGGACATAAACCATTTAATTTTCCCTTTATAACGACATGATTAAAAGTATTGGCTATTTGCTTTGCTTAAATTCACCTAAATCGCCCTTTTTTAGCTAATAGATAAGTTGATTTCTTCTTAGTCAGCACACCAAACTCAGCTACTTTGATTGTTTTTCTTTTTAGTACAACTGCTTTAGTTTTTGTATTGCTAAAATTGTCGCTCACATAAGGTTGAGATGACTCTGCCTAGTTAAGTTTTCATAATATCGGCAGTTATGGCTAAGTGCCCAACTAAATGGATATACATCATAAATAATTGATATCACATTTATCTTTCACTTTTTGGTGTATTCTCATAAAATCAATGAATAGATTATTTAACAAGGCATTCCGTGACTTCAATTCAACATTTGTTCGACAATAATCAGCAGTGGGCTGAAAAGATAAAAAAAGCAGACCCCGATTTTTTTAAACGCTTGTCAGAACAACAAAAACCGGAATATTTATGGATAGGTTGCTCTGACTCAAGAGTACCAGCCAATGAATTGCTCGGTATGTCTCCAGGCGAAGTGTTTGTTCATCGTAATATTGCTAATCAAGTTATCCATACCGATTTAAATTGCCTTTCTGTTATTCAATTTGCTGTAGAAAACCTAAAAGTTAAACATATAATAGTATGTGGTCACTATGGCTGTGGCGGTATTACAGCATCAATTGATAATAAGCGTCATGGGCTAATCGATAATTGGTTAGGGCATATTAAAGATGTTTATCGTTTTCACAAAGAGCGCCTTGATGCCGTTGAAGACCAGCAAACAAAGGTCAACTTACTTTGTGAACTCAATGTGATTGAGCAGGTAGCCAATGTTTGTCATACAACCACATTAGTCAGTGCCTGGAATGCCAATCAAGATGTCACCGTACACGGCTTTGTCTATAATATACACGACGGTATTTTGAAGAACTTAAACGTTTCTTCTAATGGTAAATAACCAATGACCTTAATAATGCCTGACTCACCTAACAGTAAACAACCTTTTGCTTGTGGCGAAGTCGCTTTAGTTGGCGCGGGTCCTGGCGATCCTGATTTATTAACCATACAAGCTTTTCGTTTTATTAAACAAGCTGAAGTCGCCATTTATGACCGATTAGTAAGTGCTGAAATATTAGCGTTATTACCCGAAAATTGTCAGCGAATTTATGTCGGTAAAAAACAAGCAGAACACAGAGTACCCCAAGAAAAAATTAATCAGTTATTAGTTGATTATGCTAAACAAAACAAAAAAGTTTTACGCTTAAAAGGCGGCGATCCTTTTGTTTTTGGTCGAGGAGGTGAAGAAGCACAATATACCTTAAAAAATGGCATCGCTTGTCATATTGTACCAGGAATGACCGCGGCCTCTGCTTGTACAAGCTATGTAGGTATTCCTTTAACACATAGACAAGTTGCACAAAGTTGCACCTTTATTACTGGTAACGTCCAAGACAATGGTGAATTATCACTGCCATGGCACACACTTAACGATAATAAACAAACCGTTGTCTTTTATATGGGGATCAAAAGCTTACCCATTATCAGTGAGCAACTAATCAAGGCGGGTCGTAAAGCTTCAACACCCGCAGCATTGATTTATAAAGGAACAAATCCAGAACAACAAGTTTACCGTGGTACGTTAGCGGGATTGAACCACTTAGTTGAATTACATGATATAAAACCACCAACATTAGTCATTATTGGTGATGTTATTAACACCTTTGATGAGAAGCGCTTGATGAATTTAGGTTATTTATCACCAGAATAATACTAAACACCCAAAAAATCTTTTAAGAAAATCAAGCTCCGCACTGCGCCAATATTAATCATATTGTTCGGTTTATATTAATAATTATAATAACAATTACCCACTCTTTTGATAATAAAAATAATAGGAATAGCGATTATGCAGGGCACCGAGAATATCCCAGGAACGGTTAACTTTTCAAACACAGGTTTAACGAGTAACGATTTACCAAGATTAGACTCTCTAAAATTTGAAATGTTATCGCCGCTTTATGCAAAAAGTAACCGCTATATCTCCTTATTTCTCACCCTGTTTATTATAAGTATTTTATTCATCGTTCAGCTACAACACTTTATTACCTTAACTACTGCAGTAAGTAACTTTCTAAGTTATGTTATTTGGATAATAGCACTGGTTGGCTTTATGAGTACCCTTTACACTATAGTTGCTGATAAAAGAAAGTTTTACGCACTTCGCCAACAAGATCTTAGTTATCAAAGTGGCGTTATTTTTCTCAAAACTGTTAGCCAACCCATGCTACGTATTCAACATGTAGAGCTAAAGCGTGGTCCTATTGACCGAAAAATAGGTTTGGCTAAACTGCAAGTTTTCAGCGCTGGTGGTGCACTGCACACTTTTGAAATCCCAGGTTTACCGTTAGAGAAAGCAGAGAGCATTCGCCAATTTATTCTTGATCACAAAGATGTTAACCATCATGGATAAATCAACACCGACGCTAGAGAGCGACGGAGAAGTAACAATTCCCCCTCTTGGCTCGAAACAAAACACCAAAGACTGGCAGCGTATATCACCTATCGCTATTATGTATTTTTTAGCAAAATTTGTGATGGGATTTTTAAGTAATATCGTCGTTTTTTTACCCGCATTATATTTAGGTTACGATAATTTTATTGCACATCCCCATTTGTGGCTACCAATAGGTTTAGCCATACTCGCCATTATTATGATCTCGACCTTTTTAAGTTTCTACTTCTTTCAGTATCGATTATATCAGGATCATATTGAAATACGCTCTGGCGTAATTTCAAAGAAATACGTTAATTTACCCTTTGCTAAAATTCAAAACGTAAAACTAGAGCAGCCGTTGTATTATCGACTATTCGGTTTTACCTGCCTCCAGCTTGATACTGCAGGCTCCGCTATGCAAGAAGCTAAAGTCGTCGCTTTAAAAGTAGACTTTGCCGAACAACTTAAAGTAGAAATTTTAGCTCAGCATAAAATAGCAAGTTCAACAGTCGCCGATGCCGAGACCGAAACAGTTAATGACTTAGCATCTAAGGATCAAAACAACGAAACTATTTTAAACACACGTAGTATTACAGACCTTATTATTCATGGCTTAACTAACAACAGAATCTGGATTTTCCTCGGTGGCTTAGCACCATTTTTTGATGATTTTGGTCGCTATATTGTTGAATTTTTTAATGGCTTAGGTATCGACCTTGAAAAATTCTTAACGTTTGCTGATAAACCCATGTGGCAAGTTGGTTTATACGCACTGACCTTAACTTTTATTATTTTATTACCTTTTACCTTATTTTCTATCGCCGGTTCTATTATTACTTTTTACCAGTTCACCTTAAGTAAAGTCGACGATCGTTATATTCGCCGTAGTGGTCTGTTAACCAAGTATGAAGTGATCATGCGGTTATCCCGCCTGCAAATGGTAGTTCGTCAACAAGATTGGCTTGATGTGATACTCAAACGAATTAACCTTAAATTTGAGCAAAGCAATAGTGCTTTAAATCAGTATCAAGCGAGTGCAGAAAATAATCGTATTATTGTTCCATCAATTAATCCTAGCGAATGTTTGGCGTTGGTTAACAACGTATACCCAACTAATAAAATGATGACTGTTGATTATCAAAGCATTAGTAAACGCTTTCTTTTGCGTAATCTTGGCTATATTCTCACCCCGATATTTATTTCACTGTTAGTCTTTTTCATCACTGTTGATAAAACTAATTTATTAATGGCTATAATTCCGGGTTATTTATTTGTTGGTTTGTTAATTTTTATGCGTTGGTTTCGTTGGGGCTATGCTAAAGATGAAGATTTTATTTATATCCGTAAAGGTTATTTTGGCGTCGACTATTACTGTTTTCCTATTTTTAAAACTCAACAAGTTCAGTTTAAACAAAGTTGGTTTCAAAAGCGCCACCAACTCAGTTCAGTAAGCATAGTATTAGCGGCAGGCGCTCAAGATATTCCTTTTATCAAACAAGAGTTTGCCTACCAATTACTTGATAATGCACTTTACCAAGTAGAAAGCAGCCGCAAATCTTGGATGTAACTAAGAGATGAACAGCACTAAAATATTCATTATCGGCTTACCTCGCACCGGCACCACCAGTATTTGTGCCGCTATGCTTGAACTCGGCTATACCGTCGCACACACAGCTTATACGCAAAAAACTTTTGATCATGCACAAGTGATCGCCGATACGCCCATTTTTGCTGATTTTAAACGTCTAGATACATTTTACCCTAACAGTAAATTTATCTATTTGTCCCGTGAGTCACAAAAATGGTTACCGTCGATTAAGCAATTACTTCAACGAATGTATATCAATGTCACCCGAGATGATGGTGGTTTTAATACGATCATTAAACGCTGTTACCAGAGTACATTTTCACCTTTTACGTCAGATAATATTGAAGATGATAATTTTTTATCATTATGCTACCAGCGGCATAAGAGTGAGGTTGGGCAATATTTTATTGCTCGCCCACAAGACTTACTGACTATAGATGTTAGCGAGTCAGACAGTTATCAGAAATTACTCAACTTTTTATCTTTAGCGCAAGGAAATGAGTCGGCAAGCTTTGAGCGGCTCAATACGGGTGGCAAAGTGACCGCCTGGAAAGATTTAATCAATAAAAATAAAATAGCGTCGACCAAGAATGGTCGAATAAGTTTACTAACTTATTTAGATGTATCAGGCGAATAACAACAGCACGTTGAGCTCTATAATAAAGTCAACATACTGCTTTTTCTAAACGTTACAAAGCTTCAATTTCAGCGAGTGCTTGACTAAACTCGGCTAAATCTAACTCAACATATGTATTATCATCTGTATCACTAGTTTCTTCTTGCCAATTAATACCAACAATAACGCCGTCTTCACTAAGGTCTTCTAACCAAAATTCCAACCAGTCACTTAAAGTTATTTTAGTCGGTACATATTCCTGCCATTCATCAACACAATGCTTCTGAGCGAGTTCTTGGCTTGACCATAATGGCATAACTTCAGTGTTTTCAAAATTAATAGAGTCAAGTACCACCCAATCTTCTGCTGACTTTTCTTGCAGTGCCCAGAACGATTGGTTGTTTTTAACGTCGACTAAAAAGGTGCTTAAGATTGTTGAATTCATGATTATTGGTATCAATTAATTAATGAGCAGTCTTTAATTATCTCACACCATCTCATTTGCTAATATAACAATTTATTGTAAAAGTATAAAAAATAAGCAAGTATGAATGAATATGGAACAATAATAATAAAAATACTATATGACTGAAGAAGTTAGATTGAAGACATTAAGCATTGATGAATTAGAAATTGGTATGTTCGTTACCACCGTAATGCTTAAACACAGCAAAACAAAAGTAAAAAACCAAGGCAGAGTTAACTCTCAAAGCACAATAATGTCTTTAAAAAAACAAGGCGTTACTCAAGTTATTATCAAACTTGAGTCTGATAAGGAACAAAATAAAAATTTAACAGCTAAAGAAGAGAAACTATCAACTGCAGAGTCAGTGATTTTACCGTGCTCATTAAATGAAGAATTTTCACGTTCGTGTGAAATCTATGATGATAGTAATAAAAAAATTCAGGATTTGTTCGATCAAGCGAAAAGTCAAAAAAATCTATCACCACAGGCAATCAGTTTGCTCGCCTCAGAGATAACCAACTCGGTTATTCGTAATCAATATGCCATAACTATTTTAACGCGTATTCGCCATCACTCTACCTATCAATGGGAGCATGCCACTAACTGCGCCATCTTAGTATGCGGCTTTGCACTTTTCCTTGGCTTAAATAAAGAAACCGCTGAAAAAATGACATTAGGCGCTTTATTACATGATATTGGTGTTGCAAAAATAC
Organism: Colwellia sp. BRX9-1; assembly: GCF_014077195.1. Classification (NCBI taxonomy): domain Bacteria; kingdom Pseudomonadati; phylum Pseudomonadota; class Gammaproteobacteria; order Alteromonadales; family Colwelliaceae; genus Colwellia; species Colwellia sp. BRX9-1. The sequence goes on from NZ_JACGVM010000025.1 coordinate 9,344, forward strand.
CCAAAGGGATCATTGAAAAACCAGATAAACTGACAGTTAATGAAATGGATATTGTTAAAAAGCACCTTGCATGGGGACATCAGCTTTGTAAAAAAGATGGCTTTAATGATCCTATTATTATGGATATGTTGATTAATCACCATGAACGATTAGATGGTTCTGGCTACCCGAGGGGTTTAAAAAAAGAAAAACTTTCTAAACTTGCTCGTATTACTGCAATTATTGATGTTTATGACGCTGTAACAGGTGATAAAGCTTATAAAAAAGGTCAACAACCCATTAACGCGTTACGTTATTTATTAGCAGAAAAAGGCAAGTTTGATCAGCAACTTGTTCAACAGTTTATTAAATATTTAGGTGTCCATCCGGTGGGCTCACTGGTTAAACTATCAAATGATAAAATAGCCATTGTAGTTGAAGGCAACAGAGCTGACCCGCTAAAACCTAAAGTAAAAATTTTTTATAGCTTAAAACTCCAAAATTATATTAATTCAAAAGATTGCGACCTTTCACTTGTCACTATTACCATCGTTGGCTCGGCCCGAGCTGAAGACTATAATATTAACATTGCTAAAGTGATACACGACATTGCCAATAAAGCCTAACGTACCTTAAATGTCCTTTTTTAGGCAAAAAAAAGCCGCGTAAGTTACGCGGCATAAAAACATTTGTAAGGGAATAACAAAAGTTTGGTAAGAGCATAGCCCTTAAGAACTAGAGTAATTATACTAATAAACTATTTAATGTAAATACCATACACTAATAAAATTGAAAATTAGCACAATTTTATTTCAAATATCATCTTAATAGTTATTAATAAGCCCTTTTAAACGGTGCTAATCAGTTAATCTTCTTGATAAGACAATAAAAAGCCGAGTAAGAATACTCGGCTTTTAGTTAACAACTTTTATTATCTGATTGATACGTTAAGGCGTCATCTCTTCTTGATCTGCGCCTTCTTTATCAATCACTTCTGGTATCAAGTCTTCTTTAGAAATACCAAAAGCGAGTGCAACAGAGCTTGCTACATAAATAGATGAATAAGTACCAACAAAGACCCCAAACAATAACGCGGTTGCGAAACCATGAATAAGCTCACCACCTCTAAAAAACAGTGCAGCTAATACTAATAACGTGGTTATTGACGTTATAAAAGTACGACTTAAGGTTTGTGTTAACGAAATATTGATAATATCTGCTGGCCCGCCTTCACGTAATTTACGAAAGTTTTCACGAATACGGTCAGACACAACAATCGTATCATTGAGTGAGTAACCTATAACCGCCAATATCGCTGCAAGCACCGTCAGGTCAAACTCAAGTTTTAATACTGAGAACAAGCCCAGTGTTAACAATACATCATGAAATAAAGCAAACACCGAACCTAAAGCGAAACGCCATTCAAAGCGGAATGCTACGTAAACGAGAATACAAATTAGCGCAGTTAACATCGCTAATCCGCCCTGCTCTGCTAATTCATCGCCGACGCTGCCACCAACAAATTCAATACGGCGCATTTCCATGGTTTGCCCTGTGCCTTCTTGTAAGGCACTAAGTACTTCATTACCGAGCATTTCAACGTTTAAACCTTCGCGCTCTGCTAAACGAATAACCACATCACGGCTAGTACCATATAACTGCACAACCGCATCTGGATAGCCATTACTGTCCATTACCGCACGAATTTTGTTTAAATCAGCCGCTTTTTCAAAACCCACCTCAATTAATGTTCCACCCGTAAAATCTAGGCCAAAGTTTAATTTATTGGTCATTAAAGAAAATACAGAAGCAAGCATCAATAAAACACTAAACATCAATGCTCCCTTGCGGTAACTCATAAAGGCGACAGTTTCTTTTAATTGTAAAATTTGCATAAATATCTACGCCCTATATTGAAAGTTTGTCGAGACGTTTTCCGCCCCAAACAGCATTAACTACGGTTCGTGTACCAACAACCGCTGTAAACATTGAGGTAAGAATACCGATAGATAACGTTATCGCAAAACCCTTAATCGGACCTGTACCAATAGCATACAAAATAAGTGCCGCAATAAGCGTGGTAATATTGGCATCAATAATGGTTGAAAATGCTGCCTCATATCCTTGGTGAATAGATTGTTGAATCGACTTACCTTCACGTATTTCTTCTCGTATACGTTCGAATATAAGTACGTTGGCATCTACTGCCATACCAACTGTTAGTACAATACCTGCCATACCGGGTAACGTTAATGTTGCCCCAGGAATTAACGACATTACCCCAACAATTAAGATTAAGTTAGCACCAAGTGCTAGATTTGCTACCACACCAAAAGCACGGTAATAAATAATCATAAAAATAAACACTAAGCCAAAGCCCATTAAAATAGCTTCAAAACCAAGCCTAACATTTTCAGCACCTAATGTAGGTCCAACCGTTCGCTCTTCAACAATTTGAATAGGTGCTACAAGTGCTCCAGCACGTAACAATAATGCTAAATTATGTGCTTCACTTTGGCTACCCGCACCAGTAATGCGGAAGGTTTTACCTAAACGTGCTTGAATGGTTGCTACTGAGATAACTTCTTCTATTTTTTCAAAAATAGTATTCCCTTCAGCATCTTTACGGTCAGTGGGTTTATATTCAATAAATACGGTCGCCATTGGCTTACCGATATTACTTTTAGTCCCATTGGACATTTTTCCACCGCCGGCAGAATCAAGCGAAATATTTACTTGTGGACGGCTATATTCGTCAAAGCTTGAGCCTGCATCAACAATATGATCACCGGTTAGCATCACACGTTTTTTCAATAAAACAGGTTTGCCGTCACGTTCATATAATAACTTAGAGCTTGCTGGCACTCGGCCATTGAGTGCAGCACTTAAATCACCGTCGGTATCAACGAGTCTAAATTCGATAGTTGCCGTTGCATTTAAAATTTCTTTTGCTTTAGCTGTATCTTGCACGCCGGGTAATTCAATGATGATGTGTTTTTTGCCTTGGCGTTGCACAAGCGGCTCAGAGACACCCAATTCATTAACACGATTACGAATAATGGTAATGTTTTGTTGCAAGGCATATTCGCGAACTTCTTTAATTTTTTCATCGGTCATTTTTGCAGACAAAGTTAAATTATCCGCATTTTCTGACATTAAAAAGTCACGGTAGCGTTTTTTCAAAAAGTCATGTGCTGTAGTTAAGTCTTCCGCATTACGAAACTGAACATTGATGGAGTCGTTCGATTTTTTGACACTGCGGTAACGAATTTTTTCGCCACGTAAATCAGTACGAAAGTCATCAACTAAGGCGTCTTGCGCTTTAACTATCGCTTCACTCATGTTCACTTCCATTAGAAAGCTAACACCACCACTTAAATCTAAACCTAACTTCATCGGTGTACCACCAACACTTGCTAACCATGCAGGTGTTGCCGGCGTAAGATTTAACGCCACCGAAAATTTATCGCCTAAACTTTCCTCAAGCAAATCACGGGCACGAAGTTGTTGCTCGGTATCACTAAAACGGACAAGTAATTGGCCATTTTCAAGCACAATACTTGAGAATGAAATATTATCTGCAGTCAAATCGCTCTTTACGCTATCAAGCGTTCCAGCATTGGCTTCAACGCCACGTAAACCTGAAACCTGCACGGCAGGGTCTTCAGGGTATAAATTAGGTAAAGCATATAAAGCACCAAAAGCGACTATAAATAGCACCATCAGTGTTTTCCATAAGGGGTATTTGTTTAGCACAAGTTCATCCTTTTTATTAACGTTCTTTTAAATCATTGCAGGTTAGTCATAATGCTAAACTTGTTTAGCAAGAAGCTAAGCAAATAACTAACCCACTACGAATTACAATGACTTCATTGTGCCTTTAGGTAATACCGCATTGATTGCTGCTTTTTGAAGAACAACTTCAGTACCTTCAGCAACACTTACTACGATATAATCTTTTTCGTCTGAAACTTTCACAATTTTACCGACGATGCCGCCTTGTGTTAAAACTTCATCGCCTTTTGATAATGCTGACATTAGGCCTTTATGCTCTTTTACACGCTTAGCTTGTGGGCGGTAAATCATAAAGTAAAAAACTAAACCAAAAACGGCTAGCATGATCAACATTGATGTGCCATCGGCACCTGCTGGTGCGCCGGTTGCTGCGTGTGCTTCACTGATAAATAAACTCATAATTTCCTCTGATTTTTATTGTTAATAAATGGATAATTCTTTTAATTTGTGTAAATAGCTATTTTAGTTCTGGAACGGGTAATCCGCGTAACGCATAAAACTCGCTCACGAAGTCGTCTAACTTACCTTGCTCTATAGCCGCACGCAATCCTTTCATAACACGTTGATAAAAATGTAAGTTATGTAAGGTATTTAATTGTGAGCCTAGAATTTCATTACACTTATCTAAATGATGCAAATAAGCGCGTGAATAATTTTTACAGGTATAACAGTCACATTCGCTGTCTAATGGCCCTGTATCTGTTTTGTGGCTGGCATTACGGATTTTAATAACGCCGTTAGTCACAAATAGATGACCATTTCGGGCATTACGTGTTGGCATAACACAATCAAACATATCAATACCACGACGCACACCTTCAACCAAGTCCTCAGGCTTTCCAACACCCATAAGATATCGGGGTTTATTCTCAGGGATCAAGGGGGTGGTGTGATCAAGAATGCGGATCATATCTTCTTTGGGTTCACCTACTGATAAACCACCGATCGCATAACCATCAAACTCGATGTCTTTTAAACCTTTAACAGAAACTTCACGTAAGTCTTCATACATGCCACCTTGTACAATACCAAACAAAGCTGATTGATTATCGCCATGAGCAACTTTAGAACGCTGTGCCCAGCGTAGTGATAATTCCATCGAACTTTTTGATTCTTCATGTGATGCAGGATATGGCGTACACTCATCAAAAATCATCACAACATCGGCATCTAAACTGCGCTGAACTTCCATTGAACGTTCAGGGGTCAGCATTATTTTATCACCGTTAATAGGAGAACTAAACTTAACCCCTTCTTCGGTAATCTTACGCATTTTACCTAAACTGAACACCTGAAAACCACCAGAGTCAGTAAGAATTGGTTTTTGCCAATTAATAAAATTATGTAAACCGCCAAACTGTTCAACAATTTCAGTACCAGGACGTAGCATAAGATGAAAAGTGTTGCCTAGAATAATTTCAGCGCCTGTTGCCTCAACATCTTCCATTTTCATGCCTTTAACCGTGCCATAAGTCCCTACTGGCATAAACGCTGGCGTTTCTACTGTACCGCGATCAAACGTTAAACGGCCTCGACGTGCTTTACCGTCAGTATTGATTAATTGATACTTCATCTTGCTTTTTACTGGTTTAGTCACTGGTGCTACTGTTTTATCTGTCATATAGACTTTCTCCAAACCCTCTAGCGAAACAGGCTAGCGGTTGTTTATTATAAATTATTAAACGCTTTGTATGTCATCTTAAATATTGTAATCTTTTTTCGTTAAAAACATCGCATCGCCATAACTGAAAAAACGATATTTTTCATGCACTGCATGTTGATATGCAGACATCATGTGTTCGTAACCCGAGAAGGCGCTAACGAGCATTAACAGTGTTGACTCTGATAAATGAAAATTAGTGATTAAGGCATCAATCACTTGAAATTCATATCCTGGGGTAATAAAGATATCAGTGTCACCATAAAAAGCGCTAAGCGGTAAAGCTTTATCTTTAGCCACCTTAGCGGCACTTTCTATAGAACGTACCGATGTTGTACCAACTGCGATAACGCGACCGCCATTCGCTTTTGTAAGGGCTATCTGTTGAACAACTTCGTCAGATACTTCAACATACTCAGCATGCATAATATGGTCGGCTATTTCATCGACTTTTACTGGCTGAAAAGTACCCGCGCCAACGTGTAAGGTAATAAAAGCGAGATCGACACCCTTAGCTTTTATTTTTTCTAATAAATTTTCATCAAAATGTAAACCTGCGGTAGGTGCAGCAACCGCACCAGGTTTTTCATTATAAACAGTTTGATATCTTTCACGATCGCTGTCTTCATCAGGACGGTCTATGTACGGAGGTAATGGCATATGGCCAATTTCTTCAAGCACAGATAAAACTGATTGTTCACCCTGTATTTCTAATTCAAATAGAGCACCATGGCGACCAAGCATAGTCGCAGAGACTTTGCCTTCTAGAATAAGTTTGTTACCCACTTTTGGTGACTTACTGGCACGAATATGAGCAAGAAAACGTTTTTCGTCGAGGATCCTTTCAACCAAAACTTCAATTTTCCCACCACTTTCTTTTTGTCCAAACATACGTGCGGGTATTACGCGGGTATTATTGAAGATAAGTAGATCACCAGCATTAAGTTGTTCAATAATGTCGGTAAATCCAAGATCAAGGATTTCACCACTATTACCGTTAACAGACATTAAACGACTTGAGGTACGATCCGCTTTCGGATATCGGGCAATAAGTTCTTCGGGTAAATCAAAAGAAAAGTCAGCTACGCGCATGTAAATACCAATTAGAATATCTATTTTAAGAGAATAAAAAACGCGTAATTTTAGTGTTCAGCGCCAACAATAGCAAGTAATAACGCCGATACAGTGGCAATAAAGGGTCAAGAGACCTTAAATATAAAACAGCTCTGTATTTACCTTGTTTATAATCATCATATTGGAAACTTTATCTCCCCTTTTTGACAATTTACCGTATGCTGAGATTATCGATAAATTTATAGTTGAAAATATCATGAACAATATTGCTTTTGCTCTCGCTAAAACCATCCTGAATGGCTTTGAGCGACATATCTATCTTTTTAGTGAAATTACTCAATCCGCAAAAAAACGCTTTGAACTCTGCCAATGGCAAGCGGTTCAAGATGCAGCAAAAAGTAGAACAGACTTTTATGATAAACGTGTTGAAGAAACACTTGAGACCATTAAAAAAGATTTTTTTGTCTCGAATCTTGACGAGCTTTTATGGCAAAACGTTAAGGTAAGTTACGTCGATTTATTAAAAGAACACCATCAACCAGAGCTAGCAGAGAGTTTTTATAACTCTATCTTTTGTCATTTATTTGAACGTAAGTACTACCACAATGCTTTTATTTTTGTAAAAAGTACCGTTGAAAAAATAGAAAACATTGCCAGTCCGGTTATATACACGCGCTATTTGCCAAGTGAGTTAGGCCTAGAGCAAACTATTGCGGCTATTATGAATAATGCCAACTTCAACATTCCCTTTGTTAACTTAGAAAGAGACATGAAAAGTCTTATAAAGTCTTTTCGCGTTCAAGCACATAAAACACGATATAAACTTAGCGAATTGAAGTTCGATATTCTTGATTTTATATTCTATCGTAACAAAGGGGCTTATATTATTGGTCGCGTTATTTCTCCTGGCGGTGAAACACCTTTTATTGTCCCTATTGTTAATAATGAAAAAGAAGGAAAAGCAGCAGGATTATACATAGATGCTTTGTTAACCGAAGGGGCAAATATGGCGGTAGTTTTCGGTTTTGCCCGCGCTTACTTTTTTGTCGACTGTCAGCACCCCTTTGCTTTAGTGCAATTTTTAAAACGCTTAATACCTCATAAAACCTTAGCCGATTTATATTCAGCCATTGGTTTTCATAAACAAGGTAAAACACAGTTTTATCGCGATTTTCTCAATCACCTCGACGCAAGTGATGACAAATTTGAATTAGCTGCAGGTATTAAAGGTATGGTGATGTCAGTATTTACCTTACCCTCTTACCCTTATGTTTTTAAAATTATAAAAGATAAATTTGCCCCGAGTAAGACCATGACTAAGCAAGAAGTTAAAGGGAAATATCGCTTAGTTAAATTACATGACCGAGTTGGACGAATGGCTGACACCATGGAATACTCTGAAGTTGCTTTTCCCAAAGACCGTTTTAGTGAAGAATTATTAACAGAGCTGCTCAATGTTGCTCAATCTATTATTCGTTTTGAAGATGAATTAATTATCATCAAACATTTATATATTGAGCGTCGTATGACACCGCTCAATTTATATTTAGCTAAAGCAAGTGATGAGGAAATTGAAGAAGCAATGTATGGCTATGGCAGCGCGATCAAACAGTTAATTGCTGCCAATATTTTCCCCGGCGACATGTTACTCAAAAACTTTGGCGTAACCCGACACGGACGAGTCATATTTTACGATTATGATGAAATAACCTATATGGATGAAGTTAACTTTAGGGTGAAACCAGAAGCGATTACCGAGGAACAAATTTATGCAGCAGAACCTTGGTACTCGGTAGCACCTGGCGACATGTTTCCAGAGGAAATTGCGACTTTTGCGCTGGCAAATAAGAAATACCGCAATGCTTTTTTATTACATCATGCCGATTTGTTAGAAGCCAATTTTTGGCAACAATGCCAAAAAAGTGTGGCTACGGGTAAATTTGAAGATGTATTCCCCTACCCAGAGGCACTACGTTTTTGTAATAATTAATATTGTATCTGTGATTGTTTGCTTTACCTGACAATAATTGAGTTTAAAACAAACGCAATGTTGTTATTTTAAGCAAACAGTCATTTATTTCATTTTTTTTGACTTTAGCGCTTTACCTTTGCTATTGCTTGCGTATAATTCGAATCCGTTGCAGGGGTGTAGTTCCAATTGGTAGAACAGCGGTCTCCAAAACCGACGGTTGGGAGTTCGAATCTCTCCACCCCTGCCAATTCTTTTCTTAGCTATTTCTAGCTATGATCAATAAGCTTCTCTTTATAAATCATCGTTAACCTAATCGCAACTCAGTCATATCTAAATAAGAGCGGTCGTTATACTTATTAAAGTATAATTTATATTTAGGTGAAGAAATAAAAATATAACCTATAATATATTTATTGCTTCTAATAATATCTGACTGGAATAATTTGACACTTTTTAATACTGTGCCCCAAATAAAATCACCCTCTTTATTATTTTTTTCTTTATATTTTATAATATTTAGCGCTGTTGCTACAGAAATAACCAGCGAAGTAAATTTAGACACCGATTATCAGTCTATCCGTAATAATCCGTCGATTTCATTTCAGGAAAAAGAAAATAGCTATACTAAACTGCTTGAACAAGTAACGCCGTTTGAAAACAAGCGCTTTGAAGCACTAATTATTAATCAGTTGCATTACAATGCTATCCTTCAAGGAGATACTGTTAATGCTCAACGATGGCTAGATCACTATAAAAAAAACCTTAAGCAAATCATTTCAAAAAAATCCTTACTCGCGTTAAATCTTCTATTAAAAAAAAATCAGCTGTTTGAGTTACAAAATGATCAACAACATCTGCCAGCATTAAAAATTTCCTTGGCGTTATTTAATCAGATGAACAACGTAATAATAAAAAAAAATAACAGTATTTTAAATGATGATGTCTACCTGACCAACCGAGATGTTGCTGAAATTAATAATTTAACTGGTATTTCGTATTTCTCAATTGGCGACTATGACCAAGCACAACAGTATTTTATTACTAGTTTGCGTTTATATGAAGACTTGCAGGCTTTAAAAGGTGTCGCGGCGGCGCTTAATAATTTATCCCTAATTAGCTGGGCACAAAAAGATTTTCATGCGGCCTTAAAATATTTAGAGAGACCTATAGAGATATCACAACAGCTTAACGACAGTGCGCTTTACATCATTAACATTTCAAATCAAGGTATTTATTATACTGATCTCAAACAGTTTGAGAATGCAATCGTATCCTATAAAAAAGCGATTAATCATCCTGACAGTAAATATTTTCCTAAAGAGACATTAGGCGCCATTATTGGTCTCGCCGATGCCTACATTACAATTAATGAATTAACATTAGCAAAAAAGCAATTAGAAGAAGCGTTGCAATTAACTGCAGCAACCAAGAATAAAAAATCACAAATTAGTGCGGAAGGCTTTATTGGCGATATCTATCTACTGCAGGGAGAGCCTCTTCGAGCGTTAGCCATTTATAATCGCGCATTACTTTACTATCAGGAGACCAAACTTCAACAACTTGAAGCAGAGACTTATAAACGCATCAGCAAAGCTTATCAAGCGCAGGAAAAATGGCAACAAGCCTTTAATTTTTATGAAAAACATATCCTGTTAATTAATAAACTTAATGACGAAGCACAGCAAAAATCAATCAGGGTCCTACAAAATCAATATAAAGCAGAAGTAAAACAGAAAAAGATCAACTTATTACAAGCAGAAAATCAATTACAAACATTAGAGCTACAGTCAGCAAAAAATCAAAGTGTTGTGACCATTGTTATTAGTCTATTTTCCTTAATCATTTTATTACTTACGGTAAATCGTCATTATATACGAAAAGAAAAAGTACGTTTAACACGCCACAATAATGAAATCAGAGCCAATGAAGAACAGTTGACGTTATTGTCTATTGCTTTTAAGAATACGGCTGATGCGGTATGGATAACCAATAAAGACTTCGAAATTGAAGTAGTAAACAATGCTTACGTGACACATACCCACAAGCATAAATCTGAAGTAATAGGTCAAAAGGTAGTTTTTGCAGAAATAAATGGCCAGCCTGCTGATTTATCTGAAAAATTACGCACTCAGGCTATGGTGCATGGTAGTTGGTTAGGGGAGCTTTTTGATCAAAAATCTACCGGTGAAATTTATAGTTTAGAATTAGAGATTGAAGCGATAACAAACGATAATAATGAAATTATGCATTATCTTGGTGTTTTTAGAGACATTACTGAAAAAGTAAAAATACAACAGCAATTAAGTAAGCTTGCTACCCACGATGATTTAACCGAATTGCCGAATAGAACCCTGTTGCATGAATTGATTGTCCAATCTTCTTTGAACTCTCAGCGCTCTCAAAAATCACCAACCGTACTATTACTCGATGTAAATAGTTTCAAAAAAATTAATGACACTTATGGCCATAGTGCCGGTGATGAAGTTATCCGTGAAATTGCCGATCGTTTAAGTACGGTATTATACCCAAAAGACGTTATTGCACGTATTAATGGTGCTGAATTTTGTATTTTAGTTGAGCTTTCTGACCCTAATTATGGTGCTATCGCTGTTGCACGGAAAATACTGTCTTGTTTTGACACTGCATATGTATTTGATGACCACCAGTTGCCTGTTACAGCAAGCATTGGCATTACTCGATACCCTGAAGATGCTGATGTTCCTCAGGAGCTATTAAGAAAAGCAGCGTTAGCAATCTTTGATATTAAAGCTCAAAAAAAGAATAATTATCAATTTTTTGAACAGCGCATGAACAGTGAAGTTGCAGAACAATTAGCGCAAGAACAAAGGCTACTCACAGCAATAAAAAATGAGACCTTTGAATTTTATTATCAACCCTTTGTTGATACTAAATCTGGCTTGATTTCGGGTGCAGAGGCCTTAATCCGGTGGGTTGAAGCGGACGGTAATATTATTTACCCTGACAGTTTTATTCCCTTTTCTGAAAAGCTTGGTCTAATAGACCAACTTGATAAAATCGCAATAAATAAGGTCTTCGCTCAAGTTGCTTTATGGCAAAAACAAGCGTTAGACTTTGGACCTATTGCCATTAATTTATCAGCAAAAATGTTTTCTGATTCAGCAGCCCTTATTGCACTTTTAAAAGCGAAACTAAACCAATATGGCATCTCTCCCGCCAGGATAAAAATTGAAATTACTGAAGGCATGTTACTGGATAAAATAGATATCGCTATTTTAACCATGCAACAGCTTAAGGCACTTGGCTTTAAGCTTTCATTAGATGATTTTGGTACAGGTTTTTCTTCTTTAAGTTACTTAAAACAATTTCCTATCGACATTCTCAAGATTGACCGTTCGTTTATTATGGGAATGCATGAATCTTCAATCGATCAAAGTATTGTTCGCTCTATTATTAACTTAGCTAATAATTTAAATTTAAGTGTTATCGCAGAAGGCGTGGAATTAAGTGAGCATTTAGCGTTTCTCCAACAATTAAACTGTCAGGAGTATCAAGGTTATTATTTCAGTAAAGCCATTAGTTTTAAAGAGTTAGAGCAACTAGTCATGACTCAAATCAAAACGCTATAAAGTACAATGGCTTTATCTTTTAATTTGCGATTAATTGAGAGTCACAGGATTAATACACCACCAATAATAACGGGTATATTTGGTATTAAGTGAAAATTCTGTCATTATGTGCTTCTTACTTACGCTATGCTTTATCACCTTAATTTATGACCATGACTAAAAGACAGTTTTCGCACTTGCAGGCTATGGGTATTGAACTTTGGCAGTTAAAAAATAGCGAAAAAGCGAACAATAGCGACCACCCTCTTTATCTAGACATTGAACTTGCTACATTAGTCGATACTCATATATTTACCGACATCCTGCATTCTTTAGGTTGCTCTATTGGTGAAGTAAGTTGCAATAATAATGCCTTATCGATAGGTTTATTAACCTGGCAATTTAGTGAACAGACTGATATATCACTAACAAAGCATCACCTGGTTACCCCGTCGATTAACGTTTTGAAAAACTCTCCGCTATTAAAACAAACACTTTGGCAAAAACTACAAGAAATTCAATAACATGACTTTTAGCTATCATAAAATATCAAGTAACGACGTAGACTTATTAATCCCTATAGAGAATGCTTGTCACTCTCACCCATGGAGTGAAAAAACCTTTAACAGCTGTATTGGCGCGCGATATTTTGGTCATTACTTACAAGTGGATAATGAGTTAGTGGGGTTTTATATTGGCGAGCATGTCGCTGGTGAAGCAACGTTAATGGATGTTTGTGTATTACCAACACTGCAGGGCAAGGGTTATGGTAAAGCATTACTAGAACACTTTTTTATGCAATCAAAACAACTTAACAATACAGTTATTTGGTTAGAAGTTCGAGCAAAGAACATCAGTGCTCAAATGATGTATATCAACAGTGGTTTTATTGAAACTGGCAGAAGAACAGGTTACTACCCAAGTGCCTCTGGTTTCGGTTATGAAGACGCTATAGTCATGAAAAAAGTGCTCTAATACCTAATAAAGCAGACATAAATTAGATTCCAGTTAATAGGGTTCAGTAAAAAAGCTGCTTCAACAATAAGAGCGACAAGAGTTAAAACCATCATACACGAAACAAAATAAAGCCTCTTTAATCATGACAATTAAAGAGGCTTTTACATATCACGGTTTCACGAATAAGCGTTTAAACTATTCACACAAGTAAATAAACTACCAATTTTCAACACCTTTCATGTCTGGTAATTCATGGGCGATACCCTTATGACAATCTATACAGGTTTTTTCGCCAGAAGCCAGTGCACTTGAGTGCATTTTAACACTGCGATTACCTTGTTCTGAAAAGTCCATGTACTCAAAGTTATGGCAATTACGACATTCCAGTGAATCATTCTCTTTCATGCGTTTCCATTCACGTTCTGCCAATTCACGGCGATGATCTTGAAACTTTTCTCTTGTGTCGATCAAGCCAGTAAGCATACCCCAAACTTCTTTACTCGCCGCAATTTTACGAACGATTTTATGAGTCCATTTTTTGGGAACATGGCAGTCAGGACAAGTAGCACGAACGCCAGAACGGTTAGAGTAATGAATAGTTTCTTTGTATTCTTCATAAACATTATCTTCCATTTCATGACAACTAATGCAGAACTCTTCGGTATTGGTCACTTCAAGGGCGGTATTAAATCCCCCCCAAAAGATAACACCGCCAGCAAAGCCGATAGCTAAAATAAACCATAAGGCGGCACTGCTTGGCGACTTTAAATACGAAAGTAAGCTTTTTATTTTTGATTTTTTGGTCATGTTAATCCCCTAAATTACGTTTAGATAAACCATTATTTAATCATTACCTAACGATTCAACGGGTTTAAAAAGATTATCAACTAACTCAGGTGCATCAGCTTGTGTAACATGGCATTGAGAACAAAAGTAGCGACGCGGAGAAACATCTGACAGTGTTTTACCGTCACGTGTTTCAAAGTGCGTTAAACTTATTTTGGTTGCGCCGGTTTCTCTCGCATATTTCCAACCATGACAAGTTAAACATTTATTACTGTCTTTATTGACCCGATAACCACGTGTTTGATGAGGCACAACAGGTGGTTGATGCACATAATTACGCTGAATAGGGTTTTTATCTTTAATGACACGTTTAAGCGCTTCTGCACTTTTGGTTTCATTAATTTTAGCTATGCCACGAATAGTCTCTAAACCGCCTGACGTTACTTCTTGATAAGCTTGTACGCTTAATGCCATGGCTAAACTGGCTGTTATCATTATTATTGATAATATTTTCATTTTTTACCTCTACCCGGTAGATTAAGTAAATTTAATTAGTGCTAAACAGTGACTTTTTTCACTTTTACCGCACATTTTTTGAAGTCAGTTTGTTTAGACAAAGGATCGGTAGCATCTAGGGTTAACTTATTAACCAATTGTTTTGCATCAAACCAAGGCATAAAAACTAAACCTTTCGGGGGTCTATTACGGCCACGAGTTTCAACACGAGATTTTACTTCACCTCGACGAGATTCAATCAAAACCTCATCACCACGGCGTAAACCTCTTGCTTTAGCATCGTCAGGGTGGATAAATAACACCGCATCAGGAAATGCTTTATGAAGTTCAGGTACACGCGCAGTCATAGAGCCTGAATGCCAATGTTCAAGAACACGACCGGTACTCAGCCATAAGTCGAATTCTTCATCAGGTGACTCTGCCGCTGGTTCGTAGGGTAAGGCAAATATATTGGCTTTTTTATCTTTATGGCCATAAAACTGCACTTCACTGCCTTTCTCTACATAAGGGTCGTGCCCCTCACGAAAACGCCACTTAGTTTCTTTACCATTAACAACCGGCCATCTGAGGCCACGCTCTTCGTGATAGCGATCAAAGGGGGCTAAATCATGACCATGTCCTCGACCAAAGGTCGCATATTCTTCAAATAAACCTTTTTGAATATAGAAGCCAAAATAATCACCTTCAAAGTTAGTATCACCTTTGGATTCACTCATTGGGAATTTATCTACGTTACCGTTTGCATAAAGCACGTCAAACATAGTTTTGCCACGGTATTCAGGATTCTTGGCAAGTAATTCTTCAGGCCATACTTCTTCAATTTTAAAACGTTTAGAAAATTCAACTATTTGCCATAAATCTGAACGCGCTTCACCTGGCGCATTCACTTGTTGATGCCAAAACTGTGTACGGCGCTCTGCATTGCCGTACGCTCCCTCTTTTTCTACCCACATAGCAGTAGGTAAAATCAAATCAGCCGCCTGTGCCGTTACCGTTGGGTAAGGGTCTGAAACGACGATGAAATTTTCTGGATTACGATAGCCAGGGATCCCTTCTTCATTAATATTTGGTCCGGCTTGCATGTTGTTATTACACATAACCCAATACGCATTTAATTCTCCATCTTTAAGCATACGATTTTGCAGAACTGCGTGATAACCAGGTTTTGGTGGGATAGTACCTTCAGGTAATTTCCATATTTTTTCAGCTATCGCTCTATGCTTAGGATTTTTAACAACGAGATCGGCAGGTAATCTATGTGAGAAAGTTCCTACTTCACGCGCGGTTCCACAGGCTGACGGCTGTCCGGTTAATGAAAACGGGCTGTTACCCGGTTCAGATATTTTACCCGTTAATAAATGCACGTTGTACATGAGGTTATTTGCCCAAACACCACGAGTATGTTGATTGAAACCCATCGTCCAAAACGAAGTCACTTTAACTTTAGGATCCGCATAAAGTTTAGCCAGCGTTAATAATTTATCTTCAGAAACACCCGAAAGTTTTGATGTATATTCAATACTATAAGTGCTAACAAATTTAGCAAAGTCATCGAAGCTCATCGGTTTAGATGCGCCACTGTCAGGATTTTTAGCCGCTTTTTGTAATGGATGAGTAGGACGTAAACCATAACCAATATCAGTAACACCTTCACGAATATTGACATGCTTTTTCATGAAATCTTCGTTAACGGCGTTATTTTGAATAATATAATTAGCAATAAAGTTTAATATCGCTAAATCTGTTTGTGGTGTAAAAATCATACCGTTATCAGCAAGTTCAAAACTTCGATGCTTATACGTTGATAATACGTTTACTTTTACATGAGGATGACTTAAACGACGGTCAGCTAAACGCGACCATAAAATAGGATGCATTTCCGCCATATTAGAACCCCAAAGTACAAATGCATCGGCGTGCTCTAAATCATCATAACAACCCATAGGTTCGTCGATACCAAAGGTACGCATAAAACCACCCACAGCTGACGCCATACAATGACGAGCATTAGGATCAAGGTTGTTGGTTAAAAAGCCCGCTTTCATTAGTTTTGAAGCAGCATAACCTTCCCAAACAGTCCACTGACCCGAACCAAACATACCAACAGAGGTCGGGCCTTTTTTCTTTAAAGCGGCTTTAAATTTTTCAGCCATAACATCAAAGGCGGTATCCCAGCTTACCGGTGTAAACTCACCTTCTTTGGCATAAACACCATCTTTCATCCGTAATAACGGTTGAGTTAATCGGTCTTTCCCGTACATGATTTTGGATAAAAAGTAACCTTTAATACAGTTAAGACCTTTGTTAACTTCTGCTTGAGGGTCACCTTGAGTCGCCACCACTTTTCCTTCTTGTGTTCCAACAAGCACACTACAACCTGTGCCACAAAAACGACAAGGGGCTTTATCCCATTTAATGGTAGTATCCGACGATTTAGTCAGCAAGTTTGAAGCTGAAGATGGCACGGCGATACCTGCGGCGACAGCTGTTGCTGCAATGGCGTTCGCTTTTATAAAATCACGTCTTGTTAATGTCATACCTTTATCCCCTGATGTTGTGGTAGCCCATAATCATTATGATGAAAAATCAATGATGAAGAGATCACACCCGGTAAATTACTCATATCTGTAATGGTGTTAATAAGGCCTTTGCCTTTTTCACCTCTGTTTAAATCATTTTCTTCTATGGTAACCACCATAGAGCCGTTATCAGCAATCTCATGCACTTCAGCGCCAGGAAATCCGCCCAGTTCTTCGGCCACTTTGGCGGTATTACTTGGCTGAGCAACAAAAAGCACACCAGCAATATTAATAGGTTTTTCTTCTAGTAGATTGATCACGATTATTCCCCAGCAGGCTTAATACCTAACATTTTTAAAAGTGCGATAGCGACTAAAGCGGTACCGGCAAAACCAGCTAAAAAAATAACAGGCATCGATGAATATCCTAAGATATTCCAAATCATTTGTTCAAGAGCGCTCATATAACTCTCCTATTAGTATGTGTGGGTTGCTCACCCACAGAATTTTTTGGTGTTAATTCAATAGATGATTGCGGGCAAATAGCAACACAGGCCCCACAATTTGTGCAGTCACTAAGTTTTATCTGGGGTTGTGGTACTGATGAATTTATATATTTAAAAGATATAGCTTCTGTCTCACAGCTATCTTGACAACTTTGGCAAAACACATCGTTAACCGCTAAGCAATCGCCCTTTATGGAGATATCTAAATCCCAAGCATTAATTTCTGGAGCAAGTGCACGCTCGACAAAAAGTGGCTGCTGACAACTTTCAACGCACGCTTGACAAAAAGTACACTCTCCTTTTAAAAAGTTAACTTCAGGAAAACCGCCATCACCTTTTTGAATGATATTTTCAGGACAAGACGTTAAACAGTCACCACATTGTGTGCAGCCATCAATAAAAGTGGCTTCATTGAGCACCCAAGGCAATCTGATTGCCGAAGCGGTTGTTAATTTTTTTGCTTTAAAAAAGTTTCTTCTAGCTAAATCAACCATGCTATCTCGTTATTTTCACATCATATTTCAGACTTTCTACCCAAGCGTAATTTATCTTATACTCGAAAGTGAGATATTGATTTTGATCAAGACTTTCAAATAATATGACTATTGATGTCTTCATTAAATTCAGAAAAAGCCAGGGTGTATTGAATTTATTATTGAATCTCAACCTTAAAAATAACCAATCAAATAATTATTATCTGCACGATCACTTGCCACTTAATCAAATAACAAAATAAAAAGTGTTAATGTCTAGGATTCTTGCTAAAAATAATCATTTAAAGACAGTCCCCTAATGCGGCTATTTATATTTATGGTACAATGCGCGCAAAATTTAGGATTGTTCATATGTCCTTTCAGTATTTAAAAAAAGCATTTTATGTGCATCAGCATGTACACCAAAGAGAACTTTTAAAACATGACAACGCTACAGGCTAATGAAGTCAATCTAAGACGTACTTTCGCAATTATCTCTCATCCTGATGCGGGTAAAACCACCATCACTGAAAAAGTATTACTTTTTGGTCAGGCTTTACAACGAGCCGGCACGGTAAAAGGTAAGAAATCAGGCCAGCATGCAAAGTCTGACTGGATGGAAATGGAGAAAGAGCGTGGTATTTCTATCACGACCTCTGTAATGCAATTTCCTTATAACGGTTGTTTAGTTAATTTACTGGACACACCTGGTCACGAGGACTTTTCAGAAGATACCTACAGAACACTCACCGCGGTTGATTCATGTTTAATGGTTATCGACGTAGCTAAAGGTGTTGAGGCACGAACTGTTAAGTTAATGGAAGTAACGCGTTTACGTGATACGCCCATCATTACTTTTATGAATAAAATGGATCGTGATGTTCGTGACCCGATGGAAGTTATGGATGAAGTGGAAGATGTGCTGAAAATAAAATGTGCCCCTATTACTTGGCCTATTGGTATGGGTAAGGAATTTAAAGGTGTCTATAACATTTTAACTGACGAAATATTTTTATATAAGTCAGGACTTGGCCATATGATCCAAGAAGAAAGAATTATCAAAGGGCTTGATAACCCAGAGTTAGATAAGGTCATTGGAACTTATGCTGACGATTTACGTGAAGAATTAGAACTGGTTGCGGGTGCATCACATGAATTTAATTTGGAAGAGTTTTTAAAAGGTGAACTAACGCCAGTATTCTTTGGTACGGCTTTAGGTAATTTTGGTGTTGACCATATGCTTAATGGTTTAACTAAATGGGCACCAAAACCTTTACCTCGTTTAACTGATGTTAGAGAAGTAACCGCTCAAGAAGAAAAATTCACTGGCTTTGTTTTTAAAATTCAAGCGAACATGGATCCAAAACACCGTGACCGTATTGCTTTTATGCGTATTTGCTCAGGTAAATACGAAAAAGGCATGAAAATGCGTCAAGTACGTATTAACAAAGATGTAAAAATTGCCGATGCCGTAACGTTTATGGCTGGAGACCGTGCACATGTAGAAGAAGCATATGCCGGCGATATTATCGGTTTACATAACCACGGTAGTATTCAAATCGGTGATACCTTTACTTCAGGCGAAATGATGAAATTTAGTGGTATTCCAAACTTTGCCCCTGAAATGTTTCGTCGTATTCGTTTACGTGATCCATTAAAAGCTAAACAATTACAAAAAGGTTTAATACAACTTTCAGAAGAAGGTGCTGTGCAAGTATTCAGACCTTTCAACTCAAACGAGATGATAGTTGGCGCGGTCGGTGTATTGCAGTTTGAAGTCGTTGTACAACGTTTAAAAACTGAATATAAAGTTGACGCTATATACGAACCGATAAGTGTAGCAACTGCGCGCTGGTGTACTTGTGATAATGAAAGAACACTAGAGCAATTTAGCAAAAAAGCTTATGACAATTTAGCACTAGATGGTGGTAATAACTTAACGTATATTGCTCCAACTATGGTGAATTTGAATTTGGCACAAGAGCGTCATCCTGACATTCAGTTCCACAAGACCCGAGAACACTAAGTTTTTCTGCGTAGTAGGTATTTTACCCGCGTTGTTCGATACTTTTTATTGGCTTATTTAGTAAACTAAACTCACCAATAAAAAGTAACAAACGCTTTGCTAAAATGCCATATACTTGCAAAAAATGAGCAAATAATTTCTATTAAAAGAAAACAGAGATCAAAATGAATATTAAGCAATTACTAAGTGAAAAAGTATCTGCGGCCATGGTTTTGGCTGGATTGCCTGAAGGCACTAACCCAGCGGTAAGCCTGTCAAGTCGCCCTAATTTTGGTGACTACCAAGCAAATGGTGTTATGGGTGCAGCTAAAAAACTGAAAATGAACCCACGCGAATTAGCGACCACCGTTGTTAACCACTTAGATTTAGCTGGTATTGCTGACCATATAGAATTAGCCGGACCGGGGTTTATTAATATTCATTTAGACAAATCATGGTTAGCCGCTCAACTCGCTAAAATGACTGATGATGAAAAATTAGGTGTAACCCAACGTGGTGCCACTGAAGAAGACAAAAAACAAACGGTTATCGTTGATTATTCAGCGCCAAACCTTGCCAAAGAAATGCATGTTGGCCACTTACGTTCAACCATTATCGGTGATGCAGTAGTGCGTGCATTAGAGTTTCGTGGTGACAAAGTCATCCGCCAGAATCACATGGGTGACTGGGGCACACAATTTGGCATGTTATTGGCGCATTTAAGCGATAAACTCAATGCCAACGAAGTTGCTGAAACTGCACTTTCTGATTTAGAAAACTTTTACCGCGAAGCGAAAGTACGTTTTGATAACGAAGAAGGCTTTGCTGACCGTGCTCGTGATTATGTGGTAAAACTGCAAGGTGGCGACAAAGATTGTTTAGTCTTATGGAAATTATTCATTGATATATCTATTGCCCACAGTGAAGATATTTATCAAAAACTTAATGTTACTTTAACCCGCAACGATATCATGGGCGAAAGTGCGTATAACGAAGATTTACCCAAGGTTGTTGATGAATTAATGACTAAGGGTATTGCTGAAGTTAGCGAAGGCGCAAAAGTGGTTTTCATTAATGAAATGGCGAATAAAGACGGTGATGCCCCCGTTTTTATCATCCAAAAAACCGGTGGCGGCTATTTATATGCGACCACAGATTTATCTGCTTGTCGCTACCGTAGCAATGAACTAAAAGCCGACCGTATCATTATTTTTACCGATGCCCGTCAAAGCTTACATTTTAAACAAGTAGAAATTGTAGCGCGTAAAGCAGGGTTACTGCCAGAGCATGTTGGTTATGATCACTGCCCGTTTGGTATGATGATGGGTGACGATGGTAAGCCATTTAAAACAAGAACTGGCGGTACTATAAAATTAGCAGAATTACTTGATGAAGCCATTGTTCGTGCAAAAGCGGTCATTAAAGAAAAAAATCCAGATTATCCTGAAGATAAGCTAAATGAAATTGCAGTAAAAGTAGGTATTGGCGCGGTTAAATTTGCTGATTTATCTAAGAATAGAACCAGCGACTATATTTTTAACTGGAAAACCATGTTGAGTTTTGAAGGCGCTACGGCTCCTTACTTGCAGTATGCTTATTCACGTGTTCAAAGTATTTTCAGCAAGGCAAAAATTGAACAAGTAAACTTTAGCGCTGATATCACCATTATTGAACCACAAGAAAAAGCCTTAGCGTTAAAATTACTCCAGCTTGAAGAAGTGCTAGATGCGGTCATTAGCGAATCTATGCCTAACCTATTGTGTAATTATTTATATGAGTTAGCGAGCTTATACATGAGCTTCTACGAAGCTTGCCCTATTCTCAAAGAGGGTATTGACCAAGATGTAAAACAGTCTCGCTTAGCACTTTGTTTAAGTATCTCGAAAACCTTAAAACAAGGCTTAGATATTCTTGGCATTGACGTTATGGAACGCATGTAGTCTGCATAAAAGCACATATGGCATTAGCCCTTGTTTACTCAAGGGGCAATGCCAAAAAATTGAAATAGTTTCAGCATAGAGCAAGCATTAAGGTAGGAAGTGTCAATAAATGAAAGTGCTAATCGTTGATAATACAGACCAAAAACTCTTGCCATTAAAGCAGGCATTTTATAATGGTCCTTGCCAAACCGCTTATGTTGATAACGGCAAACATGCCCTGAAAGCCTTAAAGAAATATAAATTTGACGCTATTATTAGCGTATTGGATTTAGGACAAATAAGTGGCTTAGATCTTCTTAAAGCCATAGCACTTAAACATCCTGCTATGATACGAATAGCAATTACTAATGATAACATTGCACAGAGCCAGCTTAATGGTCAAGCCGCTAATAATTGCCATTACACTTACGCACTGCCGCTTAACGTTGAAAATATTCATCGAACCATCACAGCCCTTGGCGATGATAATAAAGCGATCACCAAAGATCATATTATCAAGGCAGTTGCCAAAGTTAAAACATTACCAAGCCCACCCAAAGTCTATTTACAACTCAATGCAATTTTAGAAGAAAGTAATACCGATTCAGGAAAAATATCAGAGATAATTTCTCAAGACCCAGCATTAGCCGCTAAAGTATTGCAGTTTTCCAATAGTTCCTTTATGAACCAAGGCAAGCCAATCAACGACATTAGCGAAGCAATAACACGTATGGGACTAGAAACACTCTGCTGTATTGTTATGACGGCTGAACTTTTTTCTTATGAACCCGACATTGCTGACTTTTCATTGATCAAAGAACAACTACACTGTTTATCAACGGCCCGCTTGGCCGCTTCAATGGTGAAAGTGGAACTTAAGCGAGATGCTCTACTTGCGGGTTTATTGCACGACATTGGTAAAATTGTACTATTTGAGATGGACCCAACACTTACAAAAACATATTTTCAGTATCGGCTTAAAAATGCCAACAATAATGCCTTAGAGCAAAAAATATTTGGCACAGATCATAACCATGTTGGTGGCTATCTCCTGCACCTGTGGAGCTTTTCTTATCATTTAATTGAGGCGGTAGTTATGCATCATCAGCCGGAGAAGCTCTTAAAAAAATCATTTGGTATCGCACAAGCCGTTTATCTAGCCGATATATTATTAAGAGAGCAACAACCCGAGCCAAAATTTATCGAGCATTTTAAATTAGAAAATGTGCTTGGCGCTTTGGAAAAAAGAGCAGCAAAGCTAAGGCAGTAATCACCAAGCTAAACTTTAGATAAGCTATAACTTCACACATCCATTATTTACACTTCAAGTAAAGTCGATTAATTTATGAAATTTACCGATAGCCACTGTCATTTAGATTTCAAAGCTTTTACCCATAAAGGTAGTGCTTCAACAAATTTACTGCTTGAGCAATGTGCAAAAGAAAGTATTCATCAAATTATTGTTCCTGCGGTTAGACCAGATAACTGGCAAAATGTTTTAGCCTTAGCCCACCATAATAAAAACCAACCTTTGAGTGGTTGCAATGTTTTTGCCTGCTTAGGTATTCATCCTTGGTTTTTAGAGGGATTAGCGCAAAAAAATCTCGATGACTTAGCGCAAAAAATATTAGAGAATAAAACGCAAATAATTGCAATTGGCGAAGCTGGGCTTGATGGCGTTATCGCAAAGCAGCAAGATAATATTAACCAACAAATGTTATTTTTTGAATTCCAACTTAACCTTGCACAGCAGCATCAACTGCCGATTATTGTTCATCACCGGCGCACGCACAACGAAACGATCACACTGTTAAAACAAATAAAAGTTTCCCGAGGAGGTATTATTCATGCTTTTTCAGGAAGCTACCAGCAGGCTTGCCAATATATAGATTTGGGATTTAAGTTAGGCATCGGTGGCACAATCACCTACCCTAGAGCGGAGAAAACAATAAAAGCCATTAAGCGCTTACCTTTGAGTAGCCTAGTATTAGAAACAGATGCACCTTCGATGCCGCTAAATGGTTTTCAAGGCGAAGATAACTCACCTCTGCGTGTTATTGATGTTTTTGAAAGATTAGCCGAATTGCGCCAAGAGAGCAAAGAAGAAATAGCCGAAAAAATTGAAGATAATATTTCAACCCTCTTTCAGTTGGCTCAGCGATGAAACGGATTAACTAGCTCCATCAATGATGCCGACTTAAGTCAGCCTTTTATCTTTATCGACTAATCTAAATCCCTGACGACTAAACCGGTTGAGACCTCTGGTAAGCAGAAAGCCAACGACGCCAGCGATTATCATCATTAAACGTAACAGCGTAAACTGTTGATCATTATTTTTTAATAACTTAGTGGTTAAATAGTTTTTGTCTAGGGTTAAGCGAACGTAGCCAATTAATCTTTCTTTACGGATTTCACTAACGAAAGGCACGGCGAATTCACTCTTATTTAATTTATATTCAGACAGCCCAAAAAGAGCTTTGACGCTTTTTGCATTTTGACTGCTAATAATTAATTGCCCTGATAAATCATAGAGATGAATTTCTTTTATTACCTCAGCCAGTTGCAATTCATCAACGTAGTTTTGCAGTAATTGTCGACTCTCTTTCGTGTTAACCTCGGTGATTAATACAGATAAACCTGCTGAAGCTTGTTGCAAATACTGCTGACCAACATCATAAAAATGTTGATCGATAGTTTGCTTATTTTGTGTCTGGCTGTATATCCATAGATTCATTAGCACGACAATAAAGACAATCGCTATAGCTAATTGCATAATTTTATTATAAATGGATGATAATTTAGGGTATAAAGGCTGTTCTATTTGTGTCATAAGCACTACAAATGTATAAAATTTATCATTACGTTCATTTTTATACTATAGCATTATTCATTGAAAATAATCGCTAAAACTAACATTCACATAAAAGGCGGTACTGTGTCCATTGCTATTAAACGTTTTTCCCTTGAGCATATTCAACAACTTACTTTGGCTGAGTTTATTTCTTCAACAACATCAGAAAAATGTTTACCTTGCTTTACCACTTTCGAAGGTAGTGACTGGTGCGTTGATCAGCGCCTTACCCAACAACAAGGTGGTCAAACGTGTTTAGCCGAGAAGATACACGCTAAAACAGCCTTAGAGCTTGTAGTTTTCAGTGAAATTAGTCTTAGTATGCTCAGTAATTTAATCAGTCAATGCCAACTATCAATTTGGGCGGTAAATGCTATCAATCTAAGGAATAATCTTACTAGCTATCGCTTTAGCGTTACTTGTGCAAACTTAAAAACTGCAAGAGAAAGCTTAGTCAACTTTACCCTCAGCAATAAAATCGAAGCCGCACTGATTGAAAACGCGCCAAAATTATCAGAACCAGGTATTTTGGTTATGGATATGGACTCCACGACCATAGAGATTGAATGTATCGATGAGATCGCAATACTTGCCGGTGTTGGAGAACAAGTGGCAGCCGTTACTGAACTTACTATGCTTGGTGAACTTGATTTCGCACAAAGCTTGCATCAACGGGTCGCCACCTTAAAAGGTTCCTCAGAAAACATCTTGGCTGAGGTTGCTAAGAATATCCCGTTAATGGCTGGTTTAGAGATACTTGTTAGTACATTAAAATCCCATGGTTGGAAAGTTGCGATTGCCTCAGGTGGCTTTACTTACTTTGCCGATCACTTAAAAGATTTACTGACACTTGATGCCGCCCACGCTAATACCTTAGAAATTATTGATGGCAAGTTAACGGGTAAAGTTTTAGGAGATGTTGTTGATGCACAAGCAAAAGCTGATTGTTTAGTCGCTTTACAAAAGAAATATCACTTAGCTAAGGAGCAAACCGTCGCTATGGGTGATGGTGCCAATGATTTAGTCATGATGGCCGCTGCACATTTGGGCGTAGCATTTCATGCTAAGCCACTAGTTTTAGCCAAGGCAGACACTGCCATTAATGCCGATGGTCTTGATTGTCTTTTACATTGGCTTGCGTAGGGCCCTTTAAATAACGTTACTTAATAGCTCATGACGAACTAAAGTTTCTTGAGTAATATCAAGAAACTGCATAACGCCAGCAACACTCCAAATATCTTGCTCTATTTGTTTACCACGGTGAATAGCATAGGAACTGATGTAGCTTAATTCTGGATTAAGATGGTCCATATCGGGGTCATCTGTTCGAGATAATCTAACCTGTACGCAAAAGAATAAACCACGATTTAATGCCCGCGATATAAACATTCGCTGCAACATCGGCGACTCTAATTCGCTTGATGTTTTGGTCGTAACCGCTTGATCAATGATTTCATTATCTAAATTTACAGCAATATATAATGTTTCAAGCACCGGAGTATCATCGGTTTGCATTTTCTTCAATGGTAAGGTTAAGGTACTAGTTGCTTGTAAATTATTGAGTAATGGGTATAGGTTATACTGTGATGGAGAATCACTTAACTGTTTCATAACCGGCAATAACTTATCTTTAACAGTACCACAAACGATAGCTTCTAACTTATAGCGACTGCCACTGGTTTGTACCATTAATGTCGGAATAGTTAAACTTCTACTGTAAATATTTCTTAATGCCTTAGCAAGGCCAGGTATCATTAAGGCATATTCATCTGGCGTTAACTTGTCACGATTTTTTGTAATTAATGCTTTAAAAAATGCTCTTCCCATGTGTTGATGCTTTTCAACATAAACCCGTAAGTTAAGTATGTTTTTCTTTTTATTAACTCGCATAACTTCATAAGGCAAACCTTTTAAATCAAAGGCAGAGGTAATTTTTTGCAAGCCAGGAAAAGTTAAATAGACAACGTCTCCTTTGTTTAATACCGAGGGTTTATCAAGTTCTAGTTTTAAACCTAAAATGGAAAAATCATGCGATTTACCTGAGCAACGAACACCTGCAATTTCAAGTTCAACAGGAGTAACATATTTAAATCTTGACTCTTGTCGTTGATTTTTATAATTAATGCCCACTTCATCCATCAATAGCGGTGATGTAAGTCGTTTATGACCAAAGTTTTTTAACCGAATTGTATCAATGTTTTCAAATGATAGTTGTTGATACTGCTTAGTTGATGCTGGGTTGGTTACATCACTAGCGACCACGATACTTTGCAGATTATGAAGGGTTTCTATTGCATCACTAGGGATAGGGAGATTTAAGTATTCATTCTTTTTTGTTAGCGTATTCGATAACGTTAACGGCGAATGCGCTTTATCAATATCAACGTCCATAATCGATAGTTGAGTAATAGCAAAGCTCGGCTTTGACGCAGCAAATCCTAAAAATTGTACCTTAAAATCACTATCATTATTTAATTGCTCCACATCTGCCGTATAAAAAAATGATTTACCTTGGCTTTTGTGCACGAAACTATAGACTAATAATGACTTACCTAAAGCATGGGCTTTTCTCATTCTGAGCAAGCGTTCAGGTGTTATCAGACAGTATAAGGTTGAGTGGCGATTTTCATCTTGCCAATATTGAAAAGTGGCTTGGTTATTATGACAGGTGAGCGCGTATCTAGGTAAAAGATCGCCTTTGTTATCTTCTACAAAAATCGGTAATTCATTTAATTTAGGTAAACTATATTGCTCAAAGCTACGTGATTGAATAGCATGAATAGTATTGTCTAGGTTAACTTTATAACGGCGTTTATTGCCTTGGATGAAGCCCTGAAGAAAAGTTTGAAAACCGTCAACGCGTTTATCTTTCGAGTAAACTCTCTGACAGCCAATTAACTGAGTTTTATCAATTTTTTGTATGTTTTTAACTTCAAAATTAAAACTTTTTTCTTTACCAAATTGAAATTCGTCTTCGAGACCTCGAAACCGAATACTTATATGTTGTCCAACCGTAATTGTATTTTTGAAATTAAAGCGAAACTTACACCCTTCAACACTGATATCTGAACTCGTACACTCGTATTCATTTTTATCGTTTTCAAGCAGTATGTCTAAGGTAATAGCGAAATTCATTCGCTCTTCACTACGATTATGATACGGACCAAAAGTAAACAAACTTGCTGGGTACTGCGTTTTTTCAAAGGTCTTACTGGCTTTAGTCGTCTCAACTTGTACCGGTTTACCCATGTTACTTTTTTCTTTTTGATATATAACCCGAAAGTTATTTTCAGTGTTCATTACTGCTTCGTAAACACCAAAAGTATATCCCTGATAAAAACCTATATTTTCTTGATAAACTTTAATCGCAATATCATCAAGATAGTGAACGCGTCCATCATGCTCAAAAGATCGACATTCACCATCAACATGACCACGCAAATCGATTAGACGCGTACATGCAACAGCTAAACGCTTGAGCTCCATTTTAAGCAAAAAGCGCTCTGTTTTGGGGATATGTTGAGTCATCGCAGAAAAATTTGTTTCAAAATCGTTCTTTAAAACCTTCCCACGAAACTGTTCAATTATCTTTTGGTACTTTAAAAAATCTGTAGTCATATCTGCTTTAATTTCTTTTAGTAACACTTGTGATATGCAATGAATTGAAAGAAATAATCATTTACTTTCTATGTAGTAAATCTACTATAAATTAATTTGTAATGAAATAACATCAGTAAGAAATATCATTAAAAATAATGTGTTATCTAGATAATAGCTTATATAAAAATAATAAAGCAAAAATTATGCCCAGTAAGGGAAGTGGTGATGAAAAAATAAACTAACATCTATAAGTATAGTTAGTAGGATCCAGTGTATACGCGGGCTTGAACAGTAAATCAACGATGTAGGATACAAGAATAGAGGTGAATTTAATTTGGCTAGGTAAGCCGAACACAATAACAATTTTCCGTATTTATCAAAAAAAATCGGCAAGAATTAAAAAGTACAAACATTTGACACTATCGCGCCTAGTAAGAGAAGACGATTTTTATCTAAGTCGCCTAATTCTATCCTATGATGATTAAGCGATGGTATTAAACAGTTCGCTGTAAATTTCTAATAACAATAACGCGCATAGACACATCTGCGGACTTCAATGATTTACCACTTTTCAACAATCTTGCACTTAGTGTTACACCCATCATAATCGCGACTAAGTAATAACTAAGCACTTCTTTAAGACGTTTACACATGCTAGCTATCACCTAAATTACGCAGTGATTTAACCTATATAGTAATGCTTATCTAAGTTTATAGTTGAGTACTGCAAAAGCGCTCATCACCTGGGTAACAATGACTTAGAAGATGAATATTCAGGTAAGCTTTGTCGATACTTGTAGTCGTTTATTAACTGCGCATACCTGCAAGTATGCTATCGAGCTTGTTAATCATATAATTTTTAATCGTAGGCGAAATGTAGCATTGGAGGGGATGGTAATTCTTATTATGAATAAGTTAAGTGTGGCTTAGCAAGTTATTGGTGTTGTAAATTAATAACCAATTTTATTAAAATCATTAGTGTTAAACAGTATCCACAGTTAGCAGATACTGATTATGTTTCTCAAGCTAAAATAAAAGTGTTACTCAGCTAGATAATTTTAATATCAATCATCTGCTCTTTAGCCGCAGCAATACGTTCGCGCTCTTGGCGTTTCTCACAAGGGTTATCGCAATTACACGACTTATCAATACCCACTGTTGCTAATCCGCCGCAACTGCCTGCTAACGACTTTTGTTGAAAGATATAGCCAACCGACATAGCAACAACAACTACAAGGAAAAAACCTAAAGTGATCATAAATATCATCATAAACTAACCTACTTATTTTCTTTATCTATTAAGATGAATAAACAGTAACTCGCTTTAACCAGTTACTTTAAATACTGCATGAATTTTACCGTGCTTTGCTCAACAAAGCCATGCTCTGTCTTAGCAATAATGTAAGCAGCTATACCATTTTTCTCTGCAAAGTCGATGGCTTTTACTTCACCCATAACCATCATCGCGGTAGACAGACCGTCTGCGGTCATAGAAGACGGATGAATGACCGTTACTGAGACTAACTTATGATTGATGGGTTTGCCCGTCGCTGGATCAATAATATGTGAAAAACGTTGACCATCTTTGGCTTGGTGATAATTACGGTAATCGCCTGATGTTGCCACTGCATTGTCTTTTGGAATGATCACTTGATAAACAGAGCGATGCTCACCACTTGCATCCTGAATAGGCTTCTCTATCGCGACATGCCAAAGTTCACCGGTGTGTTTAAAACCTTTTAAACGCATTTCTCCACCAATTTCTATTAGGTAATTATCAATGCCTTTTTCTTCTAAATATTCTGCGACTAAATCGACCCCATAACCTTTGGCAATGGTTGATAAATCAACATAAAGGCTAGCCGTTTTTTTAGAAAGTTTATTCCCGTCTAACACCAGCTTTGACAAACCTATTTGTTGGCGCGCTAACAGTAAATCCTCCGCCGTTGGTATAGTATTTGGCCGATATTCTGGGCCAAATCCCCAAAGGTTGACTAAAGGCCCGACAGTAATATCAAGATTGCCTTCACTTAATTGCCCCAAGCGAATCGCTTCTTTAATAACGCGTTGTAACCCAACAGATATTGCAACAGGCGTAAGTGATGTCGATGTGTTAAATCGTGATAATTCAGAGTCAACGATATAGGTCGACATTTCTTGATTTAATTGCACCAATAGTGCATCAATGCCTGTGTGGACTTGTTTAGTATCAATCGCATTATTCTCGATGACCACTTTAATATTATACGTAGTCCCCATAGTACGACCTTGCAACAAGACTTCTTGCTTATTTAAATCACTACTTGGAAAGCAACCGGCAAAAAACACCAGCATAAAACTGATCATCAATACTTTTACTTTAATCATTTTGATACCTATAAATTTATTATTTAGGTAAAACGTCTAGCGAAAACGTCTTATATAAATAATAAAAGACGACCAAAGTCGTCTTTTATTTGAAGCTTTCATTCATTGAGTAAATGGTTAATTTAAACGCTGTATATTGCCTTTAGTTCGAGAAGGCTGCGCGGAGTTGATGTTAGTCAATGAGCACAGCCGACGACGAAATAAAGCCAATAGGCAAGTTAAAATAAACGATTAGCCGCCGAAGTCATCTAGCATGATGTTCTCGTCTTCTACGCCTAAATCTTTAAGCATATGAATAACGGCAGCATTCATCATTGGAGGACCACACATGTAGTACTCACAATCTTCTGGTGCTTCATGATCTTTTAAGTAGTTTTCATAAAGTACATTATGAATAAAACCTGTCATGCCTTCCCAGTTATCTTCAGCTTGTGGGTCTGATAACGCAACATGCCATTTGAAGTTATCATTATCAGCGGCTAAACCATTGTAATCATCTTCATAGAACATTTCACGTTTAGAGCGAGCGCCATACCAGAACGACATTTTACGTTTAGACTGTAAACGTTTAAGTTGATCAAAGATGTGCGAACGCATTGGCGCCATACCAGCACCACCACCGATAAACACCATTTCATTATCTGTTTCTTTAGCAAAAAACTCACCAAACGGACCAGAAATAGTGACTTTATCGCCAGGCTTAAGGCTAAAGATATATGATGACATTTTACCTGCTGGTAAATGTAAACGTCCTGGAGGAGGCGTAGCAATACGCACGTTAAGCATAATAATGCCTTCTTCCTCTGGATAATTAGCCATTGAGTAAGCACGTAACGTTGGTTCATTAACTTTTGATTCAACATCAAAAAAGCCAAAATGGTTCCAATCGCCTTTGTACTGATCATCAATATCAAAATCACTATATTTCACATGATGAGCTGGAGCTTCTATCTGTATATAACCACCGGCTTTAAACGGAACAGATTCCCCATTGGGTATTTGAAGTTTAAGTTCTTTAATGAAAGTTGCTTGGTTATCATTAGAGATAACTTCACATTCCCATTGTTGAACACCGAAGATTTCATCTTCTACTTCAATAACCATGTCTTGCTTAACAGCAACCTGACAGGCTAAACGACAACCTGTTTTAGCTTCACGCTTAGTGATATGACCCGTTTCAGTTGGTAAAATATCGCCACCACCTGAATGCACGTCAACACGACATTGACCACAAGTACCACCACCACCACAAGCAGAAGGAATAAAAATCCCTTGATCTGCTAAAGCGCCAAGAAGCTTGCCACCAGCAGCGGTTACTACTGATTTATTTGGGTCACCATTTATACTAATTGTTACGTCACCTGAAGAGACTAACTTAGATTTAGCAAACAAAATAACTAAAACTAATGCTAGCACTATCGCGGTAAACATCGATATGCCGAGAATGATTTCCATCGACTTTTCCTTAAATTATCTAGGGCCTAAGTTCAAATTATTTTGGTAATAAGTGACTTAGACCGATATTTTTTAAAGTGAAATACCACCAAAAGAAAGAAAGCCAAAAGCCATCAATCCAGCGGAGATAAACGTGATACCTAAACCTTTCAAACCGTCTGGTACGTCAGAATATTTCATCTTTTCACGTATGGCAGCCAATAGCACAATAGCTAACATCCAACCAACACCAGAGCCAATGCCGTAAACAACACTTTCACCCAAAGTTAAGTTTTTCGCTACCATGAAAGAAACCGCACCAAAAATTGCACAGTTAACAGTGATTAAAGGTAAAAATATACCTAAGGCTTGATACAAAGCAGGAAAATATTTATCTAAAATCATTTCCAAAATTTGTACTAAAGCAGCAATAACACCGATAAAGGTAATAAATGATAAAAAGCTTAAATCAATTGAATCTTTCTGTTCAGTAATTCCCATCATGCTGTCTAAAGCACCTGGCGCTAAAATAGCTTGATAAATAATTTGGTTAGCTGGAACAGCTAAACCTAATACCACCACAACCGCAACACCTAGACCAATGGCTGTACTTACTTTCTTAGACACAGCTAAGAAAGTACACATACCCAAGAAGAAGCTTAACGCCATATTCTCAATAAATATGGTTTTAATAAAAATACTTAAATAATGTTCCATGGGGCTAATCCTTCTCTACTTGTTCTGGTTTCCACTGGCGTACAGCCCAGATGATTAAACCAATAATGAAGAATGAACTAAATGGTAAGACTAATAAGCCATTACCTTGGTACCAACCATCGTTTTGAACTAATTTAAACACTTCAATACCAAAGATCTCACCAAAACCAAATAATTCACGGAAAAAAGCAACAATCATCAAAACTGCGCCGTAACCTAAACCGTTACCAATACCATCTAAAAAGCTAACACCCGGCTTTTCTTTCATAGCAAAGGCTTCTGCACGGCCCATTACAATACAGTTAGTAATGATCAAACCAATGAAAACTGACAACTCTTTCGACAACTGATAAGAGAAGGCTTTTAATACTTGGTCAACCACAATTACTAATGACGCTATAATCGCCATTTGCACAATAATACGCACACTTGATGGAATATGATTACGCACAAGTGAGATAAAAAAGTTAGAAAAGCCAGTAACTAGCATTACCGCTATGGTCATAACCAAAGCGTTTGCCATTGAACTGGTTACCGCTAGAGCAGAACAAACACCTAGTACCTGTAAAGCGATAGGGTTGTTATCTACAATAGGTCCAAATAGTACTTTTTTAGTATCTGAAGACATTAGTTCATCTCTCCTTCGCTAGCAACACTGCGGTATTTAGTAATAAAAGGTCCATAACCTTGCTCACCTAACCAAAAATGTAAGGTGTTTTGCACGCCATTACTGGTTAATGTAGCGCCTGACAATGCGTCAACGCCGTGAACATCACCGGCTTTAGCACCACCTTTAATCACTTTAATAGCCACTTCATCGCTATCATTGTAAATTTTCTTACCTGGCCATAAAGCTTTCCACTTAGGGTTAAGTACTTCAGCGCCTAAACCCGGAGTTTCCTTTAAGTCAGAATAAATAAGACTACGAACGGTATTTAAATCTGGCGCTAAACCAATATAACCGTACATTAAGTCCCACAGCCCTGAACCAACAATAGGTAAAACTAAAGTATTTAGCTGACCTTGCTCGTTATTAACTAAGTAAACAACAGCGCGGTTAGCACGGCGATTAATACCTGCGGTATCGTTAGTAAGCTTTGAGCTTTTAGCAGCATCACGAGCGTCTGCACGTTCGTCAAATATATCGGTGTTACCTTCAATAATTTTCCCTGAATCTAGGTCAATCATTTTAGCAACAACATACTTGTTGTAAGTACCAACAATATCAGTACCTGCTTTTTCTAATAAGCCGGAAGCTTCAAGAATTTTAGTTTGCTTATCAAGTAGTTTATTAGCTTGTTGTAACGGTTTTAAGCTAATCGCAGCAACAGAGACTAACGCAGCACAAACCAGACAAACTAAAAACACAAAGCCGATTGTTTTAATTGGAGTTTCTTTATTACTAGACATTACGAGCGAGCCTCCGTTTGATATTCCCTTGAACAACAAAATAGTCGAAAAGAGGGGCGAATAAATTAGCGAATAAAATAGCTAACATAATTCCTTCAGGGTATGCCGGGTTAACTACACGTATGAGTACAACCATTACACCAACTAATGCACCAAACCAGTATTTACCCGTATTAGTAAAAGACATAGTGACAGGGTCAGTAGCCATAAACATCATACCAAAAGCAAAACCACCTGTGACTAAATGCCAGTACCATGGCATAGCAAACATTGCGTTAGTATCGCTACCAATACTGTTAAACAGTAATGAAGTGAACACCATTCCGGCGAAAACACTTAAAACAATACGCCACGAAGCAATACCTTTATACAGAATGTATGCACCACCTAGGAAAATAGCAGCTGTTGATACTTCACCCATAGAACCTGGGATAAAGCCCAAGAATGCATTCCACCAGTTAGTATTGATTGCAAAATCAACCGATCCTGGAATGGCTGCTGCTGCTGCACTTAATGGTGTCGCACCTGAGTAACCATCAATAGCAACCCAAACAGCATCACCTGATAATTCACCTGGATAAGCAAAAAACAGAAATGCACGACCCGCTAGCGCAGGGTTCAAGAAGTTTTTACCTGTACCACCAAAGATTTCTTTAGCAATAACAATACCGAAAGTAATACCAATAGCAACTTGCCATAATGGAATTGTTGCAGGTAAGATCAAGGCAAACAAGATTGAACTAACAAAGAAACCTTCGTTAACTTCATGCTTGCGTACTGAAGCAAAGAGAACTTCCCAAAAGCCACCAACAATAAAGGTAGTCGCATAAATAGGTAAGAAGAACATTGCTCCATAAAGCATCATACCGAAGACACTCGAGTCAGCAGATAAGCTACCTCCAAGGAATTCGAACAAGCCTACTTGCCAAGTATCAGGTAAAGCATAACCAGCAGCTAAGGCATCAGCTGCTTGAAAACCAATGTTGTACATACCAAAAAACATAGCAGGAAAAACAGCTAACCATACCGTTATCATGATGCGTTTTAAGTCAATACTGTCACGAACGTGAGTAGCACCTTTGTTCACTTGACCAGGAGTAAATAAACCGGTGGCTACAGCTTCATACAAAGCGTACCACGTTTCTAGCTTACCGCCTTTTTCAAATTGCGGTTCAATATCTTCAATAAACTTTTTCAAGCCCATGTCTAACCTTCCTTCTCTATTGTGGTTAGGCATTCACGAAGAATAACGCCGTAATCTGTTTTGCCAGGGCAAACAAATGTACACAAGGCTAAATCTTCTTCATCAAGCTCTAAAGCACCAAGTTGCTGCGCGCTGTCGGTATCACCGGCACATAAATCACGCAATAACATTGTTGGGAGAATATCTAATGGCATCACACGTTCAAAGTTACCAATTGGCACCATGGCACGAGGACTACCGTTAGTTGTTGTGGTCATATTGAATAATTTCTTTGGGAAGAAATGAGACATATATGCACGTGTTACCGAGAATTTATTAGGTCCAGGATACATGTAACCAATAAACTCTTTCTCGCGACCTTCTAAAATCAACGAAATTTGCACATGGTAACGACCTAAATAAGCGTGAACACCTTTTGCTTTTGCTCCTGAAAGTAAAGAGCCCGATATAATACGTAATTCACCGTCGGCAAATTCACCAGCGATTAATTCGTCAGTATTTGCACCTAAAATAGTACGCACTAAACGAGGGTTCTTAGCAGCAGGACCAGCAAGTGAAATAATACGGGTGTTATTTAATTCACCAGTAGTAAATAACTGTCCAAAAGCAATCACGTCTTGATAGCCTAAGTTCCATGAAGACTTCTCTGCACTAACCGGCTTTAAAAAGTGCATGTGTGTGCCAACTAAACCAGCAGGATGTTTTCCTGCAAATTCGTTAACTTGCACATTAGCTTCGACGGGAATATTAGCACCCGGCGCTTTACTAACAAACACTTCACCACTCGTTAAACGAGTAAGTATTGTTAAGCCATTTTTAAAGGCTTCACTTTGTTCATTAATAATCACTTCAGGGTTAGCGGCTAGCGGATTAGTATCCATTGCACTAACAAAAATGGCGGTTGGCGTTGAATCAACGGCAGGAACTTTACTAAATGGACGTGTACGCAATGCTGTCCACAAACCTGAATTAACAAGGTTATCAACAACATCTTGACGTTTTATTGAGTTAAGTTCATTCGCTGTGTATGAAGGAAATGTAATTTGCTCATCGCCGTCAATTTTAATAACGACTGATTGCAAAACACGTTTTTCACCACGGTTGATTTCTTTAACAACACCGGCAGCATGAGCTGTGAATTTAACGCCAGGGTTCTTTTTATCTTCAAAAAGAATCTGACCTTTTTTAACACGATCATCCACTTTAACAAACATGGTTGGTCGCATACCCACAAACTCTTCACCTAATGCTGCAACGGTTTTGATGGCGTTGCCATCATGGATTACCTGCTGGGGAGAACCAACGACAGGAACATCCAGACCTTTTTTTATTGTAATCATAAACACATGCACTACTTTTGATGGGAGTATCAAAACCAATCATCTACTTACCTAAACAAACTATTTTACGATGACTTGTAATCAATATTATTTAGGTAAAGCAAATTATCGATTTCAGTGTATTTCAGTAAGTACTTCTTTCTTGGCAACAAAGGAAGTTGCTTAAGAATAAAAAAGACCCACTGGCTCTAAGTTAAAATTTCTAGCGCGATTTTAACACAAAAACTCTAAGGCTATCTACGATCTCAGTTACTTAAATTACAAATTAGTTGAATATTATTGATTTCGCTCATTTATCAGCCAAAAATTTTGTCAGACCTAAAAAAACCGACATTTTATGTCGGCTTTTTATTATTGATGCTAATCGTAAATAATGAAAGTTAATCGTTATAAAAGATGCTTAATTTCTGCCATTGTATCGACATCAGCTTCGTAATCAACACCTGCAACACTAAAGCCAAATAACTTTAAAAACTCTTGATGATAGCCAACATAGTCAGTTAACTCATCAATATTATCAGAATCAACGGTATTCCAAATGTCTGTCACGCGCTTTTGAACGCTATCTTCAAGCTCTTTATGATTTTGACGGTAACGATTTTTATCATCTAAGCGAGGTGTTTCACTGTAGATGTTATCAACAAATAGGTTCTGAATTTGTTCGATACACCCTTCATAAGTGCCATCTGCCTTCATCACCTTAAACATTGCTGAAATATAAAGTGGCATGATAGGTATTGCTGAACTCGCCTGCGTAACGACCGCATTTAATGAGGTAACATGGGCTTCGCCCTTAAGGTTAGCAGTAGCTTTGTTAATTGCCGATGCAGCACGGTCTAAATCTTCTTTCGCTTTACCTATGGTCGCTTTTCCGTATATTGGCCAAGTTAATTCTTTACCAATATAGGTATAAGCTACTGATTTAAATCCTTCTGAAAGAACGCCAGCCTCATTCAATGCCTTAATCCATAGTTCCCAGTCAGCGCCTCCCATTACATCAATGGTACCTTGTATCTCAGCTTCATTTGCTGCTTCAACAGAAATTTCATCAATAACACGCTTTGAGGTATTTAGGTTTTTAGTGGTTACACTTTGACCAATAGGTTTAAGCGTCGATGAATAAACTTCACCGGTATCTGGATCAGTTCGACGAGGCGAAGCAAGTGAGTAAACGATTAGATCAATTTCACCTAATTCAGCTTTAATTGTTTCAATAGCCTTTGCTTTAATTTCATGTGAAAACGCATCACCATTAATATTTTTAGACCAAAGCCCCTCTTGTTCAGCAGCCTTTTGAAACGCCGAAGTATTGTACCAACCTGCACTGGCTGTTTTCTTTTCAGTGGGCGGTTTCTCAAAGAAAATACCTAATGTTTTAGCATTATTACCAAATGCGGCGGTTATACGTGACGATAAGCCATAACCAGTAGATGAACCAATAACCAAAACATTTTTTGGCTTGGCATTAGCCTGTTGATGAGATTTTACATAAGAAATCTGCTCATTGACATGAGCTTCACAGCCCGCTGGGTGTGCATTTGTACAAATAAAACCACGAATTTTAGGTTTAATAACCATAAGAAGACCTTTTAATTAATACTATTTTTATCGCCAAACGACTCGGCAATTTAGTAATTATTCAATATTTATTGCGACATAAATTTAAAAATTGTCGCATAGTTTACGCTACTAAAAAGAATACGAGGTATGACCAGTAAACATTTACCTCAAAATAAAGGATTAAAGCCGCTAGCTATTTTAATAAAAAACATCTGCCTAAACCCGGCCATCAGCTTTTAACGTATAAACAGCGCCTAACATAATGACCCTAGCATGGAAGTACAATGCAAAATATTGTACCGCATCCCACCAACATTAAAGTTAAATCGCAACACCACAATGAGCAAAGTAAATCACACCATCAGTCATAATAATCCTGAAATGATTGTTTCGGGTTATCGGTGACCCATCAATAACCTTGTTAGCTAAATTAACCCATTAAGTAACATAGCTGTTGCCAAATATTATTCATTTTACATAGATAATGATAAGAGTAAATAACAGGTATTTCACGAAAAGTGAATACAATTATGAGGGTAGAATAAATTAGGGGTAAAATCGCGAATCATGGTTAGCTAGCGTTTTACCCCATTTATTTGCAAAAGTTACGCTGTTTTTTTACCACCGCCTAAGCATTTAGGCGACAAAGGTGTATTATCTGCATAATACTTGTCCCACTCATCTTTAGTATAAGTATGAAGCGCTAACGCATGTATTTTTTCGGCAAGCTCTGTTGAAAGCAACGAATTAATGGCTCGGTGACGTTTAATTAAGCGCTCTCCGATAAAGTCGTCGGTAACAATAATCACTTTAAAATGAGATTCACTGCCCGGTGCAACATTATGCTGATGGCTTTCATTAATAACATCGAGATGTATTGGAGAAAATGCGGAAAGAAGTTTTTGTTCTATTACAGCTTCAATGGTCATTATTAAATCCCTGATGTGTTTTTCTGTAGTGGAGTAATTTTAGTTTGTTACAGACAATATGCCATCAGTCTGGATGGCTATAGTCGTTTCATTGGCATTAATGGCGAGTAAACAGTTGCCATTATTGATAAAAAAAAATTCATTTATTTATAAAATAGTTTTTAAGCGCTCGAGGCAACTATCACTGGCTCAATTCCCTATATTTTGTCACAATAGCTGACATTCTTCTAGGTGAAAATCGAACCTCTTTATTATGATCAGCCCTTTTATTGTTAACGCAGATGGCGTTTATGACAAGAACCTTTTTTTAGATCGCTACCCCGTTGGTCAAGTTAACCGTGCACTAGTTGCTTGGGATTCAGCCGACGAGTATTTAATTAATTATGTTAATGAGCAAAGTTTAGCGGATAGCCAGCACAACTTACTAATTTTCAATGATAGCTTTGGCGCTATTACCGCTAACTTTACTCAGTCAAATGTGACTACGGTTTCCGATTCTTGGATAAGCCACCAAGGGTTAAAATATAATATTGAGCAAAACGGTTTGTCGCTTGACAATATTAGCCAAATAACGAGTTTGGATGACCTACCCGATAATATTACCGTGGTGTTGTACAAGATACCTAAAAGTAAGTCATTAATGATCGATCAACTTTTATCGATTAAAGCTAAATATAATCAAGAGCTTATTTTTATTGCTAGCGATAAAGCCAAAGATATCCATAGCTCGACGTTAAAATTATTTGAAAAATATTTAGGGACAACAAAAACGTCTTTAGCGGTAAAGAAAGCACGTTTAGTATTCTCTCAACTTGATAACAAGCAAGTTTTATCTTCACCTTTTCCAACAGTTTGGCCGTTAGAAGATAGCGCTTTTATTATCAGTAATCATTCAGGGGTTTATGCTCGTGAAAAACTTGATATTGGTGCTCGCCACTTTATTAAGCACCTTCCTGAAGTCAAAGCAGGTAGTCGTGTTATTGACTTAGGCTGCGGCAATGGTGTGATTGGTTTAGCCGTACTGGCAGAGCAACCCCAGGCATTAGTTACTTTTGTTGATGAATCTTATATGGCTGTTGATTCTGCTAAGACTAATATCAGTAAAAACTTACCAGAGCAACTCGAACAGTGTCAGTTCATGATAAATGACTGCTTAGCCGATATGGAGCCTAATAGTGTTGATTTGATTTTGTGTAACCCTCCTTTTCACCAGCAAAATGCAACCACAGACCATATCGCTTGGCAGATGTTTCGCGATAGCCATAGAGCATTAAAGAACGGTGGTGAGTTACGCATTATTGGTAATCGGCAACTCGGATACCATATTAAACTTAAACGACTTTTTGGTAATGAAAAACTCATTGCCAGCAATGATAAATTTGTCACGCTTTCATCAATAAAATAATGGAGTTAATCAGATCATGAAAAATATATTCATTAACAATAAAATTAAAACATTAGCCGCAACAACTTTACTGCTTGTACTGACGGCTTGTGCCAACAAACCCACTTACGTGGTTATTGCTCCAGATTTAAGCATAAATAATGGTGCATCTAGCCAAAGTGCTTATCAAAATAAACAAGCGAGTTTAACGGTCACTGATTTGCGAAGTGCCCAGCATGTTGTGCAAGTATTAAGAAAAGATGAAGCAGCAGAGGTTTATTCTAGTCAGCAACCATTAAACCGTATTGTTGAGGAAGCGTTAGCCGCTGAATTTAAAAAACAGGGCTTAGACATTAACGCTCAAGCGGGTAATGCAATTGAAATAATTATTGATAATGGCTTGAGCAGCGTGCAACAAGAAATGATGAAATATCAAGTTAACAATGAACTTGTGATCCGCGTAACTGTAAACAATGGCTCACAAACGTTGAGCAACACCTTTAAAGTTCGCGGAACTAGTGAAGGCCCATTGGGCGCAGATATTGCGGTATTAGAGCGAGACTTTAGTCAACAACTTACTCAGTTATTATCTCAAGTTATTAATAACATTGAAATTCAGCGTTTTATAAAGTAATTTTTAACAGCTCCTTTAAAAGAAGAAATGATAATGAAAGGTTTATTTTTTTTACTTATATTTTTATCTGGCACTCTATCAGCGAATAATATTGCCATTGATCCTAATAACTTATTTCCAAAAGTGAAATTAGAAACATCAAAAGGAGTCATCATTGTTGAATTAGACCGCATTCGTGCGCCATTAACTGTTGATAATTTTTTAATGTATGTGGTTAAAGGTGAATACAACAATACGATTTTTCATCGTATTGTCTCAGACTTTATCGTACAAGGCGGTGGCTATGATGAGGACTTCAATTTTAAAAAAGTCACTGGAAATATTGTTAATGAATCAGGTAATGGTTTAAAAAATGAACGTGGCACTATTGCTATGGCAAAAGAAAATCGCCCACACACCGCAAATCGTCAATTCTTTTTTAATATGGCTGACAATAAAAGTTTAGATCCAGGCCGTCGCTGGGGATATACCGTATTCGGCGCCATTATTGAAGGTCAGGCAGTTGTTGATGCTATGAATTTAGCTAAAACACACTATAGCGATGCGATGGGCTGGGACGATGTGCCCGTAGAACCTATTACCTTAATTAAAGCCACTTTATTACCAGAAGAATAAATTTATCCAATAAAATTTCAGCTGTAAATTATAGTCAGGAGTCAATATTTCTGACTATAATAATGCCATA
The DNA here is from genome assembly GCF_014077195.1 of Colwellia sp. BRX9-1. Taxonomy (NCBI): domain Bacteria; kingdom Pseudomonadati; phylum Pseudomonadota; class Gammaproteobacteria; order Alteromonadales; family Colwelliaceae; genus Colwellia; species Colwellia sp. BRX9-1. Next base: position 51,206 of record NZ_JACGVM010000025.1, read on the forward strand.
ATAAACATTCTTTTTTGTACGTTCTTACAATTAAATGAAAATTAAATTGCCTACACCTTTGACAAACTGTTTTTAATCTACGATATATAAGGTAGTAAATAAACAATAACAACTATTTTCACCATTTCAATAAAGTGGTAGCTACTTTCCTACTTGAATGATTTAAATACGAAAGTGAACTGAGGATGCCATGATAATTGAGCCGTTTATCAACGAAAAAACACAACAAATAGCTTACTATATTAAAGCTGTGATTAACCAATCATTGCATTATACCGAACTCGACACATTCATCCTTGATACCATGGAGGAATGGACATTGCTCAAGGTAAATGATGAAATGCCGAGTAGTGCAAAAGAGCGCGTTTTTTGGCACTTAGTCCATGAGATGAGTTTACATGGAGCACAATCACTGAGCCATGATTTGTATTTTAAAAGTGAAATAACGACCTGTTTAGATTTCTTCACAGGTACTGGCAGTTATCCTATTGACTGTATTGGCTGGCGTCCGTTACCTTAGGCTAACGTTAGTAAAATCCTCGACACTTGGTCACAGAACTCAAGAATAAACTTCTGTTTTCAATAACATTTTGATAGCCTATGCCTACTAAGATTTTTGTAGGCAATTGCATGACCACTCAACAAACATTCAAAGAAGCTATTCTCAATAAAAGAATGTTGATTTGTATCTTCACCGGATTCACTTCGGGCTTGCCGTTATTTATTTTATATCAACTGGTACCTGGTTGGTTAAGATCAGAAGGAGTAAGTCTAGTTGAGATAGGTTTATTCTCATTAATTGGCATTCCTTATGTTTGGAAGTTTATTTGGTCGCCATTGATGGACAGGTATTCTTTTCCGATGTTAGGTCGACGTCGAAGTTGGATGTTCGCTACGCAAGTTTTATTACTCTTCTCTATCGCTGGTTTTGGTTTTATAGACCCTACTATAAATATTTGGTCTGTCGCTTATCTTGCCGCTGCTGTTGCTTTTTTTAGTGCAAGCCAAGATATTGTTCTTGATGCTTATCGCAGGGAGTTATTGCAAGAACACGAACTGGGCTTAGGTAATTCTATCCATGTACAGGCTTATCGTCTATCTGGCTTAGTGCCGGGCTCGTTAGCTTTTATATTGGCTGACCATATCAGCTGGCAATCAGTTTTTCTTATTGTTGCTGCGTTTATGCTCATCGGTATTTTACTGACCTTATGTATTAAAGAGAGTAAAAGCGAACATCTTGCTCCTAAAACATTACATGATGCTGTTGTATTGCCTTTTAGAGATTTTATTTCACGAAAAGGTTTTAAAAGTGCCTTACAAATTCTCATTTTTTTATTTTTATACAAATTAGGCGACAGTATGGCTACAGCCCTGCAAACTCCCTTTTTTATAGACTTAGGCTTTACTAAAACAGAAATTGGTGTGGTTGCTAAAACAGCGTCGCTTATTGCGATGACTATCGGGCTTGCTGTTGGCGGCATTGTAATGATAAAGCTCAGTATAAATAAGGCATTATGGTTGTTTGGCTTTGTGCAAATCATCAGCATATTAGGCTTTGCCGCTTTAGCAGAAATAGGTCATAATACTTACGCTCTAGCTTTTGCGATGGGCTTTGAATACTTAGGTGTTGGTTTAGGTACAGCTGCATTTACTGCCTTTATAGCAAGAACAACCAACCCCGCTTTTGCTGCAACGCAATTTGCACTCTTTACGGCGCTAACCGCTTTGCCTAGAACCTTTGCCAATGCAACAACTGGCCTTATTGTAGAGCAAATAGGTTGGACATCGTTCTACTTTCTTTGTACTTTCCTCGCGATCCCAGGAATGCTTATGTTATTTAAAGTTGCTCCTTGGAGCGAAAAAGTCCCTTTCGAAACAAAAAATAAAACCGAGGAATTAATATGATTAAACTGTTCTTTCTACTCCCTATTATCATGTGCCTTTTTTGGTGGCGATATCTAGATGCTAAAGGCTTTAGTGTAAAAGAAGGTGTGAAAGGTTTTGCTTATATTATTGCTTTAAATACCGTACTCATTGGATTTTTAGTGGTAATGATATACGTTACTCACGGATGACGACTGCTGATATCCTGATACCAAATCCATCGTTATGAGACCACCTCAGTCAACCAGATACCGCCTCAGTCATTCTGATAACTCATCCATCAACCTGAATTTGTTTCAGGACTCGTCGTTAACAACACAAAAGCAGATACTGAAATGAATTCAGTATGACGGAAAAGGGATAAGCCTCAGTCATCCTGATAACACCTCCGTCATCCTGATACCACCTCCGTCATCCTGAACTTGTTTCAGGATCTCGTCGTTAACAACACAAAAGCAGATACTGAAATAAATTCAGCATGACGGCAAAGGGATAAACCTCAGTCATTCGGATAACACCTTCGTCATCCTAATAACACACCCATCATCCTGATAACAACTCCGTCATCCTAATACCACCTCCGTCATCCTGAACTTGTTTCAGGATCTCATCGTTGACAACACAAAAGCAGATACTGAAATAAATTCAGCATGACGGTAAAGGGATAAGCCTCAGTCCTTTTGATAACACCTCCGTCATCCTGATAACAACTCCGTCATCCTGAACTTGTTTCAGGATCTCGTCGTTAACAACACAAAAGCAGATACTGAAATAAATTCAGCATGACGGCAAAGGGATAAGCCTCAGTCATTCTGATACCCCCTCCTTCATCCTGATACCACACCCGTCATCCTGAACTTGTTTCAGGATCTCCTCGTTAACAACACATAAAAAAAGCTTACTCAAAAAATGAGTAAGCTTTTAGAATTCAATGTTTTTAAAGTAGTGTTTAAAAAACTGAACGAAATGATGAGCGACCGCTACGACGAGTAGAGCGTCGGTTTCTCATACGACTATGAAGTTCGCGACGTTTAGAATCTAGCCACTCTTCACGAGTCACTGTAGCATCACCACTACGACCTTCTTCTCGGCTACGATAAGCACAAAACTCTAGAAACGCTTCAATATCGTCTTTCAGTTCTTCGGCAACTAATTCAATCATGATGGCGTCGTCTAAAAAGCCTAATACAGGAATATGGTCAGGTACTAAATCTTCTGGATCACTAAAATAGGCCAATGCACTTAGCACATCACTGCGCTCTTCTGCTGGAATTTTCCATTCAGAGTCTTCTATCATCGCCACTAAAGTTTCTAGTTTTTTAATGCGCTCGCTGACAAATTCTGGAACACTTCCTTTAATATCTTGGCTAATACTCTTAGCGTTACTTAAAATAACTGCTTCACTAAGTTTTGCAGCTCCTGATTGTGCTTTACGCATTACATCACGGAAGTGGTCTAAGTCTGACTCTGTTAATTCAAATTTAACTTCAAACGCCATTATAATTCTCCTGTATTTGGCTTTTCTATTACTACACTTTGTTTATTATTTACTTTTTTGCATAATAGTAAACATAGTACATTCAACCCTATTTTTCTTATTAGAGTAAATTTAGCAGATAGTTATACAAACAGCACGCAGTTAACTCAATTAATTTGTAAATATTTATAACTTTTCATTCACACTTTTATAAACATAATGCTATGATTTTGTTCTATTGTTTGTATTTATTCTGAAACTTTTATGCAAAATACCGAGTTAGTTAAAAAAAATAGTGATCTTGATATCACGCCATCAGTCTCTGAACAGCCTGATACCATGAGAAGTTCAGCAAATAACAATTGTGATAATTGTCATCAGCCACTCAACGGTCCTTTTTGTGGTCAGTGTGGTCAACAAGCAGAATCAACATTGAAATATTTTTGGGTGGTGATATTACACCTTCTTGATGATATTTTTAGTTTTGATTCTCGTGCCGCCCGAACTATATTGCCATTAGTTGCTCGTCCTGGTTTTTTAACTAATGAGTATATTGCCGGAAAACGCGTGCATTACGTGCCTCCGCTACGTTTATACCTTTTTGTGAGTATTGTCTTTTTTATTACCTTAAAATTTTTTGTGCTCTCAGACAGTAATACTCTTCTCGCGGTAAGCGACAATCAGACATCAATCACTCAAATCAAAGATCAGCTTGTTTTACTTGAAAAAAACAAGCTTAAAGCCATTGATGGCTCACCAGATAATACCGTTGATTTGTCAGAAACAACAAAAAGTATCGCAAAATTTGAGACCTATTTAACCGATATTAATAAAGATTACAGTATTGAAAAAAATAAACGGTTAATTGATATGACCAAAACACTTGTCGATTTAGAATTAAGACAATTTAAAGATGGACAAGCACTTAGCGGGAATAAAAAAGAACGTTATGATTTATTAACCTCAAATATTGCAAAATTTAAAAATGGTGAGGAACTAGATAATGTAGAAAAAACTTCTACGACCATAGGCAATAATGCCGATGGTACCTTGTCTTTTGATTTCTTGAGTGACGAGAATAATAAAAGCCTTAATGTGTTTACAAAGTCTTTGATCAAGAAAGCAGAAAATGCCTTCCGCTCTGATGCAACGCCATTAGTGCAAGAAGTTATTGGAAAATTACCGCAATTAATGTTTGTTTTACTACCTCTTTTTGCTGTTTTATTAAAAATAATGTTTATATTTTCCAAACGACTGTATATGGAACATTTAACGGTTGCCTTGCACAGCCATAGTTTTATTTTCTTTACTATATTGTTGGTAGAGTTACTAGATGTGTTTGCTGGCTATAGTGAAACAGTCCTCCCTTTACTTACTGGCTCGATTGAATTTGCCAGTAAAGCCTTATTAATTTGGATCCCGATATATTTATTTATCATGCAAAAGCGCGTCTATAAACAGGGTTATTTTTTGACCTTTATCAAATATTCGTTTATCGGCACCGCCTATATGATACTTATTGGCTTCACAGGTGTAATTGCCTTCGTTTGGGGCTTAACAGATATTTAACTAACAGTTTCAGTTACCCTGCCCTGATACAAGCCCGTTATGCTGATCTGGATTCCGTCAACCAGATACCGTATCCGTCGTCATCCTGATACCACCTACGTCATCCTGATAACTCACCCGTCATCCTGAACTTGTTTCAGGATCTCGTCGTTAACAACACAAAAGCAGATACTGAAATAAATTCAGCATGACGGTAAAGGGATAAGCCTCAGTCATCCTGATACCACATCCGTCATCCTGATACCACATCCGTCATCCTG
>NZ_JACGVM010000026.1:0-51820 GCF_014077195.1 Colwellia sp. BRX9-1
CTCCCGCAACCAACTTTAACTCAAGTATAAAGAGTGTTTGTACTGAAGGTCGTCAGTTCCCTCTCGAAAGATATGGGCTCTCACAACCAACTTAAGATATAAGTATAAAATCAGGTCGTCAGTTCCCTTTCAATTAGATATGGGCTCCGATAACCAACTTTAACTCAAGTATAAATAGTGTCTGTACTGAAAGTCGTCACTTCCTTATTTAAAAACATTCTCCGATACAAAATCCATATTTCATTGTTAAATAACATTTAGTCACTCTATAACTAAAATATTTTCTAATACATATTTATTTAGTACAAAAAAATCATCATATTAAATTTAACATTATTTGCTGTCTATCCTGTTAAAATTTAATAATATTCTTCATTACTCGCTTTAATTAGAAATAACCGCTAATAAGCTAACGTCTGGGATAAGTAACGAGCTCACCATACACATGAAGTGTACTCATCTTATTAAGCTTTCTTAGAAAATAAATTTTTACTGTTAACACAAACACCGTTTTCTTTAAGAGGTGACAAAGAAACTGATGGATCCCATATCCGCTGCCAAACACCTCCAAGCAGACTAAAATCAGGCCTAGCACTTACCTTTTCAGTATGACTCTTAACAATCCCAATACTCGTTTGCTCGCCAACAATAAAATTAAACACATAACTACACTCCACACCCATGCGTAAATCGGATAAAACAATATACTGCTCTGCTTGTTTTACTGAATAAAAGCCTTTCGTGAACCATTGTAGTCGTTGCACATCCCATTCATCTTTAATATTAGTAAGCAGAGAGTCTGACGATTGATATGCTTCTAGACTTACCTCAGATACTGAGTCAAACACAGAGACATAGCCCTCGTAATATTGACCATCAGACATAACCAATACCCGCCAAAGTAGCGTAGAAAAAGGCGCAGGTGTACTCAAATAATGATGTGTTTTTATCTGTCGATCGTTTAACGCTGTTGTGACTTTATCGTCTATGTAAAGCTTTGCCATCAAAGACCAACAGATATAAAGTGTGCTTATCGCCAATGCAAAATTATTGATTTTTAAAGCACTTGCCGGTTTAACTCTGGGCAGAAAAATAACAATAAACGCAAACAATAGCGGTAAGGTATACATGGGGTCAATGATAAACAAATTAGAGACCGCAAACGGATATTCAGTAATAGGCCACAGCAATTGCGTACCGTAAACAGTGAAGCTGTCCAAAATCCCATGAGTAGACAAGCACAAAAATACCAACACAAACCAGTGTTTCTTATAAATGGCTGTAGCTTGATGACATTTGGTTATTAACCAGGCAATTAAAGGGCTAATGAGCAAATGTACTAATAACGAGTGGCTAAATCCTCGATGGTAGGTAAAAGCTTCAACATCACCGCTATAGGGTAAGAATACATCTAAGTCAGGCAATGTTCCTAAAACGGCACCATAAATAGCTGCTTTAGGACCAACTTTATTACCTAATACCGCATAGCCTACCGCGCCGCCCAAGACAGCTTGTGTTAATGAATCCATAATGACCTTGCCGATTTAACAATTATTATTCTAATACGCCTTTATCTACAATTCTAGATCAATTGAGACAGCAAATTTTCTTAGGTTTTTCATACTGTTTAAATTGTTAATAAACTATATTCATTCAGTTTACTGACAATTTTAACAAGAAGCTTGTTGTTCATAGAGCGTGACATGACATAAACTTTCTATGGCATTTAACTCATATAATATACTCATGACATAGATAGAATAACTAAGGTAATGATTAACATCTTGTTCGACGATCAAAGTTTCATTATTCCAAGATAAAAAAACCGCAATTAAGCGGCTTATATTATGATGCAGTAGACTTATTTTACTCTCATATCTAATATTGGCATATTACTACTACCTAAAATTGTTGCTGGAAGCTTACCATCCCAGTTTTGAGCTTCTGTTAGCTTAACAATTAAAGGGTTGTTACCCAGTGCTTTAGCTTTAGCCGTAATCGCTTCAGCTTCAGCTAAGCCTTTAATTCGAATAGATTCAGCTTCTGCTATAGCAACGAGCTTAATACCATCTGCTTTTGCTTTTGCCGTATTTACGTCACGTTGCGCTTCTAAATTTTGACGTGCGAGTTTATGTTTCTCCGCATCAGCTAGATTTTTTTCTGTTTGCTTAGTCTCAATAGAGGTTAAGTACTTAGCCGGTAATTGAATGTTTTCAATTTGAATGTTATCAACAGTAACAGGAAAGTCTTTCATTTCTTCGATAAAGCTTGCTTCAATCGCTTGAATGGCACTTGCTCTATCTTGTATTAATTTTTCTGCATCATACTGTGGGATAACATCTTTAGTGGCAGATCTAAAACGAGGATCAAGAATTCTATTTTCAAATTGCTTTAAACCACCGTATTGACGAAAAAGTTCAAGCGCAGCTGTCTTGTCTACCGTCCAGTTAACTGAAACAATAACAGTTACTGGCATTTGCTCTTTAGTACTTGATGCCATTTTTTCTTCATTTTTTCGTGTTCTGACTTCTATCTCTTCAACGCTATCAATAAAAGGCACTTTAAAGTGTAAACCAGGGTTAACCTGCTCTTTGGCTTCACTGAAGCGTTTGACAATGCCGATATGCCCTTCATTGACGGTGTAAACAGAGCTGAAAAATAGGGTAACAGCAATCGCCACTGTTATTATTGATTTAGTTGGGATATTTAATTTTTCTATATTCACTTTTCTACCTCAGAGGCTTAATTAGGTGCCCATATTTAAAGACACATTCGTTAAATATTACAGCATGTTATTCGCTATGCAGAGACCATAACCTTTTAAGTGACATAACGTCAAACTTACACCCGAGTGAACCAGCTCTGCAAGTCTAAACAATCGATAAAATTAACCATTAGTAAGTTCACCTTATCAGTTAGGTGAACTCAAAAGTGTTGTATTAATATTTTTTCTGTCGGCCATTCGACAAAAGTTAATGGGTCTGTTGTCATTTATGTGGCATTAGCAATCATCTTAATAGCAATATCAGTTAAATCGGTCACTTCTCCGATGCCGATAGTACTTTCTAACTGAGTTTCCAGATCATCCGCTAAGTCTTTATCTAGACTTTTTAAATAACTGATTTCGTCACGGTAATACATGTTTTGCACTTTATCACTTTTTTTCAATTCAACTTTTAAAATTGCCGGTTTACCGTGATTAGATACTTTCTGGGTATATTCTTTCAATTGGGCAGATTTTTTCAATACTGATAAATCACGATACCAAAAGGAATACTCTTCTTTATCATTTTTATCTTTAGGTAAAACAAGAATATAAAATGCACGAGCAGGTAATTCTTTATAAGCAAGTACCGCAATAATTGATAAGCAAGAATCTCTAAATTTTTGATTGCTCAATAGATTAAGAATAATTTCTTCACTATTTTCATTTTTATAGACAAGGTGCTTAAGTGCAGAGTTACCACTAAAGCTCGCCGCATTAATATATTGTTGGTGCTTAGTTGCTTTTAAGTAGAATGGAATAGAGAAATGATTGTGTGCATATATATTCCTCATCGCTTTCTGCAGACCATAAATACGACTACCGCGTTTTCCGCAGGCTTCAAGGGTATCAACATGTTGATAAATATACTTTCTTATCGCCCTGCAAGTTAAATGTTTACTTTCAATTGTATTCATTAATAATCGAACAGCCCCATGGCTGTCATAACCTAACACAATATATTTCTGTTTTTGTAGTGTTCTATCTTGTTCAGAAAAAGGTACGGTTAATTCAATTTCAATTTCTTCACCGGCTTTAAATTTAGTTTCTTTTACTAGGCTAACTAACAAACCTTGTATAGAGATATTTTTAGTTATACCGGGGATATGAGTAACAACATTATTACTGCGTGTAATTGCCATTTTAAAAGATAATACAAAGCGGTCTTCACCTCTAGAATCATCATTTTCTGCCGTTACAATTTCGGTTTCATCAAGTGAGTCAACTGGACTCAGTTGAAAACGTTTTGGTAATAAATTTTCTAATTCAATGATGTCTTCGCTGACCGGCCGATGTATTGTTTCATACAAGCTAGTAATATCTGATAAGGTGATCATATGATCGCAATTACTGATCATATCTAGCGCCGCTTTCGGGATAGCCCTATTTAACACAGCCATCTTAGGATGAACATGACAAGGTAAGGCAGACGGAACATAAGCATCTTCTACAGAATTAATAAACGATGAGGATATTTTGACTACTCTAAAAAGGCTATTTTTGAAATAATTATTAAAAACAGCTTTGACGCTTCTATTATTAACAAAATCGTCATACCAAATAAGGGAATAAATGAAGGTATCTTTATATTTAGATTTTAATATAAAAGCATATTTATCAACCGTATTCCTCTCATTTAACGCCTTTTGTATATCTTCGTTACCCAGTAGTACGGGTAAGTGAAAATTTTCATCTGTATCACTAAAAAACCGCCAAAACTCATCATTACCCGATGTTTTCATCGCAACTTTCGCATGCCATGCATTATTATTTTTATAACATAGTAACGGAATGTCGTGAGTTTTATTTAGATACAGTTGCTCGTAACCTTTAGAGGTAACAGAATCAAACAAAGGGGTGATAAATCGTTCTGTAGGACCAATAATAGCCAATTTTTTTTGTCTTAGGTAATGAGCGAACAAAACCCGCATTTGCTGATCTGTTAATGGACTTGAAAATTTCAATAAGTATTCAAACTTATTTGCAGAAGATTTTTGACTATCAATAATAACAAATCCGAGTTCAAGCTCTTCAGTGAAATCTATTTCGGTATGATGGTCATATAGCCACAGGTACACTTTATTTGCTATAACACCTGCTATTTCGTGAGAGGTCTGAATAACAACTTTTTGATTATTCATCTTCTCAATATTAGCCGTAATACCTACCTCTTTTTTCCCTTGCGCGGTCATACCCATAATAGGGTTGATAAAGACTTTACAAGCAGAGTTAAGTTTTTTAAGTTCGTTAATTATTCTATTTTTATTTACTAAGGGTTTAGGTTCGGTTTTATCTATTTTAAATTCTGAAAATTCATTTTCATTTTCATTTTCGTTTTCGTTTTCATTTTCGTTTTCAATATTATATTTGCTGACACCTTTATCTTTATTAGCCGCTCTCTTTTGAGCGTCTTCATAAACTTCATAGTAAAGTGCTGTTGTATAAAGATTTTGATATTCAACAAGTTTTTCATTGAATAGCTTTTTACCCGCTATATCCAAATAATGATTAACTTTATTGTGTGTAACTATTTGACAATCAGCAAAGATCAGCCGTAAATCTATTGGTTTATTAGCTTGTTGGGCAAGTTTTTTGATTTCATTTTTAACAGCAAGGTGTTGACCAGAGTTTTCATCAGGTAGAAGTTTTTTAACTAAATATTCCAATCTATCATTGCTGGCATAGGGGACCAAACTTAAGATTTGTTTTTCAAACTTTTGTAAGTGAGGACTGATGACACTGCTCATTAATCGTGGTACCTCGTATTTTGAAGCTAAACACATTGGAAGGTATTCAATTCATAAACCATTAACGTTGATGGTTTAATCCTAGTGCATATTCATAAATAAGACTAAATAAATGTTGCCATGTTGGTTAGTTGTTTTATTGGTCTGTCGTTATCGGCACAACCGCCATTATACTTTAGACTTTATTAACTGCCTATGTGGATATAATCAACAGGCATGATAGGGAGCGCGCATTTATTGCTTGCTCCTTTTCGCTAGAGGTCGATAGTTCTAATTAAAAAATAAGTAGGCCAAATTTCGCGTACCTGATACTCCCACTCAGTATCCACTTTGCCATTAGGTGATTGTAAAAACCAATACCTCGCCCATTTACTGACAACTTTACCTGACTTACTTAATTTTAATGGCGAAAACCGACGCTGGTATCGGTTGCCATCATACTCAACAATTGCGTTATTTCTTGCTCTTTTATGTAAGCTATCTAATGCCGTACTAATGAGTTCGACCTTTGATAAGGCCAATATACCTTGTTCTTTTAAACAAGCTAATATCGCCGCTTTTTTTATACTTACCTGCATGTAATCATCTATATGAGGAGTATAAACCATGCCCGTTAGACCATAAATAGCGGCTCGCTCTCTATCAGCAAGTGCTTTTAATGGGATAATTAGCTGATTAATTTCATCTAATTCACTGATGACATGCAATTTTATAGGTAATTTAGACAATGCCTACGCTCTTATAAATACTCATTGATTTCTCATTAATTTGGCGGATCTATATTATTGTCAATGCTGTTGTTTAAGCGGAACCACCCTGCTATTGAGAATCTATCGCGCTTAGCAGGTAATACTTCATGCGGAAACTCTTCGCTTAAAAAAACAACTATCGTACCAAAGCTGGGCAATACTTTAATTTTACTGTAATCAACGACAGCGGAGGCTGGTATTTTTTTATCATAAATCACTAACTCGCCTCCATCATCAGCGGACCAATGCTGATTAAGGTAGACAACAACAGATAGCACCCGATTACCCTCACCTTTAAAAGCATCTTTGTGCTTCTTATAAAAGTCGCCTTTGGCATAATGAGCAAAATGACTTTCAAAAGAAAATAATCCGAGAAACAACCGGCGATTAAGATAAGCTTGCAGTGACTCGGCCCACGTTATCCAAGCACAACTGGCTTGGTTGTTACTGGTTATCCAGCTTATTTCATCTGTCCGTATAAAATCATTAATCATATGATCTTTGGCACGACCTATTCCAGCACGTTTGAATTTTTCAGTAGGTAACTCAATAATATGATTTAATAACAGATGGGTTAATTCTTCAGGCAGAGCATAAGGACGAATACTATAGCCCTTTTCAACAATATCATTGGATATTGACTCGAACAGTGATGAGTCACCACCAGAGTAAGTTATTTGAGCTAGGTTCAACTACATCCTATCTTAGGAAGTAAAACTAACATTTTCTTGATAATCTAATAAAATAATGAATGGTCTATATTAGCACTTTGAATATATTAGTGTGAGCATTCGTTTTAATAAATGATTTAAACTTTTGTCGACAGTAGATGTTATTAGTTAGAAAGTGAAAACGTTACAGGCGGATAGCGTAAGGTCAAATCAGATAAAATAGTAAGACACTTTGCTAATAGCTAAAATCATTCCTACAGTTAACGCATAGAACTGCCAGTAGACAGTTAATTCAAGGAACGAATGTGCAAGTAACTAATCAACTTATTAAAGAAACATCCAAACAGTTTTCGACTCATATTTTAAATTCAGGAATGGAATGCGGCATCAGTCAAGATATTACCGACCCACAAGGAAAAAGAGTTTTTTTAAAAGCAGGTACTGAAATTACGGAAAAAATCCGTTTAAAATTAACTAACTTACAACAAGAGGGGATCATTGGCCATGAAGATGTAATTTCTCTTACAGAAGATACCAGTAATGAAGATATATTAGCGCCGATCCTAGACTTAGCTAAAACAAATCCTGTAATAAATAACTTTCAGCTAAATGAAACACTGGTAACCATTGGCGACTTTATAAAAGGCGGCTCAATTCCAAAGAAAATTATTGATCACCTCAGTATATTTTCACACCTCAACCCCTCTGCATACCAAAATACTTTAATCAATTTGGTATTTGGCACCCATATCGGTAAAGCAAACAACTATTCTCCAACCGAATTAACGGAACTTATCTCTGTTTTGTTCTTTGAAAATATTGGTTACGCAAGACTTAACAATACCATGAAAGATGCAAAGTTAGTTCACCCTATCTTGAGTAAAGAAATAGTGAGACTTGCGGGCTTAGAGAGTAAGTTAGTCTTAGAATCGATAGAACAACATGAAGAGAAATTGGATGGCTCTGGTTATCCAAAAAAGTTAACACAAATTCATGAGTACGCTCAAATCTCACAAATAGCGAATCAATATTCTCAGATCACTAGAAAAAGTAAAAATATTAACACGGCCATCGGAGAACTCTATTTATTAGCCGAAGGATTTGACTTTAGGACCAGTCAAAAAATGCAGGCTATTTATTCTTATCACTTACAAAAGCCCCTATTAGCAATAATGCAAGAAAGTATACAAACAGATACCCATCGACAAGCCTACGGAAACCATTTATACGACCAATTATCAAAAGTCATTAAATGGACAAATACCTTAAATACTAACAACCCAGAAATGAATTTTATTCAAGCTAAACTTAGGAGCACATTATGGGTGTCAGAATCATCACAGCAGCCATTCCAAATAAAAAGAGAAGAGCTTAAAGATAATCAAGTTTGTAAAATGTTTACCAATGACGCTCGAAGATTAGTACTGCAAATTTCACAGTTTGCCAATTATTTCAATCAGATACTCCATTACCCGATTAAAATTGATAATATATCAACCAATAAAGAATATTTTTTAAAGTTAATCAATCCAATAATTTAACTTGCTTAACAATGACTTAATATCGATTCTCGCTGAATTCTTTGGTTAAATAGCAGTTAGTTTGCATACCCACTGCCAATAGCAGTAAATGGCAGCTCAAGTTCGAGCTCAGGGACTTGTAAACCTATCCAGGCGACAAAAGTATTACTATTAGGGCCTGGGAAGATACTATATTCATTCACCCAAGGATAGCGGGCAATTGCGGCCTTAATCTTAGGAATTAGTTTAACCGCTTTATCACCTTTAATAGAAAGTAATAATACCGGCTTTGAGCCATACCAATACCTATCTGGTGTTAATGTTTGGTACTGTCTTATTGCTGATAACCCTTGATTTACTTGCCAACCAGTAACTTCATAAACACTATACTCTGCTGCTTTTTCTTCTTTGATTGCAAGCCAAGGGTGAACAGCAAACCAACCACGCCAACTAAAAGCATCTGCGGCATAAAACTCTACAACAGCCCTACTATCGTCATTGGGTAACGTTGCAATACCAGCAGGCTCTCTGCTCGCGGTTCGCCAGTTGTTATGGGTACAAGCACTCAGTAGGAGTACAATGCAGATAATCGTCCAAAATCTCATATGCGCTATTATTACACCGGTTTAAGCCTAGATTATATTGCTTAGGCTGGGTTTGATAAATTTAACCTATATTCTTATTGGCAATAAAATCCCTATTACTTTAAAATCAGAATACACTTCTTTTTTCAAATAAAACCAATCTGTTGGCCCAATTAGAACCATAGAATAAGTTTCAGATGAATATTTACGCTACTTTAAAGCTTCACTTAAGCTGAGCTTTTTTCTTTGATAGTGTAAAATTTGCATAAAAAGTTGTCACTACACCCGCGACAAGAGAAAGCATCGCTAAGCCAAATAATGCGTTATCTTGAGATTCAAAGGCTAATAGATATACCCCCAACACAACACAGAATAAACCAACATAAATAAAGACCTGAGGGTGTGAAATAATTAGACCCGTAGATTCGGTATTTTTCCCTTTATGGGATTTAGTATGTGATGAAGCTTTTCGTTTATGTTTATTTGTTGGCATCGCCAATTCCTTAATCTTTATAACAATATGTTATCGGTACATCTCAACGATGCCCTCATTGTAACTAGTAATTAATTTATACTAATATTAGATAAGATCAAATAATTATCTCTAGCTGGAAATGGCTAAATACCATTAAGATGATATAAAACAAAAATAATTAAAACACATCATAAATATTCAGCAATAATGTATACCGTCAAGTCAACTTGAATGACGAAGCCTAGCACCCCAACTTATTTGTGCAGCCAAGTACTTAAATTAACTCTCGTTAATTGCCTAAGCAGTCATTTGGCGAGGCGCCATTCGTAAATGGGTTATTTTACGTTACTGTAAAATAAAAAATGCCTAATATTAAGATTTAAATCTCAATATTAGGCTTGAGTTAACAGACCGTTATAAATATCTTAGCCGTGTAAAGAGGGTAGATATTTATCTGTTTACCAATAATTAATTTTCAAAAATTATTGGTAAAGCTAGTGCTAAATTAAAATGCAAAGTCTTCACTGGCTAGAGCCATCATCGAGTCTACACCACCTTCAATACAAGCTGCATGTCCTTGAGCTCTAGGAAGTATACGATGAAAGTAAAATGCTGCTGTTTTAATTTTAGCTTGATAAAACGCTTCATCTTCACCAGCGTCTTTTAGTTTACTTTGCGCTACAGAGGCCATTTTTGCCCAGAAGTAGCCTAATGTTACATAACCGGCAAACATCAAGTAATCAACCGAAGCACCACCAATCTCATCCGCGTTCTTCATGGCCTTTTGACCAATATCACCCGTGATCATTTGCCACTGTTTAGCGTATGAGTTTAGCGTACTAACATATTCACTCATGGCTGGATTATCGGCATTGTCTTTCGAAAAAATAGCGATATCTGTCATAAACGGCTTCAAAATTTGACCTTTACTGCCCAAAATTTTACGGGCTAATAAATCTAACGCTTGAATACCCGTTGTGCCTTCATAAATACAACTAATTTTAGTGTCACGCAGAAGCTGTTCCATGCCCCATTCTTTTATAAAACCATGTCCACCAAAAACTTGAACACCATGACTTGTACATTCGAAACCTAACTCTGTTAAAAATGCTTTTGCAATAGGTGTTAGTAAGGCTAATTTGTTTTCTGCATCGGCTTTAACATCAGCGTCATCTGATGCGTGGGTTATATCAACTAATTGCGACAAATAGCCAATTAGTGCTCTACCACCCTCAGAAATAGACTTTTGCGTAAGTAGCATACGACGAACATCAGGATGCACAATAATAGGATCAGCTGGTCCATCTGGATTTTTTACGCCGCTGATAGAACGCATTTGCAAACGATCTTTTGCATAAGCTAATGAACCTTGAAATGCCGCTTCAGCTGCTGCAGAACCTTCCATTGCTACACCTAAACGAGCAGCATTCATAAAAGTAAACATGCAGTGTAGGCCACGGTTCTCCTGTCCAATTAAAAACCCTTTAGCGCTATCAAAGTTGATAACACAAGTGGCGTTAGCATTGATACCCATTTTATGTTCAATTGAACCACAACTCACAGCATTTCGGTCTGCTTTTGTGCCATCATCATTGACATTAAACTTAGGAACAATAAACAAAGAGATACCTTTACTACCTTCAGGAGCACCTGGTAGGCGTGCGATAACAATATGTACAATATTCTCTGATAAGTCATGCTCTCCGGCTGAGATAAATATCTTTGTGCCGGTAATCGCATAGCTACCATCATCGTTTAATATAGCTTTGGTTCGCAACATGCCAAGATCAGTACCACAATGTGATTCAGTTAAACACATAGTGCCTGTCCAGCTACCTTCAACTAATTTAGGCATATACTGTTGTTTTTGTTCACTGGTGCCATGAGCTTCAATTGTTGCTTGTGCCCCATGACTTAGACCAGGATACATAGCAAAACTATGATTAGCAGACGACATCATTTCACTAATAGACGCATTAAGAGAATAAGGTAATCCTTGCCCACCAAACTCTTCACTCTGAGATAATGTTGGCCAGCCACCCTCAACGTATTGTTGATAAGCATCTTTAAAACCATCTGGCGTAGTTACTACACCGTCTGTCCACGTACAACCTTGCTCGTCACCGATTTGATTTAAGGGTGCAATAACTTGTTCAGTAAACTTGGCTGCTTCTGAGATAATAGCGTCAACCATATCTTCACTAGCATCATCGTAACCTAATTGTTTATAGTGTTTGTCGCAGTCTAATAATTCTTGCATTACAAACTTAATATCACGAACTGGGGCTTTATATTCAGGCATTCTATTGACTCCAAAAATTTATTATTAACCGTTGACTTCACTATTCAACATTGCTTTAACCAAGTGGTCATACCACTGATATTATCGATATGAGATAAATTAGTCAAATGAATTTAATTTATCCCTAACTATTCAGTATCCATATAATAAAAGTTAATGCGCTTCTGACATACCCAGTGAAAATAGCCACTTACTATATGATTTTAGAATAGAGCGTGATAATAATTATTCATTGGTTTTATTAATATAACCGCTCTACCATCAGAAAATGCGCTTTAATCTCTGTTAACCTTATTACAGTGGCTATTTATACCCTCTTGTAACAAGTATAGATCACTTTTTTAAGCGATTTATATTGGTTAATAGTGGATTAAACGTTACCACAAATTTAATCGCACAAAGCTAAGTCTCATCTATAATTACCCTTAATATGAGACTATTTTAAAATTATAAAGGAGTCTCAATGTCTTTAACCACCCTCTTAGAAAAGCGTAATTCAGTGCGTGCTTATTTGGAAACACCCGTCGAACAAGCATTATTAGAAGCTATTTTTACACAAGCACAACGCGCCCCTTCAAATTGCAACGTACAACCTTGGCAAACTTGCGTGGTGTCTGGCGCTAAAAAAGAATCCCTTAAAAATGATTTACTCTCAGCAGTTATGAGTGGCAAACCACCAAACCCAGACTTTAACTGGCTACCTAAATACGAGGGTATCCATAGAGATCGCCAATTTGGTTCAGCTAATGCACTTTACAGTGCTATTGGTGTTACTCGCGAAGACAAACTGGGTCGTCAAAAAGCGATGATCCGAAATTGGAGTTTTTTTGATGCTCCCCATGTAGTATTTTTTACTATGGATAAATATCTCGATATTATGGGTGCGGTTGATTTGGGTATTTATGCGCAAACTCTTTCGCTAATTATGGCTGAGCACGGTATATCAAATTGTATGCAAGGGGCATTGGGGCAGTTCCCAGATCCAATCAAAAAATCCTTAAACTTACCAGAGCAAAGAGGTATTTTGTTTGGTATGTCATTTGGTTACGCTGATATAAATGCGCCGATAAATAAAACTCTTACTGATCGCGAAGATATTACCAATGCGGTTAGCTTCTTTAAATAAAGACTCACAATAACAATTAATGAGTCGTTATTAGCAATCATGTTTTGTTCAAGACAATGTTGAATAATCATATTGAAAACTAATACAAAATATTTACCCAGCAGATAATAAAGAATACTGAGAGTCGGCATGGATATTACTGAATTAGTTACATTTATAAGACAAAAGGTGTACCTATTGGTATATTTTAAATTATGATGGGCATGGGACTAACCTTTTCCATTGGTCTAATTAATCCTTGACTGTTATTACCTATTATTGGCTCTAGTTTGACACATTTTATGTTATTAACGCTTGAATATACCGTCGATATTCTGCTTAGGTTGTTACGTTCAAATATCATTTAACACAAAAAAGCCTTAACTCAATATATGGTAAGCTAACGTACCTATAAAAAAGGTAAAAATTTAACCTTACTACCAAGCGACGCCTATTCATTAAGTTGATAACAATGAATTTTAAGGAAAAAATGTAAACATGATTACTGTACATCATCTTAACAAATCACGTTCTAAACGTGTTATCTGGTTGTTAGAAGAGCTTAATATGCCTTATAACATTGTTAAACATCAACGTGACCCACTCACAAATTTAGCGCCTGAAAGTTTAAAATTAATTCATCCGCTAGCAAAAGCACCTATTATCGTAGATGGTGAGGTTACTTTGTGTGAGTCTGGCGCGGTTATGGAATATATTCTTAACCATGCAACAGCAAGTAATTTAAGGCCAAGCATTGATTCTAATGAATATTACCATTATTTAGAGTGGTTACACTTCGCAGAAGGGTCCTTAAGTTTACCTGTGATAACGACCTTGCTGATGTCAATGGAAACTCGTGAAGGCACTCAGCCTCTTGACGGTTATATTGCTAAAGAAAATCATCTCGATTTCTCATATATCGAAAATACTTTAACCGTAAGACGTTATTTTGCTGGTGATTCTTTTAGTGCTGCTGATATTATGATGGCAGTGATACTCGAAATTGCAGAAAGTATTGGTTTGTTAGAAAGCAAAGACAAAACTAAAGACTATCTCGTCAATATCAGAAAAAGACCCGCATATCAAAAAGCGGCTCAATTTGGCTAACAGCCAGTGATATCAATTTTAACAACTATAGGAAAGAACATGGAATTAATAGATTTTGAACTCAATGAAAACATTGCAACGATCACCTTAAAAAATGGCAAGGTTAACGCTATTTCTCATCAAGTAATAACAGAAATAAACAGCGCTTTAGATCAAGCAGAAGCAGCAAAAGCGGCCGTTATTTTAACAAGTCAACCGGGAATATTTTCAGGTGGCTATGATTTAAAAACGATGAAAGAAAGTTCTGACTCTGCCGTATCGCTAGTGACAGCAGGCTCAACGCTTACTCGCCGTATGTTATCTTTCCCCTTTCCTATTGTTGGCGCCTGTACCGGCCATGCAATTGCCAAAGGCGCATTTTTATTACTCAGTTGCGATTATCGTATCGGCACTCTAGGTTCATTTAAAATTGGACTCAATGAAGTGGCTATTGGTATGACCATGCATCAAGCTGGCCTTGAACTCGCTAGAAACCGAGTACCGATTAACTATTTAACGCGTTCGGTAATAAACGCTGAATTGTTTGATCCAGAAACAGCTGTATTAGCTGGATTTCTTGACACATTAGTTGAACCCGACCAATTAATGGCAACGGCAAAAGCTGCAGCTACCCAATTGTTAACCCTAAATATGACAGCACACCATGGCACTAAACTAAGAGAAAGAAAAGACATACTAACGGCATTAGATGCGGCGATAGCAATAGATTCAACGATGACCTTGAGCCTATAGTAAATCTACCATGACTCACTAAAGTATGATCTTAGCGCTACACAACAAGATCGCTAACAGTATATTAGGCCGTTAACTTATGATAAAAAAATTCACCCTGTTTTCTGTTTTATTATTTCTGTGTGTTTACTTTAGTGGTGCATGGTATTTTTCTTCAAAAATATTAATACTGCCAATTACTGAGTGTACACAAGCCCGTTTTGTCTTTTGTGGAGAGCCAAGTGAACAAGGCCTCAGTTTTGAAGAAGTTGTTTTTAACACAGATGATGGGCTAACACTGCCGGCTTGGTATATGCCTGCAGATAATGACACCCATAAAGCGATATTATTAGTACATGGTAGAACAGCAAACCGAACCGAAGGTATGCGCTACGCCAAGGCTATTGTTGCTGCCGGTTATAATGTTTTAGCTATTGATCTGCGTCATCCTCGCCAAGACCCTGCTATTATTTCAACCATGGGCTATCACGAGAAGAAAGACGTCACAGCTGCTTTAAATTATTTAGTTGATAAGAAAAATATTAGCTCGATTGGTGTGATGGGATTTTCTATGGGCGCAGCAACTAGCATCATAGTTATGGCAAAAGACTCTCGTATAAAAGCGGGCGTCTTTAGTGGTAGCTATGCTAATTCGATGGACGTACTCGCTGAACAGGCAAAAGTACTCTACGGTCTTCCTCGTTATCCATTAATGCCAATGGTAGCCAAATTTTTTGCTTGGCGCGGCGATTTAGAAATTGATGAAATTAATCCCGAGAAGTACATCGCGAACATCTCGCCTCGACCTGTTTACATTATGCATGGCACAGCCGATAAAACCGTAGACTTTAAACACGGACAACGTTTATTTAGTGCCGCCAATGAGCCGAAGCAATTTTGGCAAGCTGAAGGTGGCGAGCACACTAAACTATGGCAACTCAACCCTGAAAAGGCTGAAAATAGTGTCGTTGATTTTTTTAATCGCTACCTTTAAAAGCTCTTCAGTTTAGTCTTAACCCTTTAATAATAAATTCAAGGGTAATAATCTTTTATATAATTTTTATCATAGGTGTTTATAAACGTATATGTCAAAACCTGTAATCAACTTTGTCCATGCCAATGGTTTTCCAGCAGGAAGTTACCGTACTTTTCTGTCATTGTTTTCAAACGATTATTCAACCATTGCTTTAGAACAATATGGTCACGATGATTGTTACCCCATTCATAATAATTGGCAATTTTTGGTCAATGAGCTGGTTAACTTCATTAAAAAGCAAGACCAAAAGGTCATTTGTGTTGGCCATTCTTTTGGTGGTGTCATTTCTTTTATGGCCGCTTGTCAGCATCCTGAACTTTTTCGTGGTGTCGTCATGTTAGACCCTCCAGTATTTTCTGGGCCATTATCTTGGTTTTTGAAACTCGCTAAAAAAACACCTTTTATTGATAAAATATCTCCAGCGGGTCGAGCTAAAAACAGGCAGAAACATTGGCCGTCTGAAACACAATTAGTTAATAATTTTGCTCAAAAGAAACTTTTTAAAAACTTTGATGCTCGTTGTTTACAAGATTACGTAGACAGTGCCGTGACATTAAAAAATAAAAGATGGGAGTTAATGTTTTCACCTGACGTTGAAGCCGATATATTTAGACACCTACCTTGCAATTTAACAACATATAAAAATAAACTGACGGTGCCATCTGCATTGATTTATGGTGATAAAACAGACGTATTGCCGGTAAGTTACTTTAATCGATTTGCTAAAATGAATAACATACCACTGACTAAATTAGCTAATGGCGGACATATGTTTCCGCTTGAACAACCAGAAGCAACCGCGTCTATAATTACTAACATTATAAAAGATTGGTAAGTAATGTAATAAAAGAGAAGCTGCTATAAAACGGCTTTTATTAGCCCTTCATTCATTACAGACAGGTAAAGCTGCAACCGTCCTTGCTTTTAATTTACTAGTGGGATATTTAGCTGAGCGCTTTTATCGCTCGACCTATGCCATCGACCGTTAAAGGGTACATTCTATCCGTTATTAACTGCCTAATAATTGAGATTGAGTGATGATAATCCCAATGAGTCTCTGGCTGTGGGTTTAACCAAGCGACCTTATTAAAATGACCAAGAATTTTGTGCATATGAAAGGTACCTGGTTTTTCATTCCAGTGTTCAACACTGCCGCCAGGTGCTGTTACTTCATAAGGCCCCATAGTGGCATCACCGACAAATATAACTTTGTAGTCCGAACCAAATGTTCTAATAATTTCTTCTAAATCAATAGTATCAGTACGGCGTCGGCTATTGTCTTTCCATAATCTTTCGTAAACACAATTATGAAAATAGAAAAATTCAAGGTGTTTAAACTCGGTATGTGCCGCTGAAAAAAGTTCTTCACACGTATGTATGTAATCGTCCATAGAACCGCCGATATCAAAAAACATCAATACTTTTACCGCATTATGACGTTCAGGCTCCATATGTACATCAAGCATACCGCCATTTTTCGCCGTTGAGGTAATAGTGGTGTTAATATCAAGCTTTTCACTAGCACCGGTACGGGCAAATTTTCTGAGTTTTTTTAGCGCTAACTTTATATTTCTAGTGCCTAATTCTCTGTCTTGATCAAAGTTTTTAAATTCTCGTTTATCCCACACTTTAACCGCACTATTATTACGATTTTTATCTTGCCCTACCCTAATACCTTCGGGGTTATAACCATAAGCGCCAAAAGGAGATGTTCCACCAGTACCCACCCATTTATTGCCGCCAGCATGGCGTTTCTTTTGTTCTTCAAGGCGTTCTTTCAACGCTTTCATTAGCTCGTCTAAACCACCTAATGCCTTTAACTTGTCTTTTTCTTCTTGGCTTAGGTGTTTTTCAAATTCTTTTCTTAGCCAATCCTCAGGTAATATTTTATCAAATATATCAATTGCTTGGATACCTTCAAAATATTCAGCAAATGCACTATCGAATTTATCATAATGAATTTCATCTTTAACCATAACAATTTTAGCTAGGTGATAAAACTCTTCCACATTAGCAAAAACAACCCCCTTTTTTAATAGCGCAATTAAGTCTAATAACTCACGCAAACTACAAGGAACTTTATGTTTTCTTAACGTTATAAATAAATCTATAAACACAACAACTACCTGTTTCTGCGACTAATAAAGGCGAGTTTTTCAAGTAGTGAGACATCTTGTTCATTTTTTAATAACGCACCAAATAAAGGAATAATACCGGACTGCTTATCGATTAACACCTCTTGAGCAACATCGTCTGCAACCAGTAGTTTCAACCAATCGATTAACTCTGATGTTGAAGGCTTTTTCTTAATACCTTGTAAGTCTCTCAGTTCAAAAAACACTTCTAAGGTATGCGCTAATAACTCTTTTTTTACATCAGGGTGGTGAACAGCAATAATCTGCTCCATTTCTATTTTTGTTGGAAACTTGATGTAATGAAAGAAACAACGACGTAAGAATGCATCGGGTAGCTCTTTTTCATTATTAGACGTTATAATAATGATTGGACGTTGTTTTGCTTTAATAACTTGTTGCGTTTCATAAACATAGAACTCCATCTTATCAAGCTCTTGCAGTAAATCATTAGGGAACTCTATATCGGCTTTATCTATTTCATCAATTAATAATATCGGACGTTGCTCTTCTTCAAACGCCTGCCAAAGTTTACCTTTAACGATGTAGTTAGCAATATCATGCACACGTTCGTCGCCTAGCTGGCTATCTCGTAATCTTGATACGGCATCGTATTCGTATAAGCCTTGTTGCGCTTTAGTTGTTGATTTAATATGCCATTGATATAGCTTACAATTAAGTGACTTTGCTAATTCTTCAGCTAATTGCGTTTTACCTGTTCCTGGCTCACCTTTAATCAACAGTGGCTTTTCTAGGGTGATCGCTGCGTTTACCGCTAAGCGAAGTTCGTCTGATGCAATATAACTCTCTGTACTGTTAAACATGTTTTTACCTATTTTAGGGCTTAATTATAGTCTAATTCGACTAACATCTACGCAACGTTAATTGCGACCGGTGTACCATTTAAAGCAGCATTACCGGTTAAAGTATCTACTCGACTTGCATCGGTTAAATCATTAATACTAACACCTGGTTGCTTGGCTGCAACCGACATCTGGGTGCCTTGTTGATTATGTCCCCAGCCTTGCGGCATACTGACCACCCCACGTTGAATATCGTCGGTGATCACTACCTCTATTTTCACTTCACCTACCATTGAGCTCACCATAACAGATTGACCATTGCTAATGCCTAATACCTTAGCATCATCTGGATGAACCTCTAAGGTACAAGGATTTTTGCCTTTAATTAAGCGCTCGGAATTCTGTGTCCAGGTATTATGACTTTTCACTAAACGGCGACCAATTAAATCGAACGGATAGTTGATATCACGAGCAGGATGAATAATAACATTTTGCAAACGCGGTAAATCATTAATATAGAGTTGCGGCACTAAGTTTACACTACCTTGCTCGGTTTTTATCCGCGCTTCGATACACGGCATTAAAGGTCCAATATCGATACCATGAGGATTGTCGATTAATTTTTCTAAGCTCATACCTTGTTTACCATAAGGACCCTTTTGCAATTCCATGTCTAAGATCATTTCTGGTGTGTATTCATCAAGGTCTGTATCTGTCATTCGTGCCGCTAGCTCCTTCAGTATTTGCCAATCGGTGCGTTGATAGTCTGCTGGTTCAAACAATGGCTTAGAATATTTGACGGTATTTCTTACTGAAAATGAATTGAAGAAAATATCAAAATGCGAATTTTCAAGACCGGTTGTTGCCGGTAAAATAATATTAGCGTGTTTAGTGGTTTCATTAAGATAAATGTCGATGGCGACCATATAATCTAATCCTGAAAACGCATCAGCTAATTTATGTCCACTCGGTGATGAAAGCACAGGGTTACCTGCAACAGTAATTAAGCTTTTTATTTGACCTTCACCGGGGGTTAATATCTCTTCAGCTAATGTTGCAACCGGAAACTCACCATTGAAAAAAGGTAACTTTCTGACACGACTCTTATATTGCCCAAACGAGCTTTTATAACCCTTCTTATGATTTCTTAATAAATCAAAAGCGGGCTGTGGAAACATAGCACCGCCTGCACGGTCAAAATTGCCGGTTATAATATTCAGCACATTGGTTAGCCATTGGCATAAACCACCGAACGTTTGAGTAGATGCACCCATACGGCTGTAACACACCGCTGAGTCTGCAGTTGTCATATCATTGGTTAACGTTCTAATATCACTTGCCGGTATGCCGACATACTTAGCCACAGATTCGGGTGAATAATCATTAGCGATATTTTCCAACGCATCTAGTCCATCGACCATATCTGCTAGGTGGCGAAGATTAACGCTATTGGTTGTAAAAACACAGTGGATCATCGCCAATAACAAGAGTGCATCTTTTTCCGGTCTGATAAACAAATGTTGATCGGCAATTTTAGCGGTTCGGGTACGGCGAGGGTCAACAACAACAATTTTACCTCCTCGTTTTTGAATGGCTTTCATTCGGCCGATAACATTGGGTGCTGTCATCATACTACCATTTGAGACCACAGGGTTTCCGCCAATAATCAACATAAAATCAGTGCGGTCTATATCGGGCACAGGGATTAACATACCCGCACCAAACATAAAATTAGCGGCAACATGATGTGGCATTTGATCGGTTGAAGCAGAACTAAAACGGTTTATGGTCCCTAACGCTTTCATAAATGGTTTTAGAAAAAGCGCATTACCTAAGTTGTGCGCGTTAGGGTTTCCTAAGTAAACCGCCAAAGCGTCACGGCCATGTTCTTTTTGAGTGCCTTTAAGTTTTTCGGCTATCTCGGTAAAAGCTTGATCCCATGAAATATCTTCCCAGCCATTAGCTGTCCGTCTAATCGGTGTTTTTAAACGGTCTTCATCATTATAAAAATCTTCTAACGCCGTTGCTTTAGGACAATTATAACCTTTACTGAAAGGGTCTTTTGGGTCGCCTTTAATCGATAAAATATGCTTATCTTGATACTTAATTTCTAAGCCGCACATCGCTTCACAAATATTACAGTTACGGTAGTGCGTTTTGATATCACTCATAGTTATCTCCTAATTTGACCCATTAAAAAATGAAAACCTTCTTGGTTAGCGGCTTACTTGTGGCTTAAAACATATTAACTATTGACGTTAAAATTTTTCTTCAATCCACTGTTTTGTCAGGCCAATACTGACCATACTTTTAAGCTTAAACAATGCCATCCAATCACCATCTTGAGGAACAGCATCGCCGCAACGGGGATCTGAACGTTGCAGCGCGCCCGTCATTTTATGATCTATAGGTATAGTTTCACAGCCATGATCTGATTCACAAATGAAATCCCAAGGCTCTCGAGCCGGAGCATGACAAGCAAAACAGTTGCCGCCAAAACGATTAACAACATCGACAAAACCACGCTTACCGATTTTTGACCCTTGTTCATTAACTTCTAGTTCAAAAAACTCCCAGTCACCCGTCGCGGGAAAAGTACCCGATTCACGTTTAACCATGGCTTCTGTTGGTACAAGTTGTACAACCGAACCCACGGGGTACTTAGCACCTTCTGGTGCATTGGCTGCGGCTAAAGTGCTTATTATATCTCCTAAAAGATTATCAACATAAAAATGCCTGACCGGTGTCATATCTCTTATGCAGTTAAAGCTGTTCTCATCGACATTAACCTCTGTTATTGCTGTAACAGCGTCAGCGACACTTTGATCAGGGTCTGGTGTCTTAACGGATGTGTCTGCGCTAGCAGACAAGGATGTTAAACATGCAAACACTAAGGAGCACATCAGGTTATTAACAAGTTTCTGGGACATATTCATTTCCATTTTAATTAAGTATCGTAAAGTAAATTTGAGTTTTATTGATAAAAAAACACCTATAACCGCGTAACATTAAGCTGACCATCAGAGTTTAACGATAAGTTTGCCTTTATTTTCACCGGTAAAAAATAAGTTCAAGCCAGTCATCGCTTCATCAAAACCATCTAAGATATGAGCACGATACTTAATTTTACCTTGCATTACATAGGGTGTTAGCTTTTCTAATAGGGCTGGGACTTCGCCAAAATGATCTGGCATAGTAAAGCCCTGTATTGTTAAGCGTTTCTTAATGATAGGGATCCAACTAGGTGCTAAGTCTGGTTCTGCTTTTGGGTAATCAGCAATCATTCCACAAACGACAATTCGACCATGAGCATTCATCCGGGCAATAACATGGTGTTGGATGGGTCCACCGGTATTTTCAAAATAGACGTCAATACCCTTTGGCGTTAATTGCGCTAATGTAGTCGCTATATCATCAGTTTTATAATTTATCGCGCCATCAAAGCCTAATTCATTTACCACCCAATCGGCTTTTTCATCACTACCTACAACACCAATGACAGTAAGTCCGTCGGCTTTAGCAAGTTGCCCAACAATTGAACCAACCGAACCAGCCGCTCCAGAAACAACAAGTGTTTCCCCTTTTTGAGGCTTACCTATGCTGTATAATCCTTGTGTTGCGGTTAACCCCGGCAAGGCAAAAACCGATAAGATAGCTTCATCTGGTAAGGGTGCTGTTACTTTATTTAAACCCGTACCATCACTTAAGTAGTATTCTTGCCAACCCATCATGCCCATAACGCGATCACCAACGTTGAAGTTAGCATGATTACTTTCAACGATTTCACCGATACCTGAACTGCGCATAACATCGCCAAGGGCAACGGGTGGAATATAACTTTCTGTATCTGCACTCATCCAACCGAACATTGCCGGATCTAATGACATATGTGATTGTTTCACAAGAAATTGGTTTTTTGCCACTTCAGGAATATTCTTTTCTACAACATCAAACAAATCAGGTCCTATTGGACCACCAGAAGGACGTGCAATTAAATTTATCGCTTTATACGTTGTAATCATTATTATCTCTATGCGTTTATAGTATGTAATTGACGACTCTTTATTAAGAGACTATGCCAATAACTGATTTATACTCTTTATGTGGTTTAACTGTTGATTTTTATAAATCTGATCAAATGACTCCGCTAATTTTTCGCTGTCATTCATCACTTTTTGCCAATACCACATTCGCTGTTTGCGGCTCATGGTAACGAAGTCGTTTCTGTCAGGAATTTTATGATGAGGTAATGCGTCAATAAATTTAGCAGAAGGACAAATCAACACCGTATTGTCGTAGTTTTTTAATCTTACTTTTCTTGTTAAACTTTTATCAAACCAACCCGCCTTAAGTGATGAGCTAAAATGGGGGTAAAGTGTTAATCCTGGATTTTTAATCTCAAAATCAAAATGATAATCAACAATACCACCATCTCGATACATACCTTTTGGACTGTTTTCAATATCGCTAATACCCCGCATCACTAAGGGTATTGAACCTGAAGCTAGTAACGCGTTACGAATATTACCTGTTGAAAAAGGTAGACGGGATGTGGGTATGTTATCAGGATCGCTAAGCTCAAGGTTACTATGGCTCGACTGAAAAATATAACGCTCATATTGGCTATTTAAGCGTGGGCGGCTGATGCGATTATTAACATAGCTTTTTGCTAGGCCAAGTCCCTGAATAAATTTATTTTCATAAGCAACAAAACCGTTACATTTAGCAACGATGATATGCGCTTTAAAATGGAGGTTATCAACAATTTCTTGCTCGCCTGATTCACCAAAAATAGCATCCATCATTTCTAGTGCTTTTTCGCTAACCTCTGCGGGCTTGGCTTTAGCCGTGTAGGTAGTTTCATGATAATTTTTTGCGAGACGCCCTATTGCAGCGATGGGATCTTTTTGAGCAAAACATGCATTTCTAAAAGCACCAACACTTGAGCCAATAAGGTTTAATGCTTGTTCTCTATCTTTAAAAAACTCACTAAAGAGGTATTTATCTAAACCATATAAAGTAAACCATTTAGGTCCACCACTCGCCGCTAAAAAAGAGCTAAATAAGTCAGGTGAAAATCCATTTTCTTTAATCGTCTTCATGGCTGAATCGCCAGCATATATTTCTAACATATTATTTTGTTGTTCACTTTTTGGTGACAATAATAAATCATTATAATCTCTAAGCTATGGTAAACGTTAGAAATAAATTAAACAAATGAATAGTACTTATGGTTCATTATTCACCAAATGAATTCGAGTTAACGAAAACGAGAAATATAACCAAGCTTAAGATAGTGAAAAGCACAAATGAGGAGACTAAACCCAAAGCGTTCAGTCTCCTAACAGAGGTGAACTATTTTTTATTGGGATTAATCAGATATTTTTCGCCTGTTTTCTTAGCATTGTATTGTAAAACAATCGTTGGGGTCATCGCTTGTTCAAAACTTAATTCGTCAGTAAACGCACAAGCAAAAGTGGTTTTTATCTCATCGGCCACTTGCTTTTGTAATTTTGCGATTTGTTGTGGTTGCAACTTGCTCAAAAAGCTCATCAATAACCAACCGCCTATGCCCCATGTCATTCCGTAAGCGCGATTTAAGATACTTGGGGTGAAGTCTAACCCCCCATAAATATAAACTTGTTTATTTGTCTCTGAACCATAAGTATTAAAGCCAACAGCGTCTTTACTGCCAGACTGCTCCATAGCGTTCAGGATATCACTGACAATTTCTCCACCACCTATTGCGTCAAAGGCTAAAGTTGCCCCTGTTTCATCAATCGCTTTATACAAATCAGCCTTGAAGGTTTTACTCGATGAATCACAAATATATTGAGCACCAATTGCTTTAAGTATATCGGCTTGTTGCTGACTTCTAACAATATTGACCAAAGGAATGTCTTGTGCCAAACATATTTTATTCAGCATTTGTCCTAGACTTGACGCTGCAGCGGTATGCACTAATGCACTGTGCCCCTCCATACGCATGGTTTCTACCATACCTAAAGCAGTTAAAGGATTTACAAAAGAAGAAGCAGCATGCTTAGCTGTAGTCCCCTCATGGTGAACAATACAAGCTTGTGCGGGTACGCAACAATATTGGGCATAGGCGCCTCCGGTTAAAACCGCGACTGTTTTCCCCATTAACGACTGAGCAGCGTCACTATCACCGGCAGCAATCACGGTACCTGCGCCTTCATTACCAATAGGTAATACTTGATCTAAACGAGATTTAATTCGAGGTAGTATACTGCTATGCACGGGTGCACTGAGCGTTAATTTATCTGCACTTAATACCGCCTCGGCTAAATTAGCAGGTCCAAACATCGGCCACATATCAGATGGGTTGATGGGAGCGGCTTCAATGCGAACGATCACTTCATGGGATTTAGGTGTCGCTACCTCGACCTCTTTTAAAGATAGTTCAAGTGTTCCGCTTGCAGAAATATGAGTAAATAATTGTTTTGAGCTTGTCATGATAAGATATTCTCCAGCTGTTTGTTGTCGTTTTATGACGTGGTAATTTTGATAGCGTTAGGTGCTACCTTGCGTGTTGTCTTGGCTACAATAACGATTACTTCCATTAGCGCCTTTCAGGCTCAGTCACTTTACGACCCTCAAGACTAAATTTGCCGGTTCCTAGGCCAGTTATTATTAATAAACCGGCTATTATGCCCATATTTTTAAAGAAGTTTTGTAATTCGTGACTCCGCGCCACACCTTCTGTCATTCCCCAAAAGTCATGCATAAATAGGCTGATCAACAAGGTTAGACCCGCTAATATAAAAGCAGACACTTTACCTTTAGAACCAACAATGATAGCCACTCCACAAACCAATTGAATAATAATGGTTAACACTAATAATAACGATACCATAGGAACATTGTGCTGCTCCATGTAGACACTGGTGCCCTCAAATTTGTTAATTTTACTTATCGCAGGGATAATAAAGTAAAACCCCATCAGTAAACGTCCCAACAAAAGACAGCTATTTTCTAAAATATTCAAGGGTAAATCCTTATCGTGTTAATGAGTTTTTTAGCTTCCTAGCAGAATAAAAAACGCCTAAGGACTAGCATAACACTAGCCGTAGGCGTATATATCCAATCGATTTAGTTCTAGAAAAAAGTTAACCTAGTCTATTTATGCAACGTCCTTACGTAACTCTTTTCGTAAAACTTTTCCGACATTACTTTTGGGTAGCTCATCGATGAACTCTATCAACTTAGGACGTTTATAGTTTGTTAGCATTTCATGACAATGATCAAATATATCTTGCTCTGCTAAATTAGGATTTTTCCTGACAATAAAAACCTTAACCGCTTCTCCCGTTGTGTCGTGTGGAATACCAATAGCAGCGGCTTCAAGTACACCATCATGCATAACGAGTACTTCTTCAATTTCATTAGGAAAAACATTAAAGCCTGAGACGTTGATCATGTCTTTTTTTCGGTCAACAATTTTAAAAAAGCCATTTTCATCCATGGTGGCAATATCGCCGGTAGCTAGCCAACCATCTTTGAGCACTTCTTCGGTTGCATCGGGTCGGTTGTGATAACCTTTCATCACCTGAGGACCTTTAACCCACATCTCACCGGGCTCACCTAGCGCAACTTCCTCACCATTATCGCCAATTAAGCGAATATCGGTCGAAGAAACAGGTAAGCCAATAGAGCCGTTATAGCTTTGTTGATTAAAAGGGCTCATCGTCACTAATGGCGCACACTCTGTTAAACCATAACCTTCTAACAATCTTGTTTTAGTGACTTTTTCCCAAAGCTCGGCTACCGGACGTTGTACTGACATTCCGCCACCAAAACCAAGTTTTAATGGGCTAAAATCAAGTTGGTCAAACCCAGGGGTATGTAATAAAGCATTAAACAAAGTATTTACACCCGTGATAATAGTAAAAGGGTATTTAGCGAGCTCTTTAACAAAGCCTTTCATATCTCTTGGATTGGTAATTAAAATATTAGTACCGCCAAAAGGCATAAAACATAAGCAATTAGACGTTAGCGCATAGACATGATAAAGCGGTAAGGCTGTCACCATAATTTCTTTGCCTACTTCATATATATTTTTAGTCGCCGCATTTGATTGTTCGAGGTTAGCTACCATATTGCGATGGGTAAGCATGGCTCCTTTTGATGGGCCCGTCGTGCCACCGGTATATTGTAAGAAGGCTAGATCTGAACCAACCACTTTGACAGGACTAAAGGTTAATTTAGCTCCTTTTGTCATCGCTTGATTAAATCTGACTGCTCCAGGAAAATTAAAAGCAGGCACCTGCTTTTTAACATGCCTGAGTACACTGTTAATAAGTAACCCTTTAACTGCCCCTAACCTGTCACCTACAGCCGTAAGAACAATATGTTTAACATCGGTTTTATCAATAACTTTTTCAAGGACATGGGCAAAATTCTCGAGGATGAGAATAGCTTTAGTGCCTGAGTCTTTTAACTGATGCTCTAATTCACGTGCTGTGTATAACGGGTTAACATTCACCACGGTAAGTCCAGCTAATAAGGCACCAAATAATGCGATAGGGTATTGAAGAAGATTGGGGATCATAATCGCGAATCTATCACCTTTAACTAATCCTAAATCTTGTTGTAAGTAAGCCGCAAAGTCATGAGCTTGTTGACCAAGTTCTTGATAACTAATGCTTGCTCCCATATTAATAAAAGCGGTGTTATCTTGATATAACTTGGTATATTTAGTAAATAAATCTGCTAATGAGTTATATTTATCTGGGTCTATTTCGAAATCAACACCAGGTGGGTAACTCTTTTCAAGCCAAATCTTTTCCATTATATTTATCTCCCCAATCACAAATTGTTTACGTGGCATTATTATTATAGTTACGCCACGGTAAATGTTTTAATTAAAACGCTTAAAGTACTTCAAACAGACCCGCTGCGCCCTGTCCACCACCAATACACATGCTGATCACAACATATTTAATTCCACGACGTTTTCCCTCAATCAGTGCGTGCATCACCATACGTGTGCCACTCATACCATAAGGATGGCCAATAGAAATTGCACCACCATTTACATTAAGACGATCTTCAGGAATGCCTAATTTAGTCGCACAATATAAAACTTGTACCGCAAAAGCTTCATTGATTTCCCATAAACCGATATCGTCAATCGTTAAGTTATTACGCGCTAACAATTTGGGTATCGCATAAATCGGCCCAATACCCATTTCATCGGGTTCACAACCGGCAACGACCATGCCACGATAGACACCTAAAGGCTTAAGGCCTCTCTGCTCAGCTAAACCTCGTTCCATTAGAACAACGGCTGCAGCGCCATCGGATAACTGCGAAGCATTACCGCCCGTAATAGCACCATTATCTTTGACCGCCTTTAAAGCTGACAGTCCCGCTAACGTTGTTGATGGACGGTTACCTTCGTCTTTAGTTAAAGTGACCGTTTCTTTACTGATATCACCCGTCGCCTTGTCCATAACCAGTTTAGTACAGGTCACTGGCACAATTTCATCATCAAACCTACCCACTTGTTGCGCTGCGGCGGTGCGTTGTTGAGATTTAAGTGCATAGGCATCTTGCTCTGCTCGAGAAATACTATAGCGATTGGCAACAATTTCGGCCGTATCAAGCATCGGCATATAAGTAGCTGGTCGATAGGCTTTAACACTTGGGTCAACAGCTCTATACATATTCATTTTATCGTTTTGTACCAAACTAATGGAATCGCAACCGCCTGCAAGCACCACTTGTGCGCCATCACAAACAATATGATTGGCCGCAATAGCAATAGACATTAAGCCTGACGAACATTGACGATCGACAGTCATGCCAGGTACAGAAACCGGCAACTCAGCCGCCATTGCCACTTGCCGACCAAAGTTCATCCCTTGATTACCTTGCGTTAGAGCGGCACCAAAAATACAGTCTTCAATTTCATTGGCATCAATTCCTGCTCTTTCAACGGCGGCTTTAACCGCAGTAGCCGCTAAGGTTGGCGCCGATAAATCATTAAAGGCACCTCGGTATGCTTTTCCTATCGGGGTACGTGCGGCAGATACTATTACGGCTTCTCTCATCAGTATTCCTTTTTAATTATGATGTGAACGACAAACAAGTTGTCATATTTACTTTTGCTGCTGTGACTTCATATAAGCCATAGCTTTGCTGACAAATTTCTCACCTTGTTTTGATCCAGAAGATAAAGCTGCTTGGCCTGCTTCATCGGTTAACTGTGACCACTGTCCGCGCACGGATTCTGGTGTTTGTGACGACTGTGGGATAAAACAACCTTGAGTTTCAAACATGCTTGCACTTGAGTAACCGCCCGCACCTGCACATAAAATAAAGCGGGTCGGCGCATCGTCATCGCAAAGGGTTAGCAAACCAGCCGTTACCGCTTCAGGAGCAAATGCTTTTACAATTTCTTCAGGCATTAGGTCTTCAGTCATACGTGTGCCAGCGGTTGGGGCAAGCGCATTTATCCGGATATTATTCTTAAATCCTTCAATCGATAACGTATTCATTAAGCCTAAAACTGCCATTTTAGCTGCGCCATAGTTAGCTTGGCCAAAATTACCATACATGCCACTGGATGAGGTTGTCATCACAATACGGCCATAGTTTTGTTCACGCATGATATCCCAAACAGCTTTAGTACAATTAACGCTGCCCATCACATGAACATCCATCACCAAGGAAAAGTCTGCTAAGGTCATTTTAGTAAAGGATTTATCTCTTAAAATACCGGCATTGTTGATTAAAATATCAACACGTCCCCATTTTTCCATTGCTTGATTAACCATGTCTTGTACTTCATCAAAGTTCGCAACATTTGCGCCATGGCTGATGGCTTCTCCACCCTTTTCTTCAATTAAACGCACAACATCTTGTGATGCTTGTGAAGACGCCCCGCTACCATCGCGCGCACCTCCTAAATCATTAACAACGACTTTTGCGCCACGCGCAGCAAGCGCTAAGGCATGTGAGCGACCTAATCCATTACCTGCGCCGGTAACTATAGCGACTTTTCCTATAAAACTGATTGTCATGATATTTCCTTAAAATACTTTAAAATTACTTTTTAGCCATGTTATTTTACCATTTGTACTGAAATCCACTGTGCGACTAGCGCAGGTGTTTCACTGCCTTCAATTTCAACACTTACTTGGGTAGACAAACGATATTGTCCTGGTTTTTTTTCTTCAATCGCCAACGTTGTTGCATGTGCTCGAATACGACTATTGACCGCAACGGGTTGCAAAAATCTCACCTTGTCAAAACCGGCATTTAAGCCCATGTAAAATCCGTCAATGATAACGCTAAAGTCTTCAGCAAAATGAGAGAGCATTGATAGCGATAAGAAACCATGAGCAATAGTACCGCCAAAGGGTGTCGCTTTTGCCTTTTCTTCATCAACATGGATAAACTGATGATCGAGTGTACAATCAGCAAATTGATCAATTTGTTGCTGAGTAACTAAGTGCCAAGGCGTTGGTTTAGCTTGAAAACCTATATAATTTGCTAATTCTTCTTTGTTAATTATAGTTGGCATAAGGTGTCTCTATTATTTATTTAACTGCTATTTTTAATGACTCTTTAAAACCATTCAGCTTTCATCTGATAAGTGCTGTCATCACTGTCTATTAACAGCGCTGACCATAACGCTATTTGCGGTAATTCAAACCTATAGAAATACTGTAAGGTTTGCAGTTTTCCTTGATAGAAATTTTCATCACTTTGGTGTGGTTTATTTTCAAGCGCTTTCGTGGCAACAAGGCCTTGTTTGAGCCATAACCAAGCGACGATCACATGTCCAAACAACTCGAGGTATTTAACCGAATTAGCTAAAGCTAAATCAATATTTTTGGTGGTCATGGCGGTTAATAGTGCTTCGGTAGTTAGCTGTAAACTTTTTACCGCTGCCGTTAGTTGTTGGCTAAATTCAGTTAAACTTTGATAATTTTTGGCTTTTTCTATCGTTATATTTATTTCAGTTAATGTTGCTAAGTATCCTGCCATCTTATTCATTGGCACCTTTCGGGTTAATAAGTCCAACGACTGAATACCCGTTGTACCTTCATGAATAGCGTTTAAACGATTATCACGATAAAATAATTCCACGGGGTGTTCATTAATATAGCCATGACCACCGAGTACTTGAATGGCCAGGTCATTGGCTTTAGTACCATATTCAGAAGGCCATGTTTTAATAATAGGGGTAAGAAAGTCTAATAAGAGATGTGCGTGCTCTTTTTCTTTAGCACTAGCTGCTGTTTTCTCATCGTCACTCAATTGTGTGCCATAAAGTACTAATGAAAATGCGCCCTCTGCGTAAGCTTTTTGCGCGAGAAGCATTCTTCGTACATCGGCATGTTCGATAATATTAACCATAGGTGATAGTGGATCTTTACTCGAGGGTAAACGACCTTGTGGCCGATTTTTAGCATAATCTAATGAGTACAAGTAACCTGCTATACCGATAACCGCCGCACTGGTTCCAACCATAATGCGTGCTTCATTCATCATATGAAACATATATTTAAGCCCTTGGTTTTCTTCCCCCACTAGGTAACCAACAGAACCGTTCTTTTCTCCAAAACTCAACGCAGTGGAAGTTTGAGCCCGCCCGCCCATTTTATGAAATAGTCCGGATAAGGCGACTTCATTGTCATCGCCAATTGAGCCATCGTCATTAAGCAAAAATTTTGGCACAACAAAAAGCGAAATACCTCTTATCCCTTTTGGCGCGCCGGTTAATCTCGCAAGCACTAAGTGAACAATATTTTCACTGAGATCATGATCACCACCCGATATATAAATTTTATTACCACTAATACGATAGCTACCGTCTTCGGCCTTAGTCGCTTTAGTGATTAAATCACCTAAGCCTGAACCACTGCCCGGCTCTGTCATCGCCATTGTGCCCATAAAACGACCCGCTCGCATTGGTTTTACCCACTTTTCGATGAGGTCTTCACTGCCATGCGCGCTAAGTAAATTAGCATTCGCGGTGGTTAACATGTTGTAACCTAAACCGACACCACCAGCGACAGTTAAATATGAAGTAGCGATGCTGGCGATGATTGGCGGCAGTTGCATACCACTGGTTTCATAATCTGCGGTCGCTGAAGATAAACCCGAGGCAATAACGGCATCAATAGCGGGTTTGAGCTCAGGAATTAAATGTACCTTTTTACCGTCAAACGTCGGTTGGTGAGTATCAAGTTTTTGACGAATAGGTAAGAAATGTTTTTCTGCTATAGTTTTAGCCGTAGCAATAACTTCGTTAAATGTATGCCGGTCATGATCTTGATAACGTTCTCTTTTTAAAAGAGACTCACTATCAAAGAATTCATACAGCATAAATTCAATATCTCGTTGATTCATTAATTCACTGGCCATTCGGGTCTCTTCTTATTAACTATTTAAAAAAGTAACACAAGATTATTGTTTACTGCGCTGATACACCGCCATCAATCGCGATACATTGCCCGGTCATATAAGTGTTCGCGGGTGACAGCATCATTAGCATCACGGCAACAACTTCTTTAGGCTCGGCTAAACGCTTCATTGGCGCACCTAAACTCATTTTACTTTGCATACTTTCATCGGCCATGTCAGTGACCATTTTAGTTAAGGTAAAAAAAGGACATATCGCATTGATACGAATATTATGGCGACCATATTCAACAGCGCCCGTTTTTGTCAAACCAATAACGGCATGCTTTGCCATAGAGTAAGCCGCAACTTTTGCCGCACCGCCAAGACCTGCCATTGAGCTAACGTTTAAAATGGCGCCACCTTGTTGCGTTAACATCTGCTTAATTTGATGACTCATGCCAAACTGCACACCTTTAACATTAACGGCAAATTGTCTATCCATCAGGGCTTCGTCAATTTCGTGTAACGCATGAAAATCATGAGCAACACCTGCATTATTAACACCAATGTCAACACGACCAAATTTTTCAATGGCTAAGTCGACCATAGCTTTACAATCTGCATTTTTAGCAACATCGCATTGAAGCCCGAACACCTCAGCGCCTGAAGCTGCAATATCATTGGCCACCTTGTTAACACCTGCTTCGTTAATATCACTGATCACTAACTTAGCACCACGCTGAGCTAACTCTTGGGCTAATAACATACCAAACCCCTGAGCAGCACCCGTAATAACAGCAACTTTTCCGGTAAAATCTAATAATGGATCCATTTTTTTTCCTTAAAATATTATTTGAACGTGTTTATTGTCATGGTGCTAAATTGAATAGCTAGCGACTATTTGGTGGCCTTTTCTTGCGCTATTATCTCAAGAGCCATCAGTGCTAAAGGTTCGACAAACTGACCAATTTTACTGGCATTTTCATTCGACGCATTGCCCTGTGACGCTCTTTTGGCAACACCTTGAACAATGGCGGCTAACCTGAAAAAACTAAAGGCGAGATAAAATGTCCAGTTATCTATCTTTTCAATGCCCATACGCTGACAATAGGTTGCCACATATTCTGCTTCCGTTGGGATGCCTAGACTGGCTCTATCTACTCCTTTTAAGCCATCGATACTGCCAATACCTTGAGGCATACGTAATCCCATACATTGATAGGCTAAATCAGAAAACGGATGTCCTAAGGTTGAGAGCTCCCAGTCAAGAATGGCTATAATTTCTGGTTTGTCTTTGGCAAACATCATGTTGTCTAAGCGAAAGTCGCCATGGACTAAACAAACTTTGCCATCATCTGCGGGTAAATTAACTTCAAGCCATTGGTTTAACTTGTCCATCGCTATTATTTTTTTGAGTTCTGAGGCACGGTATTGCGCAGACCAACGATCATATTGACGTTGAAAATAATTACCTGCTTTTCCGTACTCACTTAAGCCAACACTTTCAACATTGATGCGATGTAAAGCAACCAAAGCATTGTTCATTGCGTCATACATTTTACTGCGATATTCATTAGTTTTGACTTCTGCTAATGAGGCACTCCAATAAACGCTACCATCACAATATTCCATCAGATAAAACATCGAGCCAATAATGCTAGTATCTTCGCAAAGGTGATAAACCTCGGCGACAGGAACGTCTGAAGATTTTAACGCGGCTAGCACTTTATATTCACGGTCAACCGCATGTGCTGATTTTAGGAGTTTTCCTGGCGGTTGGCTGCGCAAGACAAATATTCCGGACTGCGCTATCACTTTATAGGTCGGATTAGATTGTCCGCCTGAAAATTTATCAAGCGTAATGGGACCGATAAAACCATCAAGATGAAGTGCTAGGTAAGCGGTGAGTTTTTCAACATCAAAAGGTACGTTTGCTGCCATGTATTTATTCTCTTTCAGATTTAAGACGATTAATTTCAATAATCATTTAATGTTATGTCGATTTTTTTACTAAATCTCGTCCAAGTTGCATCATGTGAACTTGATCAGGACCATCTGCTAAACGCAAGGTTCTTTGAGCCGCATATGCATGCGCTAAAAAAGTATCCTGACTAACCCCTACCGCGCCGTGACATTGAATAGCTCGGTCAATAACGTCAAGCGACATATTCGGTGCAACTATTTTTATCATGGCAATAATATCTTTCGCCGCTTTATTACCTTCAAGGTCCATTTTTTGCGCCGCTTTTAACGTCATCAAACGCGCTTGTTCAATTTGACAAG
Organism: Colwellia sp. BRX9-1; assembly: GCF_014077195.1. NCBI lineage: Bacteria > Pseudomonadati > Pseudomonadota > Gammaproteobacteria > Alteromonadales > Colwelliaceae > Colwellia > Colwellia sp. BRX9-1. The sequence goes on from NZ_JACGVM010000026.1 coordinate 34,370, forward strand.
CTGAAATAGCAATATCTTCGCGTATTGATTGTTGTTTTATCATCGGACGACCAAAGACAATACGTTCATTAACACGCTTACACATTAAATCTAACGCACGTTGAGCAATGCCAATCGAACGCATACAATGATGAATACGACCAGGACCTAAACGCCCTTGCGCGATTTCAAACCCTTTACCTTCAGCAACAATAATATTGTCGATAGGCACTCGAACATTTTCAAAAATAATTTCAGCATGTCCTTCTGGCGAATCATCATAGCCAAACACTTTCATTGGGCGAACCATAGTGACACCGGGTGTTCTCATTGGCACTAGCACTTGCGATTGTTGAATATAACGATTTTCATTGTCGGGGTCGGTTTTACCCATAACGATCATAATTTCACATTGTTTACGGCACGCGCCACTGATGTAAAACTTTTTACCGTTAATGACATATTCATCACCGTCACGTTCGATACGTAATTCAATATTGGTCGCATCACTTGAAGCGACTTCAGGCTCTGTCATGGCAAAAGCGGAACGGATTTTTCCTTCAAGTAGCGGCTCTAACCACTGTTTTTTCTGGGCTTCACTGCCATATTTAGCGAGAACTTCCATATTGCCTGTGTCAGGAGCCGCACAATTAAACACTTCTGGCGCCCACATCACTTTACCCATAATTTCAGCTAAAGGTGCATATTCTAAGTTAGTTAAACCCGCACTATATTTGCCATAACTCAAAGGTAAGAATAAATTCCATAGCCCTTCTGCTTTTGCTTTCGCTTTTAGCTCTTCCATTAACGGCGGTGTTGACCAAGGCTCTTGTGCAACTTGTTCATGCATTTTCTGTTCAGCAGGATAAACATATTTATCCATAAATAAATTTACACGATTTATTAATGCGTTAACTTTGTCACTGTATTCAAAATCCATGAGAGATCCCTATAATTTAATAGCGCCCGTTTACTAACGAGTGCAGTGAGAATTTTTTTGTCACGATATTCAAAAATCATTGTCGGTTGAAAGTTGATTAATCAACCGACAACTGACTTAATTTATTTAACTTAACTTCATTAACGCTTCTTTATTAAACGGGGCTATTTGGTCTTCTTTTTTATCTCGTATTTTATTAACCCACTCTGGATCGACTAATAACGCTCGACCAATAGCAACCAAATCAAATTCATCATTATTTAGGCGCGTTAATAAACCATCAATTCCGGTTGGGTTAGAAGCACCGCCCAGGTCCATACTACCTTCACCGGTGAAGTCACTGTCGAGCCCAACACTGCCCACGGTTATTACCGGTTTATGGGTTATTTTTTTCGTCCATCCGGCTAAATTCAGCGTCGAGCCTTCAAATTCTGGTAACCAAAAACGGCGGGTGCTCGCATGAAATATATCGACCCCAGCATCACTTAATAGTGTTAAAAAAGTCGTTAACTCTGCGGGTGTTTGGCAAAGTTTTGCATTGTAGTCTTGTTGCTTCCATTGAGAAAATCTAAAGATAATAGGAAAATCATCACCAACAGCGGCGCGAATTGCTTGGACAATTTCAACACCAAAACGGGTACGGTTTTCTAATGAACCTCCGTAACCATCATCACGCTGATTTGTGCCTTCCCAGAAGAACTGATCAACCAAGTAACCATGAGCACCATGAACTTCAACGCCATCAAAGCCAATATTTTTAGCCTCGAGAGCAGCTTGCGCAAAAGAAGCAACAACTTCGTCAATATCGGCTTGGCTCATTTCAATACCATTGGGGGCACCGGGTTTATATAAGCCAGATGGACTATAGGCAGGTACTGATTTATCTGGGCCAATACCTTCTTTTCTCACTGAACCAACATGCCAAATTTGTGGCACGATTTTACCTCCAGCAGCATGTACCTCATCGACAACATGTTTCCAGCCAGCTAAAGCTTCTTCACCAAAAATAGCAGGAACTCGCTCATAGCCATTAGCCGCTTTATGCGAAATAAAAGTACCTTCGGTAATAATTAAACCGACATTACCTTCTGCTCTGCGTCGATAATATTTTGCAACATCGTTATTGGCAATATAGTTAGGCGAAAAGGTCCGAGTCATCGGAGCCATAACCGTACGATTTTTTAACGTGAGTGCACCTGATGAAAATGATTCAAAAAGTTTGGCTGAATTACTATTACTCATTGTGTTTCCTGAAATTTATTAATATTAAATATTGCAGCAGACAAATTAATGCCAACGGTTGCCAGAGCCTTGTTAATAACTTTATTGCCTAGCCAATTAAATAACCACCATCAACGTTAATCGCAGTGCCTGTCGTGTAACTTGATGCATTTGAAACCAAGTAAAGTACAGTGCCAGCCATTTCTTCAGGCTGCGCAATACGCTTCATCGGCACGTGATGCAACATTTGTTCAAGTATCTTGGGATTATTGACTAATGTTGACGCAAATTTTGTATCGGTGCCGCCGGGTAATAAAGCATTAACTCGAATATTAAATTGAGCACACTCTTTGGCAAAGGTCTTAGTCATAGAGATAACCGCGGCCTTGGTAATGGAATAAATCCCCTGAAAGTCACCAGGAATAACACCGTTAATAGAAGCCACATTGACAATAGCGCCACCATTATTTTCTTTCATTAGCTTTGCCCCAATAACAGACATGAAAAAATATCCGCGAATATTGACGTCGACTGTTTTTTGAAAAGCACTTAAATCAGTATCTAACACATGGCCAAAATAGGGATTAGCCGCGGCGTTATTAACTAAAATATCAAGCTTGCCATGTTGTTCTTTAATCAAAGAAAAAATGTTTTCGATTTGGTCCATTTCGCCAATATGACAAGGTATAGCTTGAGCGCTGCCACCTGCGGCAATAATATCGTCAACAACAGTTTGGCAACCTTCAACTTTACGGCTAGAAACAATGACATGGGCGCCACTTTGCGCCAGTAATTTAGCTATTTGTTCACCAATGCCACGACTTGCGCCAGTAACCAAAGCGATTTTTCCTGTTAGATCGAATAAGTTAATCTTGTTCATGTTAAGTCTCCTTCTTAATTGCTAATATATTATCGATTATCTAAACGTCACCCAGTCTTCACCTGCTAGGGTCAAATGACTATAATTGTTAAAATAATCAATGCTTAAATTCTTTTCTGAAAAGAGTAATTTAGTAACACCAGTATTGCGTGACTGTTGATTGATGATTAATGTTTTTTCATCAGATAAGCCTAAAACATGCTGAATAATGACAGCTATGGTGCCACTTGAAGTAAATATACAAATATTGTTTGTATGTTGATTCTTTTGTGTAATAGTTTTTCTTGCCGTTAGCTCTTGCTTAATGACATCTTGTAATGCGCTAATACAACGTTTTTTAAATTGACTCCAACTTTCTTTATACTCATTGTCGTGGTTGCCACCTGTCCACCGAAGCAGTGCATTAGCAAACTCTTTTTGAAAAGCTTTATTTGCGCTCGGCTGTTTACTCATTATCGTAGCCATTTTTGAAAAATCTTTCCATTGTGCATCATAGCAAGTTAACAATTCTTGATGATTAAACTCATTAAACCCTGAATGCAGTATCACAGGTGATGGTTCACTTTCATAACCCAGTAAGAAATGTTCTAGGGTTTGTCCGTGTCGCAGCAAATCACCCGAGTAAATCTTTTCTGGTGCAGATATGGCTTGCCAATACTTACCCAATAAGCGCGATTGTTCACTGCCTTTTTCAGACAAGAGGTCGTAGTCGGCTTTACCAAAAGAGGCTTGCCCGTGACGTATAAGATAGATGGCCGTCATGCGTTTACCCTTTCACAGAAATAGGTTGCGATTTTAATAGCGGGCTTATTATCATCTTCATCATTAATTGAGGTTCTTTAAATATCTTTTTTTTCGATATATTGATATTAATTGCCAGTCAACAATTAAACAAATGAATAGTTATTATGACCTACTATTCATCTTACAAATAAAGAAGCCGAAATATAATAACGATTGATTAAATATATGACCCTAATTAAATTAAATAATAAACTTAATGATTAACTATTCATTTTATGAATAGAATGGCAATATTAATTTCTTATTTTACGAATTAGGTTGAAATATAACGATGAAAGTCGACTTAAATTTATTTGTGGTCTTCGAAGCCATTTACTGCGAAGGCAATATTACCAAAGCAGCATCAGCACTGAATTTGTCACAGCCAGCAGTGAGTCACTCTTTGAGTAAATTACGCGCACATTTTGACGATCCACTTTTTGTGCGACAAGGCAATGAAATGCGGCCTACTGTAGTGGCTAATAATGTAGTTGCAGATGTTCGTGAAGCTTTACGTCAATTACAAATATGTTTAGCACAGTCAAAACAATTTCAACCGATGACCTCGCGCAAAAGTTTTACCATTTCGTTGCACGTTGCCTTAGAAGCTTCTTACTTGCCGCCTTTGATACAGAGAATTCATAAAGAAGCGCCCTGGGTAAATATACAAAGTAGCCGCCGAGTTAATCGCCATGAACTGGAAAATAAACTCGCCAGCGGCGACATTGATTTAGCCATAGATACTCTATTACCCGTTAGCGACAATATATTACACACCCAATTAGAAAAAGATAAATTAGTAGTCGTTGCACGTAAAAATAATCCACAAATTAACGCAATACTAGATTTAGAAAGCTACTTAGCGATGGACCATATTTTAGTGTCGTCGCGTTCTACAGGACCAAGCATTGAGGATTTCGAATTAGCTCGTCTTGGATTACAACGTAAAATAGGTTTGCGGTGCCAACATACATTTTCAGCATGTCGGGTTATAGCTGGTAACGATATGTTGCTCACGGCAACAGAAACAACCGCTAAAATGTACGCGCAATTGCTCGATTTGGTTATATACCCATTACCTGTAACACTACCTGATATTGATATGCATCTTTATTGGCATACAAACCTCGACTTTGAACCCGCTAACAAATGGCTTAGAAATAAAGTGATTCAAGCAACACCCGGCGTTTAAAGTCACTTATTGCTAGATATACCCTTTGCCTAACGTCTAAAATAGCGCAAAGGGAAAATATCGATCCTCAACGAACTCACCTACTAATACTACCGTCTTTTTATCGGCAGTAATTAGCGACAACCTGACTTAAGTCAAAGTATAACAACGCTGTACTATTATAATAATGAGTATATCAATCGCTTATTATTGTCTTTTATCGGTTTAAATTTTACCGTCAAGGCTGTTTAAAACCGTGTTACAAAATCTATACTACCTTAGCGAACTTATTTTATTACTTATTATCCACCTCGATAGGACAGCTTATGTTTGAGATATTTACCGATTTAGCCACATGGTTAGTTGTTGATATATTTGGTTTATCTAGAACAACAAAACTAGGCGATGCCCTTCATTTTTTTATCGAAGACACCACTAAGATATTCTTTTTGTTATTGATAATGATCTACGCTATTGCTTTATTAAGAGCGTCAATGAATGTTGAAGGTATTCGTGATTACTTAGCCGGTAAACATTCAGGGGTTGGTTATTTACTTGGCTCAAGTTTTGGCGCAATAACGCCGTTTTGTTCTTGCTCGAGTATTCCGGTATTTTTGGGTTTTACATCAGCAGGGATCCCTGTAGGTATAACGATGTCATTTCTCATTACATCACCACTGATAAATGAAGTAGCAGTATTGCTGTTACTTAGTTTATTGGGATGGAAATTTACCCTGCTTTACATTGTGGTTGGGATGTCTGTTGGCATATTAGGCGGTATTTTTCTTGATGCCATAAAAGCTGAACGTTGGTTGCAATCTTTTGCCGCCAAAGCGTTACAACGCGGTCAAAACACGGTAAGAGTTAAAGCTAAACAATCTGCAATATTATCGTTAAAACAAAGGCATACTTTTGCAAAGGAAGAGCTCAGCGAAATTTTTGGACGAGTATGGAAATGGGTCATCGTAGGTGTAGGGTTAGGCTCAGCTTTACATGGTTTTGTTCCCGACGGTTGGATTCAAGCGCATTTAGGCGATGGGCAATGGTGGTCAGTCCCTTCTGCAGTTTTACTTGGCATACCTTTATATTCTAATGCGACTGGTGTTATTCCTGTCATGGAAAGTTTACTTAAACAAGGTCTTCCTGTAGGTACCACACTGGCTTTTTGTATGAGTACTGTAGCTGCAAGTTTTCCTGAATTTATCTTATTAAAGCAAGTCATGCAGTGGCGGTTATTGACGATACTTTTTATTCTATTGCTTATTGCATTTACTTTAATTGGTTGGACATTTAATTTTTTAAGCCCTTTTATTTAACACCTAACTAAAGAGAAAATATTATGATAGAAATAAAAGTACTGGGTACTGGCTGTACTAAATGTATAAAGACTGTTGAAAAAATTTCTAAAATAGCCAAAGAATTAAATATTAATATTCAGGTAATAAAAGAAACAGACCCTGAAGTTATTATGGAATATGGCGTAATGACTACCCCAGCAGTTTTAATTAATGATGTTAATGTGCATAGCGGTTCTATCCCAGACAGAGATACTATTCAGTCATGGTTAATCAACTAAGAGTCTCTGGCAAGTGATACATATGGCTTGATAACTAACAGATAGCGTTATCAAGCTGTAAGCAATGTTATTTAAAAATCTATCATTATGCCTGTTAAAGCATTTACTTTGCGTGAAAATAGCTAGAAAAGACTTTTGAGGGCGTCCCAAAGACCTAAAGATTCATTTGGAAACAAATCTATTCCTAACCATGATTTAAATAAATAAATTAACAAAAACACACAACCAATCATGGCTAAACCGAAGACGAATATAAATAATAAAAACATAGCAAAAGCAATAAAACGTTCAGTGTGTGTAAGCCCCCTTCTATTAACACCCACTAGAAAAACAATATAGAAACTCCAAGGGAGAAAAGGCAATGCTAATGTAGGTCTAAAATCTACATTGTGACTTCGCCAGTCCTGAGTACTAATGCTTTTTTGTAATGCTTTACGTTGTTTATAAGTGAAACTTTCTGCAACAGATTTATCCATGCCACTTAATAGCTGATTAACTTTTGAGTTATCATCTGATTTATTAATACGCGCCATAGTGCCTCTAAATAAATATTATGAGTAGTACAAGAACTGATATAGATTATAGGTCTTCATTACATTTTAACCTTATTGTTTAATTGAACTATTGCCAAAATTTAACATGGCAAACTTCTCAATTCGTCGATATAGCTTGCTCGGTAAAAACTTTAACCAAGCACAGCCTAAGGTCATTATCGTGCGACTAGGCTCTTGAAAAAGGATCCTGTAATTACAAAATATTGCTTGATGGATAAGCTTAAAAGCTGTCAGTTTACTTTCAGACTGTATCGCCCGTCTGGCTAAATAACGAAGCTGGTATGCCCTTGCTAAACTATAAAACTGTTTGAAAAAAGTTGGATCAGAAGCTTGGTTTAGCATAACGGCATGTTGCCAGCTTGAATACTGCTTATCAACATCTGCTGAAAGGCCAGTATCGTTAACACGATAATAAGTTAAAGGTTTGGCAATACCAGCAAATTTCCATGTAGTGGTTAATGCTATGCGAGTCCATAATTCGATATCTTCAGATTGTCTCAAACTTTCATCAAAATACATTTTTCGATATTTATCTCTTTTAACACCAAAATAGCCAATTTCTGCTAATAACGCTCTTCTAATCACTGGCGATGAGCCATTACCTACAGGATTACGACAAAAAATATGTTGTTTAGTTATATTGCTAAGCTTGGGAAATTGACCAACACCCAAAAGTACGCCTTCTTCATTAATAAACAATGACGGACAGTAACTTACTCCTACCTTAGGGTTCGCTGATAGGTGCTTAATATGCTTAGCTAATTTATCTTTAGCCCAATAATCGTCAGCATCGAGTAAAGCAACATATAAACCACGAGCCGCATCTATACCGGTATTTCTTGCGCCAGACAAACCTCGATTAGTTTGATGAATGATTCTAATTCTAGGGTCTGTAAATTGATTCACTTTATTTAAGGTATCATCAGTACAACCATCATCCACTAAAATAATTTCAAAATGATGATAGGTTTGCTTAAGAACGCTATTGATACTTTGTTCAATATATTTTCCAACGTTATACATTGGAATAATAACTGATACTATTGGAACTGCATTAGATTTCATGTGATTTTTTCCTATTAAATAAAGTACGTAGGTTATAATTTAAGGGTTTAAGAACATTAATTAAGTAAAGCGGGATCAAGCAAAATAGACTGCTAAAAAAGATAACAACAGCAAATTCCATTGGCTCTTTTGGCACCATAATAATGAGCGTGAGTAAAGAAACTAACAGGCAAACTAAACGAGTAAAGGTTTCAAGGTGGTATTGCTCTGTTGCCCGTTGAAAACAACAAGCAATATCAATAATTAAGTTTGGTAATGCCACTAAGCATAATATTGTGATGATAGGTACAGCAGACGACCATTTATCGTCGAACAGAATCGGTACATAAATAGGAGCGATTAAAGCCTGAAAAACGAATAAAAAACCAATAGATAATGAAAGAGCAAATATTTTCTTTTGTTGTGCTAATAGCTGCCCTTGTCGAGCTAACTTGCAAATATAAGGATATAAAGCAGCCATATAAACTTGATTAATTGACTGACTTAAACCTACCCCAGCATTTTTTGCAAAACTATAAAAACCAAAAAGCTCGGGGGTTAGTAACTTACCGGCAATAAAAGTATCGGCATGAACTCGAATCCCTCGTAAAAATTCTGTATTAAAAAGCTTACCTGATGTTCTTAACATCTGCTTGATTACAGTTTTATCAAAACCAATGCCATATGATTGAACCGGTGCGAATGAAAATAACAACAACCAAAATAGCGAAAAGGCGATTTTACCCAAAGCAACAGCAAAGATGTCAGCTCCAAGCAAAGCCGCTACCGCTATAGATACATTTTCGATGATGACACAAACACCATTTCTGATACTAAACCAGCGCATTTTATTATCGCGCTGCAACAAAAATATTTTTACACTCACCCAAGGATAAAGCAGATAAATAACAGCCATTATTTTGAGTAATGAGGCAATGTCATCATTGTCATAAAGTGACGATAGAAAGTCTGCAGAGCTCCACTGACCTACAGCGATAGTGAGACAGATAGCCCATTGGATGACGATACCACTTTTTGCAAAACTAGCGACTTGCGCTTGTTTGCAGTTAATAATTTGACTACCTACACCGGCTCGTAATATTAATGCAAAGACATCATGAAAGGCCAGCGCTAACATAGCGGTACCATAAGAGATTGGCGATAATTGCGCGGCAAGTACAACAATAGTGAAAATTCTGGAGACTTTAGCAACAAACTCGGCACTCAGTAACCAAATAGCATTTGATAACAGCTCAATTACCGAATTAAATTGCGTTCTTAATAAAGACATTAACTGCACTAGAACACTCCTGAATTATCATTGTTAAATCGTTAACAATGATACCTTCAAGTTTCGTTCCAATATTTAAGTTATTTTAATCAACTGATTATTATAAGTTTTATTTTACACTTAGGTGTTGAACTGATAATAATTTGCACTTTGAAAAAAAACACCAGCACTTTTTGCAAATTAAAAATGGTATTAATCTAGCGCTGGTACTTGCCATTGCTGAATTTTTCGATAAAGCGTTGATGGACTCACACCTAGTTCTCTGGCCGCTTTGACGATGTTATCTTCACACAATGAAACCGCTTGTTCAATGGCATGCTTTTCGACATCAGCTAAGGTAATTATTGAAGGTGTTAAATTAGCTGTATTGGGCATAGGTGTCTGCATATTAATATCATCTTGTGCCGAGACAACCGCTTTTTGCGCAGGGGGTGTTGCAAGAACAGCTTGCTTAAACTGCCGACCAAGTTGCTGAACAATCACTTGTTCAGAAATTAAGGGTCCTTCAGACATAATTGTTGCACTATGAATAATATTTTGCAGTTGCCTAACATTACCTGGCCAAGAGTACGATGTAATTAATGCCTCAGCATTAGTTGAGAAACCCGCAAAAACTTTTTCTTCCGTTTTGCTAAAGTGGCTTAAGAAATATTCGGCTAACTTCACAATATCACTACCACGTTCATTTAGTGCGGGTAACGCAATAGAAATAACATTGAGCCGATAAAAGAGATCTTCACGTAGTTTCTTTTCATCAATGGCAACTTGAGGGTCTCGATTGGTTGCACTGATAAAACGAATGTCTACTTTTTCTTCTTTACCGCTACCGACCTTTTGAAAACAACCTGTTTGAATAAAACGTAATAATTTAGCCTGTAAACTGATATCCATCTCACCAATTTCATCAAGAAATAAGCTGCCGCCGTTGGCCAATGATGCTGCACCGTCACGATTAGAAACAGCACCAGAAAATGCTCCTTTGATGTGACCAAAAATTTCTGATTCCATCAATTCTGAGGGTATAGCGGCACAGTTGAGCGCAATAAAAGGCCCATTTTTTCTTTTACTTAAACGATGAATAGCCTGTGCAGCAACTTCTTTTCCTGAGCCACTAGGCCCAGTAATAAATACAGAGGCACTGCTAGGTGCGCTTTGTTCGATACAAGAATAAACAAATTGCATCGGAATTGAATCGCCAATAAAGCCTTCAAATTTTGCTTTGTGATATTTTTGGTATTGATCAATCGTTCTTCGCATTAAGGTACGTTCAGCAAGTATATTCTGGAGCTGTAATGCTTGCTTTAACTTAACAATAAGTTCGAAGTTATCCCAAGGTTTATGTAAAAACCCCCAAATGTGCCCTGAATTAACCGCATTAAGTACCGTATCCATGTTGTCACATCCGGTTAAAACAATACGAACAGTTTCAGGTGAAATTTGAGCAACTTGTTCAAGTAATTGATTGCCGTTCATATTGGGCATGTTGATATCAGAAACAATGACATCAACATGACATTCTTTAATCACCTCAAGTGCTTCACCGCCGCTAGCAGCCGTTAAAATAGTAGCATCCACTTTGCTCGCAATACGTTGAAGCGATCTTAAAATAGCGGGTTCATCGTCAACAAATAAAATGACCGATTTATTCAAATTTTGCATTTCTTCCCTTAAAATAAGCACTAAAGCCCAATAAATTTTCTATAAAACAGTGTTGCATTTAGCTATAACTATTTTTTATTCCACATGTAAAACTTAATGTATCGCCTTAACAATTACAAATGTTGTTAAGGTAAATTGACTTATTAATTATAATAATATCAATAATTTTTGAATAAATAACCGTTATAACTATAATATATGTTTGTTATTTATCACTATAAAGTAAAAAATAGATAATATAGTGGTCGTTATAATTAACATCATTAAAACTATTTATTTCAGTTGTAAAATTTGTAGGGAAAGATTATGTCAGATAGTAGTACCCAAAATGCTTTGTATTCAGATATGACTGTTTTATGTGTTGATGATGAACGAATTATACTCAGGACTTTGCAACGTTTATTTCACCGCAAGTCATATAATGTCATTATTGCTAATAGTGCTATAAACGCACTAGAGATTTTAGAGAAAACGCCCGTAGACATCGTTGTTTCTGATATGAGAATGCCTGAAATGGACGGCGCAGCGTTATTAGAAATACTGGCTAATTCACACCCAGATACTTATCGAATAGTATTAAGTGGTTATGCTGATTTTGAATCAACCGTGGCAGCAATTAATTTAGGTAAAATCAATCGTTTTATTAATAAACCCTGGAATAATGATGAGCTAATTAATGCTGTTGAAGAAGGTTTGGAGATCACCCATTTAAAAAAGGAAAACCATAATTTAAAACGTAAAATTGAAAAGAAAAATAAATTACTTAAAAGTTTAAATCATGACTTAGAAGGAAAAGTAAATTTACGCACCAAACAAATTAGAACGTCATTAACAAGAAATGAACAAGACAATAAAGCCTGTGAGAAAATGTTATTTAACTTCATTGCGATCAGTCCTGATCTTAATGCTGATTTTGCGAAAAATGTAGCACAATTAGCCGGCCGATTAGGAGAAAAGCTCTGTCTAGATAAAGAAGCATTGCATGATATTCGCTTATCAGGTTTTCTCAACGAAATTGGATTGTTAGGGTTTGATTCAACCATTGTTTGTACCCCCTTTGATTTACTCAATTTCGAACAAAAAAAGATTTTTTTGACTCAGGGAGATATTGCTCAACAAATACTTTCACCAGCGCAACGTTTAAATGGTGTAAAAGCAATACTAACCTATCAATTTCATTCACTAGCAGAACTAAAAAATAAAGTTAATAGTAAAACATTGCTTGCCTGTAAAATAATAAGTGTTGCAAGAGATTATTGGCGATTTTCTTGCGGTAAGATTGATGTTAAAAGGCTAGATCATAAGCAAGTACTGGTCGCGTTAAATAAATCGAAAGGTATGAAATATGCCAAAGAAGTTTTAGATATATTAATGGCCAACCCCGAATTAGTTATAGATAATATTTCTGAACAGGGCTTAACGACACGACAACTTTTACCCGACATGGTATTAAAACATGGTTTATTTTCTGCAAATAACTTACTTATTCTAGCTGAAGGTCATGAATTTACCGAACACACAATTAATAAGTTGATTGAATACGAGATTAATCAAAAACACCAATTTACGATTGTTATTGAACCGTTATCATTATCATAATTTAAGGAAATTAACATGCAAGGTTCTATATTCACCACATTTTCCGAAATGGTCATTGAAAAAATGGGCATGTCGGTATGGAATGAGTTGTTAGATAAAGTAAAACCAAATTCTGAAGGTATTTATACTAACGGTATGCAGTATGAAGACTCCGAAATAATGGCTTTTGTTGCTGAACTATCGACATTAACCCAAGTTGATCCGCCCACGTTAGTTCGCACCTTTGGTGAATATTTATTTATTCATTTATTTAATAGTAGCCCTGCTAACTTATCACATATTGATAATTTAAAAGATTTTCTCATTTGTATTGACGGTGTTATTCACAAGGAAGTCAAGCGTGTTTATCCTGATTCTTACTTACCCAGTTTTAAATACGATGAAAAACCTAATGGCGATTTAATTATGTTTTATCAATCTAAGCGCAAGTTGTGCCATCTTTCTGAAGGATTGATTGCGGGTGCTGCTCAACACTTTGAACAAGCTATTGTAATTGAACACCCTGAATGCATGCATGATGGAGCCGAAAAATGTAAATTAGTAATATCTTTCAAGGATTAATATGACTGAAGAAGACGCGTATAAAACAGCCTATATCCGCGAAAAAAAGGCACGACAGTTGGCAGAAAAGCTACTTGAAGATAAAACACGACAATTATACGATAATGTTTTAAATCTTGAAGGGGTTGTTGCTGAATTAAAAACAACTCAAGCACAACTTATCCAGTCAGAAAAGATGTCTTCACTGGGACAACTTACGGCTGGTATTGCGCATGAAATTAATAATCCTATTGCTTACTCATACAGCAACCTCTTTTATTTATCTGAAAACATTACTGAATTTTTTAAACTCGACAAAATTATACAAGATAATTTACCTCTCAAAGATAACGTTGACTCAATGTTGCAACAATATCAAAGTATGCGTAAAGAAATTGATGCTGACTATTTAATAACTGACATCCCTTCTCTTTTAGCCGATACCATTGAAGGAGTAGAGCGCGTAAAAAAGATAGTTAAAAATTTAAAGAAAATATCTTATAAAGGAGATGAAGCCTTTACCGCTTTTAGTATTAATGACTGTATTAAAGAATGCATAAAAGTATCTGCTAATGAAATAAAATACTCTATGACCATTAATCTTGAGCTTTCCGATTGTGGTGACGTTATGGGGCAGCCATATGATTTAAATCAGGTCTTTATTAACTTATTTATGAATGCTTCACATGCTTGCTCAACCAATGGGATATTGACTATTACAACAACCCAAGAGCAAGATAACGTCATTATTTACGTGCAAGATAATGGTAGAGGAATAAGTGAAGAAAATATCTTAAAAATATTTGATCCTTTTTATACCAGCAAACCTGTTGGTGAAGGTACGGGTTTAGGTTTGCCTATTTCACATGGCATCATTGAAAAGCATCACGGTACAATTACAGTTACGAGTGAGGTAGGTGTTGGTACATGTTTTAAAATACGCCTACCGCTTGCAAACCCACCGATTAACTAACACGCGAAACTTTTTTACCTAAACCAACTCTTTAACTATAAGGCGTTGGTTTAGTTTACTTTATTTACTAACCTAAACATGAATCTTTGTATCTTATAATATTTATCAACGTCAGTTCGCATTTTGCAAAAAAACCAAAAAAAAATCATCATTTATACCTATATAAAACCTTTTACTCGCTGCTAGCCTATTGGTAGAGGGGGTTATCAATAATGGAGTAGTTATTGCAGGTTACTTAGTTAAGTACTTTTCATAGGTAGAGAAGTTGATTAACCCATTTGCAGTAAGGGGACATTTATGTCCAATAAAACATTAGTACTCAGCATTGCCCTAAATGGTTACCAGTTAATGTATAACAAAGAACTAGCAACACACAAAAACTATGCAATAAAGCAAGGATACTACCATCAAGCGGTAACTCGGCCTTATATTTCTAAATTAGGCGTAGAGTGCTGTTGGCTTAAATTAACGCTAATACGAACAGCTTTACTCTCAGGATATGACACCGTTTTATTTTTAGATGCTGATACAGTGGTAAATGACAATTGCCCCGCTTTAAAAACAATAGTAGAAGATAAAAAATATATTTATATGGCAAAAGGATATTCTAATCGCTTTAATTCAGGAGTTCTCATTGCCTTGAATAATAAACAAACCATTGAATGGCTGACCAGTATTATTGATTCCAGACTTGCTCGCATACAAAAAATAAACAAGGTTGGCTGGGGTGAAAACGGTCATGTCATAGAATTAAGTAAAGGGGTGGATTTTATAAAAGAGCTCGAACAAAAATGGAATAATACCTTTGACTATGACTTAAGTGACTATATTAGACACAGCAATTGTGGTCCTATGCGCACCAGCATTATTAATAATCTATTTCATAAAATTGTTTTCTCTCTCTCTGCCCGCATACTAGCCTTTGTTAATAGAAAACAACTAACGTCAGTTAAAGCATGTAATGAAGACGACCTGTCGCGTGAAACAAATATTATCTTATCGCTTTATCCCAAATTAGTCTGTTGTTAGTATTTTAAGATATATTGCAAAATGATAATTTAATTTTTTATTTTGCAATTTAGTACTTCTCTTTTTTTGAACAAACAGCCCGCGACACAATAAAATCATTATAAAACAGCAAGATAAAATAAAAATCCAAGTTGGCACAACTTAAGCACTGTACACGTTAACTGATAATAATTTAGGTTAGCTGAAATGATAAAAACTAAATTTTCACTACAAACAATAACTCAATCGTCTACAGACTACGATGCTACTAAGCATCAATACTCTGGCAACATTGTCGATAAGCCTATAGCCCTGATCCTTATCTTAATACTGCTTCCCTGTTTCCTGTTAAATATAACCTTGGCGATAACGACAAGAAGAAACTTATTTTCAAAACAATATAAGACTGATGCCTTAAGCAGAAAGCTAACATTACACCGCTTTAGTTGTGGTCTTTGGGTAAAAACTGCAGTTTTGTTTGATATTTGTTTAGGTAAGATTTCTTTTTGCGGTATTCCCTTGACTCATCGACTTTCACCCGACATACAGTTTTGTGTGCTTAACAAAACTAACTGTAAAGCAGGAATTTTTAGTCTTTATGACTTGCACCTTAAAACAGGTTTAACGGTGATGACGCCCGAACAACTACTTGAACAACAACTCAATGGTAATTTAGCTGATTATCTAGCGCTGATGAGCAAAAGTTTTATCTCGATTATTATTTATGGCCAAAAAATTAAAAGACTTAAAGAATCTAAGTACTTATCTTTATTTGGTTTAGATGTTAACAATACTTCAATGGCGGAAGCTGTTGAATGGATAACATCTAGTGATATACCTGCAAGTAAAACAAAAATAGGTTTTTTTATTAATGCGCACTCCATTAATTTGTCGATTAGCAATCCAGCCTTCTTTAATCAGCTAACAAAAGCCGATGCATTGTTCGCTGATGGCTCTGGTATGAGATTAGCAGCAAAAAAAGCAGGATTCTTGCTTAATGGCAACAATAACGGAACAGATATGTTACCTCATCTTTGTAAAAACTGTGTTGAAAGTAGTCAATCTTTATATTTCTTTGGTGCTAAGCCAGGGATTGCAGATCAAGCAGCAAATGAATTAAGCGCTCAATTTCCAGGACTACAAATTGCAGGTACCGAACATGGTTATAACGGCACTGAGAGTACCCAAAAAATTATCACCGCAATAAATGATAGTGGTTGTGATGTTTTATTAGTTGCCATGGGTTCACCTATACAAGAACAATGGTTACTCGAGCACAGAGACCAATTACGATGTAAAACAGCATTAGCCGTAGGTGGGCTATTTGATTTTTATTCTGGCAATATTTCACGTTCACCGATGTGGTTAAGAGAAATGGGGATGGAGTGGATTTGGCGCTTAATGCAAGAACCTCGTGAAAAATTTAATCGTTATGTTATTGGTAACCCACTTTTTTTATATAGAACCTTTTTACTTGGCTTAGTAAATACCGGAGCAAAATAATGACTATTCAAATATTAAATAAAATTAAAAATCAGGCGTTATTGACTAAAACGCGCAAAGCTATTGTTATAAATTACCAACACAAAGGCATTCCAGTTATTTTACAGCAAAGTATTGCGCTACTTGCCTTAATACTGATTAGCCCAGTACTTCTAATTGTGATGATTTTAATTAAAACAGAAAGTCTGGGTGGTGCATTGTTTTCTCAAACTAGAGTGGGTGAAAATGGTCGACATTTTAAAATGTATAAATTTAGATCAATGTATTTAAAATCTGACCCACATTTTAAAGAACCAGACCCATCGCAAAGCTCGCGTGAAGGTGTTTGTAAGAAGTACATTAATGACCCTAGAATTACCAAAATTGGCCAATTTATTAGAAAGTATTCTATTGATGAGTTACCACAATTATTTAATATTGTTAGAGGGGATATGTGTTTAGTCGGTCCAAGACCCGCATTATCAATTGAAACTTATGAATATGATAACTTTATCCAACCAAGATTATTTACTAAGCCTGGATTAACCGGTTTATGGCAAGTATCTGGCCGCGCAGACACTAATTTTGAAGAACAATTACAGTTAGACAAATCTTACATTAAGCAACAAAGTTTTTTAATGGACTGTAAAATAATAGCCTTGACCATTCCCGCTGTATTAATGGCCAAAGGTGCTTATTAGTTTAAACAACCTATAACATTTAGCTAAAGTATAAATGGCTTAAAAATAAC
>NZ_JACGVM010000006.1:0-223537 GCF_014077195.1 Colwellia sp. BRX9-1
TTCAAATCAATATCTACAATCAATATCTACAATCAATATCTACAATTAATATCTACAATTAATATTTCAAATCAATAAGTTTTCTAACGCTATCTAAAGTCTCGATAAGCTGGCGACTAAAATTAAAGGTCATGATATGGCTTTCCTTTCTCCCTTGACGTAACAGTTCATTGAAATGGTTGATTTGATGATCATAGCCAAATGTTTTGCTATTAAAAGAGATAACTTCTTCTTTTGTATCAGTTATTAAAGTGACGGTTGAAGGGCTGTTAAAGCCACTGTTAATTTTAATATTGCCTTGTTCACAATAAAACACAGCTTCACTCGGCGTCGACTCCAAGAGTGTCGATTTTAACAAGGCTACCACGTTATTTTTATAGTTAAAGACCATGGAACAGGAAGAATCTGCGCCATTAGCAAAAAATGTTGCATCAGCGGTCATGGTCTCGGGCACGCCAAGGGTAGTTAGTGCTGCAAAAATAGGATAAATGCCAATATCTAAAAGACTGCCTCCGCCTAATGATTTATTAAACAGCCTAGCTTCTTGGTTAAATTCTCTTGCGAAACCGAAATCTGCTTCAACTTTACGTAGATTGCCGTAAGTTTTATCAGTCAGTTTATTTAAAACAAAATTATAATGGGGAAGAAAATAGGTCCAGAGCCCCTCCATTAGCAGAGTATTATTTGCCGTTGCAGCATCAATCATGCATTGCACTTCATCTGTATTCATGGCAAAAGGTTTTTCACATAGCACCGCGATACCCTGCTCTAAGCACAGCAGCGCATTTTCTTTATGCATTGAATGTGGTGTTGCTATGTAAATAGCGTCAACATTTTCATCATTTACGAGCGCCTTATAACTGCTGTAAGCTTTAGTCGCGTGATATTTATCGGCAAAATCATTGGCTTTTTGCTGTGTTCTTGAAGCAACGGCATATAGCTCAGCATCTTTCAGCGTTAATAAGTCGGTTGCAAATTTATTGGCTATGTTACCTAAACCGATAATTCCCCAACGTATGTTTCTATTTTTTAGTGATTTCATTAACTATTACTCAAGATAAAAGTACAAATAAAATTATTTTTTCATCGATCTAATGCTCTTTGTTCCACAGACTAGCTATCTTTAATAAAGCGTCATTAGCCCATCGATGCTTAAGCTCGATACTTAAGCCTGATACTAAGTATAATGTTAACCAACATAATCTTGGGCGCAAAATAAAATACCACTCCCTTGCTCTTTTTCCAATAGTATGGGAATAAGTGCGCCGGGCATTACTGAATCGACATCGTTAGGGGCAAATGTGCCGCCAAGGTCTGTTTTTAACCAACCAGGGTCGAGCAAGTTCATTAAGACGTTAGTGCCTAATAGCGTTGGCATCATGTCGCGCACATACCTTTCAAGAGCGGCTTTTGAACAACTATATGCCATCAATTCAGGTTGATTACTAATGCCTGAAGAAACATTAACAATACGTCCCCAATTACGCGTTAGCATGCCTGGAAGAAAAGCATCACATAATTTAGCCGGAGTAATACTATTAACCATAAAACTGTGTAGGTATTCCTCTGCCGTCGGGGCAAAGAGCGGCTGATACTTGGTCATGATTGCTGCATTATTATACAGTATGTCTAGGTGATTATTACTCAAGGCTTTCACCTCGGTAATTAAATGCTCTACTTGAGAGATTGAATTAAGTTCAGCCGCTACAGCATAAACTTCATGACCCGCTGTGGTTAATTCATTAAGTAAATCTCTAGTACCAGCTAATTGTCGAGAATGAATGATGAGTTTACAGCCTTGTTTAGCAAGCTCTTTCGCAACACGAAGACCGACCCCTCGACTAGCTCCCGTTACTAGCGCCCATTTATTTTCTATATTTAACATTCTTATGCCTATTTTTATTCAAATTTGTTAATCAAGTTATTGATTTGTCGTTTTTTGTTTTACTATTTTATGCCGTAATACTTTAGTGACTGCATTAGCGTCTGCATTAGCGTCTGCTGGTGAAATTAATTACAGCCGTGCATAAAGCAGGTAATAACAAGACTAGGTATTTTTCACTAAAAATTTGCAAATGAATATATAACAAAATAAAATTCATTGTTTTATATAACACACAATAAGCGCAAAAGATGATGAATAAAGAGCATAAAAAACTTGAGCGATTAATGTTATTTAGTGAAGTTGCCCGCCATTTAAGCTTTACGGTCGCGGCACAACATTTACAAATATCAAGAGGGCATTTATCTGCTCAAATTCGTCGATTAGAAAAGGAGATGGGTTTTGCTTTGTTGATCCGCTCGACACGGAGTGTTCGCTTAACCGCAGAAGGTGAGAGTGTTTTAACAGGTGTAAATAAAATTCGTCATTCTGTTTTAGAATTAGAACGAAATGCTGGTCATAAAGGCAATGCTATTGAAGGTGTTATAAAAATTACAGCACCAAGCCTCTTTACCAAAAGGTTTTTACTCGACATTTTTTCTAAGTTTAGCGCCTTACATCCTGCTATTGAGTTTTCTATCGATACCAGTTACACCCGTTTTGATCTAAATCGCAGTGATTTTGACTTGGCTTTTCGTGCCACTAACTCCCCGCCTTTAAATATGGTTGCAAAAGCTATTTTGCCCTATAAACATTGCTGTTGTGCTTCTGCTGAATATTTAGATAAATACAGTAAACCAAAGGAGCCTAGCGATTTAAAAACGCACCAATGTTTAAGGGGACAAGAGCAATTAACCTGGTCATTCTTAAACGCTGAGGTGCCCGTAGATGGTTGGTTAAAAATAAACGATAACCATATGCTGAAAACATTAGCATTAAAGGGCGAAGGTATTATTAGGGTACCTGACTATTTAGTCGACCAAGAGATTAAGGAGGGAACGTTAGTCGCTATACTTGAAAGTGAAATGCCAGCAGGGAAGACCATTTTTATGATTTATCCTCAATTAATTCACCAGTCGAATAAATTGAACGCTTTTATTGAATTTACTAAAGAGTATTTTAATAAAATATCTTTAATAAACTAAATTATTCTCTTTATGGACCTTGATTTATATGAGTAATAATCTAAATTCTACAAGAAGTCTTTACCTTTACGGCATATTTTTATGTGCCTAACATTACGTTAAGATTTAAAAATAATTAAAGTTATGGTCTGAAATATTATTAACTTATTTGGATAATTAACAATATTTAATAAAGAGATAAAATCATTAAAACTAATGTTAATAAGCTCATCTTATTAACCGTATTTCAGATTTTTATTAACATTTAATTACGCCTCTTGGATAAGCGTTTCTGTGAATAATCGTTATAGTTTGACTATGTAAATAGACAGTCGAAATAGACCGTAAATCGCGCTATGTTATAGCTAACGCTATTAGCGCTGCGAAAACGATGAAGGTTACGCGACTAGCCTACTGGATTTTTTATCTGTTAATTTTAAAAATGTATCTGATTTGTTTTTTACACTCTATTTAGTTAAAACAACTCTTCTTGGGGGGCTACTTAGTGAATTTTCAATTGATAATACCAAAGATGAAACGTACGGTTAATGTGGCGATATTTTTAATCTCTGCTTCAATGACGCTTGGATCTTTTGTCTCTAGTGCGACAGAAACTGTTGCTAGTCCTTTAAAATATGATCTAGGCAGCACCAAGGCTTGGGTGCCGTTTGGTTATAGTGGTAATCAACAAAAACCCGGTATTATTATCGCGTTAATTGAGCTTATTATGATGCAAGCAGCCATTCCTACTGATACCAGTTATCTCCCAGTAAAAAGAGCGGTTACCGCATTGGAATTAGGACAAATTGACTTCGATGTTGTTAGCCCCAATTGGTTTAAAGATAAAATTATTGGTGTTGATTATGTTAGCAGTGTTCCTTTATTTGAAGTAACAGAATACTTTGTTACATTGCCTAATGTTGCAATAGAGTTCAATCAACCAGAAATGGCTTATGGGCAGTTAGTCGGCACAGTAGCAGGCTATGCTTATTTTGATGATGACAAGTTTATTCGCGCTGATTTTTTATCAGAAAGTGAATTAGTCAAAGGGTTGGTAAAAGGGCGCTTTAAGGTTGCCATTATAGAAGAAAGAGCGGCTCAATATTGGGCTGAAAAACATCAAACGTCTATAGCACTCGCTTCTTTACATACTAAAGGTGATATCGTTATTAGATTAAGAAAAGAACACGAAAATTTACTTCCTCGAATCAACCAAGCCATCTCTGTATTGAAAAATAATGGTCAATTTAAAAAAGTATTTGATGATTACTAACAATAAAGCTGGCGAAGATATTGATCTTATATTAACGCACTATTCTTGTGGTGTAAGCTGTATATAAAGCACAGGGTCTTAAGTTTATTTTATTGTTTGTTATAAAATAAAGCCTTAATGACAGACTACCTATTCTTCTTGTTCAGGGTTATAAGTAATCGCTTTATTGGCAATGGCATATGAAAATCCTTTGGTTGCCGTTAAATGGCGTAAAGCTTTTTGCTTCAACTTTATATCGGTAATAGGCTCTTCACCAAATTTTCTTATTTTTAACGCCAACGCTTTATCAAAATAGTCATCTTCTGACGTTTCAAGTTCATTGACACACTCATTAATGGTTGTTGATTGAAAACCCTTAGCATAAAGTTTCTCTTTTATTTTATTTGGGCCTATTTTACTTTCGGCCAGACTAAGCGTTAGTCTTTTAGCATAACGAGCATCATCTATAATTTCGTGTTCAATTAAATAATCTAAGGCAGTTTGATTATATTGAGTATCATCTTTGAATAATAAATTGGCTTTTTGCAATAAAGATTTTGCTGAGTAATCACCGTATCTCTCGATCATCCACATCATGTATGATTGAACACGTTTGTAAGAGATTTCTTGGGGTTTGGTGCTTTTTTTAGTTTTGTACATACGGCCACTTTTGTTAAGGAACGTATAACCGTTCAGCGTTGGTGTAAATATTTCAAATATGGATGTTTATGTTACGACTAGGTGAGTAAATTGGCCAAGCTATTTTAGCTAAAGCCTACTAGAACTTCATCATAGTAACGCCTGACCTGCTTTAGGGTCAAACTTTACTGTTATCTCTTTGAGGAGATTATTGGCTATAAAGGGGGAGGTTCATTAGTCGATAAACTATTATTGTGCTTTATTAAAAGCGAACATTTAATTTAAGGGGACATACGTTAACCGTTAGAACTTAAACCGATACTATAGTACTTTATTTTTATAAATATTTAACATTATCCTTATCCTATGTAGTATAATGAGAATCATTCTCAATTGCGTTACAGAGTTATTTATGACTTATTATTTTTCTCGCTATTTTCAAAAATTAATGACTTTTTCAATGCGCTCATTAAAGCGCAAATTTATTCATGTTTTTTTTGTTATTGGTTATCTTATCTCAACGCAAACATCGGCGAGCAGCGATACAGAAGGATTACGTCAACTTTTACAACTCACTGAATATATTAGTGTTGATTATGCTTCTGCCATCAGTAATGGCAAAGTTATTGATCAAGGTGAGTATCAAGAAATGCTTGATTTTTCTAACATTATTGCTGAAAGATCGGTGAGAGAGCCGGGTGAACAAGCCATGATTACGTTATCGAAATCACTTCTCTCTGCGGTACAAGCGAAAAAAACACTTGTCGAAATACAAATGCTGACCAGTGAATTAAAAAACCTGTTGATAAATAACTCTCCGCAGTTATCGTTACCAACATCTTTACTTTCAGCATCTAGGGTAAAGCAATTATTTCAAAATAATTGTGCCAGTTGTCATGGTGTAACGGGTAAAGGAGACGGGAAGCTTGCAAGGCAACTAAGTCCACAGCCTACTAATTTTAACGAAAGAACACGTGCTTTAGACCGTTCTATTCTAGGATTATATGATGTGGTAACCGGCGGTCTTGACGGCACTGCAATGCCTTCATTTAATAACTTAACGGCAAAACAACGTTGGTCGTTAGCATTTTATACGGGTAGTTTAGCTTTTGTTTTTGATGAAAAACGACAAGAAAATAATACACTTGAACTCTCACTCGCCGAACTTGTTCAGTATAGCCCTAACGAATTGTATAGGGCGAAAACTGACTTGGAAAAAGGTTTTGTTGAGCAGCTTAGATCTAACCCTGAGGAACTGTTTTCTACAACTAAGGCGCCATTAACAATCGCGCGTGATCAACTTAAAAAAGCACTTGCCGCTTACAAAAATAATGACGTTATACTTGCCCAACAATTTGCGGTGAGTGCCTACTTAGATGGGTTCGAGCTTGTTGAAAATAACCTCGACGCTTATGATAGTTCGTTACGTAAAATGATTGAATTTAACTTGTTAGGCTTGCGCAATGAAATTAACAACGAGGAAGGCTCGGGTGACGTTGCTGTATCTGTTTCTGCAATTTTGCTGCAAATAGAACAAGCTGAATTTTTACTCAATGACTCAGCTATATCAGACACAGCTTTATTTAGCGCCAGTTTTATTATTTTGTTACGAGAGGGCTTAGAGGCGCTATTGGTTGTGCTGGTACTTTTTACCATACTGGTACGGTCCAATAAAAAAGAAGCCATTAAATATCTTCATTTTGGCTGGATAGCAGCCTTAATTGCGGGTGGGTTAACTTGGTTAGTGGCACAAAAATTAGTGACGATTAGCGGTGCTAGCCGTGAAACCATGGAGGGTGTTGCCGCGCTGTTAGCTGCAATTGTGCTCTTTTATGTTGGTTTTTGGATGCACAGCAAAACGCAAGCCGATCAATGGCAA
Organism: Colwellia sp. BRX9-1; assembly: GCF_014077195.1. Classification (NCBI taxonomy): domain Bacteria; kingdom Pseudomonadati; phylum Pseudomonadota; class Gammaproteobacteria; order Alteromonadales; family Colwelliaceae; genus Colwellia; species Colwellia sp. BRX9-1. The sequence continues at coordinate 6,777 of NZ_JACGVM010000006.1, forward strand.
CGTTATGTTCAACAAAATATTAATAAAAGTTTAAAATCAGGTGCTTTATGGGGAATATCTGGCTTAGCGTTTATTGCGGTTTATCGTGAGGTTTTTGAGACAGTACTGTTTTATCAATCATTGTTAACCCAGACAAACCCCTCACAGCAATTTGTTCTTTTTAGTGGCTTTGGGGCAGCAGCGGCTATGCTAGTTGTCGTGGCCTGGTTAATGATTAAATATTCTATTAAATTACCAATAGCGCGATTCTTTTCAATAACAACGTATTTACTATTAGCCTTGTCATTTATTCTCGCGGGTAAAGCGATAACAGCGCTGCAAGAAGCCGCTATTATTAGTATTACGCGCTTTCCTATTGACTTTCATTTCGCGTGGCTAGGTATTAATTCAACGTGGCAAGGCATCACGACGCAAGCTTTTATCTTGTTTTTTTCCAGTGCGTTATTCTTTAAGCCTTGGTTAAAAAAGACGAGCAGGGTAGATGAATAAATTGAGCATCGACTTGAAAAAAAATTTATAGAATAGCAGTAGCGAACCATTTTGAGTATGGATGATAGGTGATTTTAACTCGTTAAATGCTAACCCTGCTAAGGGTAAATCAATAAAGCCCGTAGTGATTTATATTGATTATAAAAATGACAATAGACTGATATTTCAAGGCGCTAGATCCGCCATAAATATAAGCTAATGGTACTGAGGAGGTACTTATGAAAACCTTAACGACAGACGTTGTAATTATTGGTGCAGGCCCTGCTGGTTTGTTTCAAGTATTTGAGCTTGGTTTACAAGGATTAAAATCGGTTGTTATTGACAGCTTGCCAGAAGTTGGTGGCCAATGCACTGAACTCTATCCAGATAAGCCTATCTATGATATTCCTGCTTTGCCTAATGCTAAGGCAAGCCAAGTTATAGAAAATCTCTATGAGCAAGCGGCTCCCTTTAAGCCAACTTTTTTATTGGGCGAGCGGGTCGAAGACATTAATAAATTGTCGGATGTTTCTTTTTCAGTTACCACGCACAAGAATACGCTTATTCACTGTCGCGCGGTGATTATTGCTGCTGGTAATGGTGCCTTCTCACCCGTTAAATTAAAAATACCCTTAATTGATAAATTTGAAGATAAACAACTGTTCTACCGAATCAATAATATAGAACACTTTAAAGATAAAAACGTCGTTGTGCTAGGTGGCGGAGACGCCGCACTTGATTGGAGTTTGAGCCTACAAAAAACGGCTAATAGTGTCTTGCTTATTCATCGTAGTACAAAATTTAAAGCCGCTACAAGTAGCGTGAATGAAATGTTCGCCTTGTGTGAAGAACTAAAAATGCAATTTTTATGTGGTCAAGTGAGCGACTTTCAGCATAAAGATAATAAACTAACTGGCCTAACAGTAAATTCAAAAGATGGCATTAAACGTAGAGTGGAACTTGATGAACTTGTTATATTCTTTGGTATGTCACCCAAGATTGGCCCAATAGCAAATTGGCAACTTGCCATGCACCAACACCAGATAAAAGTAGATACACAATCTTTTCAAACCTCAGTGCCGGGTATCTATGCCGTTGGTGATATTAATTATTACCCGGGTAAACGAAAGTTGATTTTAAGTGGCTTCCACGAAACGGCCTTAGCGGCCTTTTCGATTGCGGAAACTGTTTTAGAAAAAGACCGTATTCCAACGTTATACACCACAACAAGTCCAGTAGTACATCAACGAATGGGCGTTACACATTCACTCGAAAGCCTGTTGGATGATTAACGGAAAAACAGGCAATTGATCATTACTACTTTACTTTTATTGCTGTCTCTTTATCTGCGCGGCATGACTTTGGAGGCTTAGGTGGAGTGTATGTAAGATAATAGCGGCAAACCTAACCGCTACTATTTTATGTTATGACTTAAGCTTTACAGCCTTGTTCGGTAATTTAATAAAGCTGAAGATTAAAGTAACTGTTCAGCTAAGTAATCAACCAGCAGTCTTATTTTAGGCGATAAATGGCGATTCTGAGGGTAAATTGCCCATATTCCTTCATCAGGCGCACGGTAATTATCTAATAGGGTCACCAGTTCACCACTTTCTATGCGTTGTTGAACATAATAATCGGGTAACTGAACTATCCCTAAGCCCTTTAATGCGGCGTCCATCAGACTGTAGCCATTGTTGTATCTTAATCTACCGGTTACGCGGATACTTTTTTCTCGGTCAGACTCTCTAAAATGCCAGTAGTCTAATGTACCCAACAAACAACTATGTTTATTAAGCTCTGATATAGAATGGGGTACTCCCTGTTTTTCTAAGTATTGCGGTGATGCACAAAGGTAGTTTGTTCTTTTGCCAAGTTTTTTTGCCATCATGGTCGAGTCACTTAACTTACCAAGGCGAATTGCTAGGTCATAGCCTTCTTCAACAATGTCTATTTGGCGGTTGCTTAAATAAGCCGACACTTCAACATCGCTATATTGTTTTATGAAATTATTCACTAGCGGTAATATTTGTTTTTCACCATAGGCAACAGGCGCTGTTAATTTAATTTTGCCTTGGGGTTTTGACTGCAAATTTGTGATGGCCCGCTCAGCAGCATCGAGACCATCGAGAACACTGCGACAATGCTGATAAAAAACACGGCCTTCTTCTGTTAATGATACTTTGCGAGTTGTTCGATAAAATAACTTAATATTAAGGCGTTTTTCTAATGCACTTATCTGTCGACTCACCTGTGCGGTAGATATCGCCATTTTCTTTGAGGCGAGGGTAAAACTTTCATTTTCCGCAACGTAAACAAATTCGCTGATGCCATCCCACTGCATGATTATTACCTATATGTACAAGTGAATTTACAAATTAGCATATTATCATTTATATAGAAATAACTATACTAGCCACCAACAAGACATTGTTAGTGGCCACAAAAGTAGCTTATTTAAAATTACTTTAGACCTTTGACAGTGACCGTTCGTATAACATTATAGGAAATAAAGATGAGTTGGTTATTCCTTTTTTTAGGTGTCGCTGCTGAGGCGATGTCTCATGTAGCATTAAAAGAGACTGATGGTTTTAGTAAACCACTGCCAAGTGCTTTAGTTTTACTTGGACATTTAGCCGCATTCATTTTTTTAGGTCAAGCAATGAAAGGCATGCCAGTTGGTATCGTCCATGCGCTATGGGCCGGGCTTGCCATTATAACCGTGACTTTATTGTCTGCTTTGATTTACCGTCAGCATCTTGATTTAACAACATGGCTAGGCATGGGGTTAGTTGCTGTTGGTATTGCTATGATAAATATTGCCCAAGGACACAGTCATTAAGATGAATAATGTAGATCAAAATTTTTAACCAAAATGCTTTTACCCCTTGGTAGCTATGTCCTTTAGATTGTTACCAAGGGGTAAAAGTTAATTACGCATTAGGCGTATTATCATCTTTAAATAAGTTGAGTAAACTAATGTTACTGTAACAAATTCGACTAGATGCTAATCCCATCAAAATACCTATTAATTGAAAAGTGAGAATAACGATGTCAGATAAATTTATAAAATCGAAAGCGGCTATTGCTTGGGGCCCTAATCAGCCACTATCTATCGAAGAAGTCGATGTCATGCTACCTCGCAAAGGAGAGGTGTTAGTTAAGGTTATTGCCTCTGGTGTTTGTCATACCGATGCCTTTACCTTATCTGGAGAGGATCCAGAAGGAATTTTCCCCGTTATTTTAGGTCACGAAGGCGGTGGTATTGTTGAACAAATAGGTGAAGGTGTAACCAGTGTTAAGGTAGGCGATCATGTTATTCCACTATACACACCAGAGTGTGGTGAATGTAAATTCTGTTTATCGGGTAAAACCAACCTTTGCCAAAAAATTCGAGAGACACAAGGCAAAGGTTTGATGCCAGATGGCACGACCCGCTTTTACAAAGATGGTCAGCCTATTTTTCACTATATGGGCTGTTCAACTTTTTCTGAATACACAGTCTTGCCAGAAATTTCATTAGCGAAAGTTAATAAAGAAGCACCATTAGAAGAGGTTTGTCTACTAGGGTGTGGTGTTACCACCGGCATGGGCGCAGTCATGAATACAGCAAAAGTTGAAGAGGGCGCAACTGTTGCTATCTTTGGCCTTGGCGGTATTGGATTGTCTGCAGTGATTGGCGCGACCATGGCGAAAGCTAGTCGAATTATTGCTATCGATATTAACGAAAGTAAATTCGAACTTGCGAAAAAATTGGGTGCTACCGATTTTATTAACCCCAAAGACTACGACAAGCCTATTCAAGATGTGATTGTCGAAATGACCGATGGCGGTGTTGACTACTCTTTTGAATGTATTGGTAACGTTAACCTAATGCGCTCTGCCTTAGAATGTTGTCATAAAGGATGGGGAGAATCAGTGATCATTGGTGTTGCAGGTGCCGGACAAGAAATATCAACCCGTCCATTTCAACTGGTAACGGGTCGAGTATGGCGTGGTTCTGCATTTGGCGGTGTTAAAGGTCGTACTGAGTTGCCAGATTATGTTGAACGTTATTTAGCCGGAGAATTCAACTTGAGCGATTTTATTACTCATACCATGAGTCTTGAAGACATTAATGAAGCGTTTGAGTTAATGCACAAAGGAAAAAGTATTCGCAGTGTTATTCATTTTGATAAATAGGCGATATAAATAACCAGCATTTGTCTTTAGAAAGATAGTCACTCACATTAATAGTATGGCGTTGCCCTTTTATTGCAGTAATTAGCAGGGGAGCGTCTTGAGGTTACCCTATGACAATTGATCCTTTAATTGAAAGTATCAGTGTAAATAAAATTTTTGGTGGCTGGCACAAGCAATATAGCCACCATTCTAAAGCCGTAAACGCTAACATGCGCTTTGCCATTTTTTTGCCTCCACAGGCTAATAATGGCAAAAAAGTGCCTGTGCTTTACTGGCTTTCAGGTCTAACCTGTACCGATGAAAACTTTATGCAAAAAGCCGGCGCACTGCGAGTAGCTGCTGAGTTAGGCATTGCTATTGTTTCTCCTGATACTAGTCCAAGAGGTGAAGAGGTAGCTGATGACGATAGTTATGATTTGGGTCAGGGCGCAGGATTTTATCTTAATGCTAGCCAAGCACCTTGGAGCCGTCACTATCAGATTTATGATTATGTGGTTAAAGAACTGCCAGCAATTATTGAAGCCACATTTCCAGTGTCAGATAAGCGCGCTATTAGTGGACATTCCATGGGCGGACACGGGGCACTAACTATTGGTTTGTTAAACGCTGAACGTTATCGTTCAATGTCAGCCTTTAGTCCTATCTGTAATCCGATTAAGGTGCCTTGGGGCAAAAAAGCTTTCAGCGCTTACTTGGGGAAAGACCAAGCAAGTTGGTACCAGCATGATGCCAGTGAATTAATGCGTATAGCAAAACAGTTTATTCCTGCCAAAGTTGATCAAGGTGGTGCAGATGACTTTTTGAAAGAGCAATTAAAACCAGAAACGCTAGAGGCTGCAGCAAAAATGAGTGGTTACCCATTAGAGTTAACTATTCATGAAGGCTATGATCACAGTTACTATTTCATCTCTTCATTTATTGAAGCGCATTTGCGTTTTCATGCCGAGCACTTAGAAAGATAAGTATTAAGGGAAAATGCCCTAAGGGGCAATCGGTTGATTACACTTAACCAGACCAAAATAATGTTGTTCTTGCTAGGACAAGTGTTTGTTAAATATATTATCCAACATTAGCCAAGCCGATATCCAAGCCATTATTTCGCAGTCCAAGATTCGCCATTTATTTTGCTGATTAAGCATAGGTTTATGCGTTATCCTCCTGAGACGAACCTCAAAAGTCTATTAATTCAAAACACAGACGTTAACCTAGCACTCGTTAAAGAAGTCGTGGTATTTTATGGTCGAACAATAGGCAAATAAATGAGCTATCTGTTATCATTAATATCTTCAATATTATCAAACGAAAAAAGGCTGCTACCTTGTATCGATTTATTATCGCCACAGCTTTAGTTTTCACAGGCATTACTTATAATGCCTGTGCCGATGACATAAAAGTTGAATTTAGTGGTTTTGCCTCTTTAGCCCTTAGTTATAGTGACGATCCTGATATTGCTTTTAGTCCCAATTATTTGAATATTGACGATACAGGCTGGTCAGCTACCCGTGACTCAATTTTAGGTGGGCAAGCTAATATAACCTTAGATAAAAACTGGGATTCTGTTGTGCAATTTGTCCTAGAAGATCACGGGAATACAGACTTTGAAAATTACCTCGAATTAGCTTTTCTGCGCTACCGTCCTTCTCGTAATTGGGCTATTCGTGCGGGCAGATTAAACAGTGACCTTTATTTACTTTCAGAGTACCCGCACGTGGGATACGCTTATTTGTGGGTACGTCCGCCACATGAGTATTACTCTTTTGCAAGTACAGCGGGAAAATTTGATGGTGTAGATATTGAATACAGCCAATCAATTAATGATGGTTTTTTACGGTTAAAATTGGCTGCGGGTAACACGACTGCAAAATTAAAAGCGAATGGCCAAGACTTTTTTATTGATTTTGACCATTTAATGACTTTTAGCGCAACCTACGTACTTGATGCTTGGACCATGCGATTTTCTGTATCACAAGCCGATGCCGGGGACTATAAGTTCGAGGCATTAAATGAGTTTATTGATTTATTAAACTCTGTGCCAGCTCCTGTGTGGCCGCAAGCAGCGTCGCTATCAGCAAGTTTTGACACAAAAAACCATAGTATTGAATATGCTGCTTTAGGATTAACCTACGATAGTGATAATTGGTTAATTCAATCTGAAATAGGTATTTCAGAGTCTCCTTGGTTGGTTGCTTCATCAAATATTAATGGCTATGTGAGTGTTGGTTATCGTTTAGATAAAGTGACGCTTTTTTCCAGTGTTTCTATTTCAGAGAACCGCCATAAGATAACCACAGTTACTGCGCCCCAATTTCTTCCTGGTACGCCAATACAAGTAACCTTTCCATTACAACAGTTAGCACTTGCTTCAAAAGAGGCTGTTGACCGATTAGTGGTGCACCAACATTCAATTAATGTTGGCGTAAAATGGCAGGCGTCAGAAAATTTGATCGTTAAAGCGCAAATTGATCACTTTGATATTCAACCTTTTGGTGGTGGGTTATGGGGGATAAGTGATCCGGAAAATGTTGAAAAAGAGCATAGAATTAATGTGTTTACTGTTAGTGCGAACATGGTGTTTTAATGATGAAAAACCCCCTGTTATTAATGATTGGATTGGCTATTTTCAACTTTGATGCTGTGAGTACCGAGTTTGTTGTTGTGGTCAATAAAGACAATGCGATTAACTCATTATCTAAGCGCGAAGTGATTGACATTTATATGGGGCGTTATTTAACTTTTCCTGACGGTGAAATGGCACAGCCACTAGATTTGCCCTCTGAATCACTATTGAAGAATGACTTTTATCTGCAATTAGTTAATAAAAACGAGCAAAAAATAAACGCTTACTGGGCAAGGTTACTGTTCTCTGGGCGAGCTAAACCGCCGATCGCGGCTATTTCAATTGAAGACGCTTTGAACAAGTTATACAGTTCACCATATTCAATTGGTTATATACCTAAAGACCAGCTCACTGATGCTGTAAAAGTGGTTTATCGATTTAATGAAAATTAGTCAAAATCTTTATGTCAGAGTTCCATTGGCGATCGCTATTGTTGCCGTGCTAGTTGCGTTGGTTTCTTCAACGTTGTCCTATTATGCTGGCCTTCAAGAAAAGAAAGATACTAACTATTTGCTTGTTAAACAATTAGCCCAAACGATGGCAAAAACTGCGACGATATCTGCCTATTTAAATGATCGCGAGCTCGGACAGGAAATTATTAGTGGTTTGTTGAGTAATGATTTAGTTCAAGGGGCTAGACTCTCCGGCGAGGGCGAAATGAGCATTTCCAGTGGTGCTCTTAACAAACCACAAGATGGCATAGTTATCCAATTAATCCATCCTTTTATTGATGATACCCTTGTTGGCACACTTACTGTTTATCCAGACAATAATTATATTCAACAACAGGTAGAAAATTCACTTAAAAAAGAAGTGGCATTGATACTAATACAATCCATCATTATTGCTTTTTTTGTCTCTCTGATCGTGCACAGATGGCTAACTAAGCCTATTCAAAAGTTAACCGATAGCTTTACTACCATCAACCCTAGTATACCTAAAACAATGCGGATGTTGTTGGTGAAGCAAGGTGCCAAAAATGAAATTGGTAAATTAACAAAAGGTATAAACTCTTTAATGCATGAGTTACATCTTACTATTAGTAATGAGCGAGCATTGCGCGAAAAAACTCAAGAGTTAGAGCGTAAATTCAGGCTTATTTTTGAACAAGCGAGTGCTGGAATTTGTTTGCTCGATGAAAAAAACACCATTACCACTTTCAACCCAGCATTTTTACAATACTTCAGTGTTGCAGGACAGACAGACTTGGCCTCTTTACACTTTCCAACTTTATTAAATAATGTCGACAAACTCGAAGAGTTGTTATTGAGTATTCGCGCCGACAAGAATCGTCCACAAGTCACTCTAGACATAGAATGCCGCATCGGCAATAAAACGCTATGGCTGCACTGTTTATTCGCAAAATTAACCGAACAGCGCAGCAATGAGCGCAGAAGTGAACAAGGTAATTTAGTTGAAGTGATAATACATGACGTTACTGAACGAGCAGAACGAGAATTTCAAACACGTTTTGAAGCGGATCATGACCCTTTAACCCATCTACTTAATCGACGCTCCGGCGACAAAAAATTAGATAATGCCTTACTTTATTGTTTAGAAAATCAACAAAGTTTAGTGTTGATGATGATTGATTTAGACAAATTTAAACCTGTTAACGACACTTATGGCCATGAAGCGGGGGATAAGGTATTAATAGCAATAGCAAAACGTCTTAAAGCGCATTTTAACTTGGCAACAGACCTCTGTATTCGATGGGGAGGGGATGAATTTATTGTTGCCCGTCAGTTGACGAACTTTGACCAAGAGTTAATGCTTGAACAAGCCAATAATATTCTTGTTGAGATAGAGCAGCCCATTCATATTTCAAATAATATGCAATGCCAGGTAGGCGCAAGTATTGGTATTGTTGTTGCCCCTAAAGACGCTAAGGTACTCCACGAATTGATGGTTAAGGCAGACGACATGATGTACCAAGTTAAAGCTTCAGGACGAGGCCAAGTAGCATTTTATCAAAAACCATAATAAGCGTGCCATTGATAATCTTGTGCGGTTAACTTGTTTTAGATAGAGAAAAAATTAGCTGATTATTTTAAACGTGTTTAAGATAATAGCGAGTACAGTTAATCTTTATCATTAATTTTTGTTATCTTTTGGGGCGAAACCAAAGGTAATTCTAAGGTAAAGCAGGTGTTTTTTCCTAATGTACTGGCTACTCTAATTTTACCACCGAGTAAATTGACGACAATATTAAAGATGATGCTCAGGCCTAAACCTGAACCTCCTTCACCAAGCCTAGTGGTAAAAAAAGGTTCAAAAACTTTGTCAATAAACGCTTTTGGGATGCCCTTACCATTATCTTCTACTTTGATAATGACAACTGAATTATTCAGATAAGCTGATATAGCGATAATGCCAGAGTCTGTACTTTCAAAACCATGAATAATGGCGTTATTAAATAAATTAGTCATCACTTGCCCCAAAGGACCTGGAAAACTGTCCATCTCTATATTTTTATCAATTACGCAGTCGAAGGTTATCCCTAGGCGTTTTATTTTATGGTGATGTATACGGATCACTTCGTCCACGACATCAGATAAGAAAAATATACGTCTTGCCTCACTCGTTTGGTCAACAGCCACTTGCTTAAAACTCTGAATGAGAACAACAGCTCGGTCTAAAGAATTCAGTAAAATATCTAAGCATTCATTGACTTCTATTTCGAAACTTTCCAAGTCAGAACGTTTTACTTTTTTTTCTTTAAAACGAATTGAAAACTTTTGAAAGTTATCTTTGATTGTACTGCCTATCGTGACAGCTATGCCTAATGGCGTATTAATCTCATGAGAAACTCCTGCAACTAGTGAACCTAAAGAGGTTAGTTTCTCTGTTTGGATGAGCTTGTTGTGTGCATGAAATAATGACTCAAGCATAGTATTAAATGACTCAGCTAATTCGCTAATTTCATCTTTACCTTCAATGTCGAGTTGAAGGAGAAGATCACCTGAATGAGTAAGACTTGCTATATGGCACTGTATTTTAAGCAGTGGCTCTAATATTGTGCTGATCAATAGCCAACCAATAAATAAGCCAATGGCAATAATAATAGCGGTAACCAAAATAATAAGAGAACGCGTAGTTTGATGATGTTGATGATTACTGTTGTATAGGGCTTGAGCTCCATCAATATTAGTTTCTAGCATACCTGCCATATTGAGTTGCATGTCATTAAAAAGCACGCCATATTCTTCATTAGCTAGTCTATCTGCAGCAATATCTTGGTTGCTTTTACTTAAAGTGATAATTCGCTCGGTTAACAACTCAAACGTTGTTAATTGAGTTTTGAATTTATAGAGTAGTTTGGTTTCTTCGCCACTGTCTAATGTTTGTTCAAATTTAGTCAGTGAAGCACGGAAGTTGACTGATGCATTACTGATTTTTTGCTCAGTGTCTCTCATAGACTTATCGTCAGGAGAAAGAATATGACTTTTTATTAGTACAAACTCTTCATATAAATATTTTCGAGCGTCGGTAAGATTAACAAAACTGACAAAATAATTATCATAAATATCTTGACCGTTTTTGTTAATGGTGTTCGTTGAATTTATTGCAATAAGGGAGATGATTAAAGGTAATATAATAAAAACACTAATAGATAATGGGATTTTTTGTGAAATTTTCATGTTGCGAAAAAGTTCAATCATCAATAAGACTCTTTATAAAATTTACATGTTTCACGGTTTAGCTAATAAAAATACTAATAAATATTAACTAATTAGCTTATTAAAAGCCGATAGTGGCGTGCTCATTACCTTTTAACAATAGCTTAATATGAAGGTTAAAAACATCAGTAAATAACCTTTTGCCGATAGTTTAAAAGCTACCAGCGGTTACAATAGGCTATAAAGCCTATTTATAAAGTGTTGCTGCGCTTAATAGCGTTAAAAACTTGCAGTCAATTATATTATTATTAAAACTTTATCGCTTTGTGGCTAATAAATATTGATAGTATGAAAATCGATGATATATTTAATTTTAACACAATTAATAACCTGCAATGAATGAGTTGATAAGTTAACTTATCAATTTAAACCTCTACAGGGCATGGCTTACTAGGAGAACTATCAATGATTCGAGAAGATGTAACAAAGTCATTATCAATGCTAACCCCTGGCTCTGCCATTATTGTCGAAGTCTCAATTCCCCCCAGTAAAAAAATAAAATTTAAAAGTGTTTTTGTTGGTTTTTTACCCAAGCAATTTATGTTGATCCAATTACCCGATTTAAATCGTCATGTTGAGCTTACTGGCAATATTAATCAAGGGGTAGCCTGCACCGTTAGAAGTATCGTAGAAAAGCATGAAGGCGCGGTTGTTGCTTTTGTTACCAGTATAGAGCGCACGATAACTGTTCCAGCAAAAATGATTGTCTTGAACATTCCGCAACAGGTGGCCGTACGACCGCTACGAAAAGAAACGCGAATTGATACACAATTAAATATTGAAGCTTCGGTCAATAATTCGTTATTAAAAGGTATTATGGTTAATCTTTCATTAGAAGGCTGTTTATTAAGTGCCAAGAAGGAAGAAAATGTTGTTATCACCAAAGAAGATACCATTACCTTCGCTATTACTGACAAGGCCTTAAGTGACATCACATCAATAAAAGGTATTGTTTGCAATATTAAGTCATCGCCGACGATTGATTATTTTGGCGTTAAATTTGAAGATGAATCTTATGATGTTATTAAAAATTTGCTGATGAAAGTGATGTTTTCAAATTAACCCGTACACCTTAGCTGTTAATCACACTTTTGCTTCTTTTATATCCTTGATTTAGCTTATTTATATATTAATCTAATTGATAAGATGAAATGTATCCAAAGCATGCTCAACAGTGTTAGATTGTATTGACCTGAGCAGGGAAATTTACATACTCACTTATACTTTGATAAAGTCGAGTGGCCAATATTGCTAAGCAAGTTTTACACTCTTACAAGGTTAGCATTAGATAGTTGAGTCAAGGAGTTATAGTGCAGCATCATAATATTATTTTATACACGACCGAACGTGAAGATAGCGAGCTGTTAATTAAGGTGTTGATTGAACATTTTGATAAAGTACTTGTTGTTACTGCTTTGCCGGAGCTTGAGAAACAGCTTAAAGATGAAACGCCTAAAATAATTTTAATCGACGCAACCTCTTTTCAACGATCTTTAATGATCTATTACAGCTCGCTTAAATCAGTTTTAGTAGGACAAACGTGCGAACATTTTATTGTTTCTGTTGTTTCTGCAAGGGAAGAAAACGAAGCTTATGAAGCTTATGATAACGATATTATTGATGACTATATAATTACCAATCCGCTTTATGAGAAAAAACGTGCAGTTGTTGTTTGTTCTAATTTACTGACTAAGCTGGGCATTGGTCTCAAAAAAAATGCTGCCTTAGATTATATTTATAACAAAGAGTCATATGCAAAAGAAATTAGAGAAACGGTACTGCACGGCTTAGAGCTGAAAGAAAGACTTAGGTTGTCTTTTGAAGAGAGTATTACCGACGTTGAACACTCTATCAGTAAAGCAACAGAGCAAATTAAACTCAAACACAATGTTAATATTAATCTTGATGTAGTCAAGAATATTTTAGCGTCGATACGTTCAAACGAAATTCGACCTAGGCTGGTGGAACTGCAAAGTAAAGCATTAGACTTGCTCAGTGGATTAATCAGTGACGTGGAAAATATAGCACAAGAAAGTAATGAAGCGGCTCAATCTGATAAAAGCGAGCAAGTACATCCACCAACTTCTTTTAATAAGCTTTATAATGCAAGTAACGCCGATGCGGTAAAAGAATTAGATAAGATACAAGGGGATAATAAATCAGCCGCTATTAATATTCTATTGGTTGAAGATGATCCCATTAGCATACATTTAACCAATACACTGTTGCACAAGTATAAACTCAACGTTCAAACCGCTAGTACCGGTAGAACGGCCTTAATTTGTCTTAATAATATACGTTTTGATATCGTTTTACTCGACGTAAGTCTACCCGATACCAATGGTTTATATATTTTAGGACAAATGAAACAGGGCAACGGCAAAAATTTTGATACGCCACTTATTATGTTAACCGGTAATAAAAATAAACAAATAGTAAAAAAAGCTATTGAACTAGGCGCAAAAGGTTATCTCATTAAACCTTTAACGCAAGGCGTTGTTGCTAAGCTATTTAAGGAAAATAACATTCCTTTAATTGAAAAAAGATAAACAATCACAACCCTCAGTTAACTATTCGTGCCGTGGGTAAGTGGCCGACGTTTTCAGCAATTAATACGCTAAATAATAAGAGTATTCAGTAGCGACGTGTGATTGATGAAAACGTTTATAACAATATTTTCAGTCACCGCTATAGATAATCACTGACAAACGCCATAACATGGCCTAAAAGTTTGCCGCTATCTCGTCAGACACTCGAATAAACTCAGCATAAAGTTTATGGCTTAACGTTATAATTTCTTGTGTATTTTCTTCTTTAGCGAATTGTTCCAATTGCTCACAATAATGACCTAGTAATATCGCTCCAGCGCCCCGGGTTGAAGATTTAAGCTTGTGTGCCAGTTCCATTACACTCTGCCAATCTTTATCGGTAATGTGCACGGCTAATTCAGCGAATAATGGTTTGCTATGTTGTTGATAAAATTGTAAAAAGCTTTGTTGCGCTTCTTTATCATCACCAAAGCATTCAACCAATGCTGAGATGTTTATTGCCGGTTTTGCTATCATTTTAGTGACTTGTTCATCGGTCAATTCAGGTGGTGATTCTATTTTAAATTCATCTTCGAGTTCTTCTTCAACTAACCATTTACTGAGTAAAGCTTTTAAGCTATCTAGCTTCATTGGCTTAGTCACGTAGTCATTCATGCCAAGTTTAATGCAGTGTTCGGCTTCATTTCGCATCGCGTTAGCGGTGATTGCTATAATAGGTATCTGTGTTGTGCCGCCTTGTTCATTCTCTCGCACCTTTTGGGCAAATTCGAAACCATCCATGATCGGCATTTGACAATCTGTCATGATCAGGGAAAATGAATATTGCGTCATTTTAGTTAAGGCTTCTTCACCATGGTTGGCAATGATCACAGCATAACCAAATAGATTTAGCTGACGCTCTAATACCTGTTGATTAAAGACATTATCTTCAACAATCAAAATTAGTTTATTACTGGCTTGTGCTTCAGTAACACTGGGTATAGATAACGTCTTAATATCTTGCTTTAGACAACTTATAAGTGGATTTTTTTGATCCATAATACGGGCAATGGCCCAGTATATTTTTTGTGGTAAAAACGGATTACTGGCAATAGTTGTCGCGTGTTCAGGGTAAAAGGGTAAGTCGAAGTCATGCCACCTTTCAAGGATCAGTATATTAATATCCTCATCACTGTTGTTGGGTAACTGCATTTTAACTTCTGGCCAAAGGCTAATAACTTGTTCTGCTGAAATAATAATAAGATCATAATTTTCAGCAGAAATAAGCTTGCTTAATTCTGTTGGCGAACTTGGTGCTAAATGACAATGTGCGCCAAGCTCTGTTAGACCTTTGTGCAAGATATTATCGGTAATTCCATCGTAAGCAATGAGTAAAATATTTAAATGATAGAGTTTTACGCTCAGGGTCGATGTCTTTTTATTTTCAGTTGCTATTAAAGGTAAATCGACATGAAATTCTGTACCATCACCTATCACGCTTTGACAACTTATTTGTCCTCCCATCATAGTGGTTAACTTTGAGCAAATAGATAAGCCGAGTCCTGTGCCACCAAACTGACGATGAGTGCTACTGTCTGCCTGTGTGAAAGCATCGAATAAATGAACTTGTTGATCCTCACTAATACCAATACCATTATCTTTAACCGTTAATCGAAATAATTTTTTGTTTTGGCTATTATCTAAATAATCAAGCTTAACCTCAATAAGGCTTTGCGGCTGTTCATTGTTGTGAGTAAATTTAATCGCATTACCTAATAAATTAAGTACAATTTGCCTTAACCTAATGGGATCGCCTAGCATTGACTCAGTCATATGATGATTAGATGAACAAACCAACAATAATCTTTTGCTTTGTAATTGCGATGATAGTAACTCTGCAGCGCCTTCAATAATCTCTGTCCAGGTGAACGGTATTGACTCTAAAGTCATTTTCCCCGCTTCTATTTTTGAAAAGTCGAGCACGTCATTAATGATTTGTAATAACGCCCATGCTGAATCTTTGGCAACATTGGCTAAATGGTATTGATCATCATCTAGTTCTGATTGCTGCAGTAGCTCTAACATACCAACAACACCATTCATCGGTGTTCTAATTTCATGGCTCATTGTTGCTAAAAACTGCGACTTAGAGTCGCTTGCCGCTTCTGCTGTTAAACGTGCTTGTTCTAATTCTTGCTGAGATTCTTTTAAGTCAGCTAATGTCTTTTCTGTTCTGTTACGTTGGTATTTAACATCAAGCAGCACATTGAGTGTCGCTTGACGAGATTGTTCTTTTTCAGCATCAAGTATTTCACGCTCTATTTCATTCTGTTTAATGTTGGTTATATCTCTGACAATACCTAGCATACTTAATGGTTCGCCACTTTCATCACGGGTAACCTCAGTTGATGTATTGATATACCTTAATTGCTTATCAGCTAATATTATTCGGCATTCATAGTTATAAACTTCTAACTTATTTAAGGCTTTTAGTTGGTGTATTCTAAATTGATAACGGTCTTCTGGATGGACAAGGTTTACAATAAGCTCTGAAGTCAAAGGCGTAGAATTTTTCTCAATACCTATTAATCTGTGCATGCCGTCTGACCAGTAAATGATATCGTTTTTAAGATCTTTCTCCCAACACCCCAAATGAGCAATACGTTCAGCCTCTTTTAAAAAAAGCTGCTGTTTTAGTAGCTTATCTTCATTGGCCTTTTGCCTTGTTATATCTTGATTTATCGCAAGAAAATGATCTATTTTACCATTACGGTCTCTAATGGGGGTAATGTCGGTAGTGCCCCAATAACAGCTACCGTCTTTTTTCTTATTGTATAATTGACCACTCCAATGCTGGCCTTCAATAATTTTTTGCCAGAGCTGCTGATATTTATCGGTGTTTTTGTGTCCAGAATCTAGCAGGTTGGCATTTCTCCCTAAAACTTCTGTTTTTGAATAGCCGGTAGTTTCGCTAAAGGCTTTATTGACGTAGACAATTTTACCAATCAAATTGGTGATCAATATCGCTGAATGACTTTGTTCAACAGCACTTTCTAGTACCAGCAGTCTTCCTTCTAATTGTTGTATTGTGCTTAAATCAGAAATAATGGCAGTAAAAATATTATCTTGAGTGGTTTTATGGCTGCTTATCGCAACACGAGCTGAAAATTCACGACTGTCACTAGCCTTAGCTTGCATAATTCTGAAACTGTCACATACACTGCTATCATTAACGATGTTTTTGATCCATTCCTGTAAGTTTTTTTGTTCGTTTTTCATAAAGAAATCATTGAAAAACATCGATTCAGCGCCTTTCCTATCAACCAAAAACAGTAAACCAGCGACTTTATTAAAGCGTATTATTTCCCCTTTTGCGTTAAAGGATATAATGGCATCAGGAGCGTTATTAAGCATAGAATAAAGGTACTGCTCTGAATCGAAGATGGCAGCTGCGCTGCGTTTTTGCCAATAAAAAGCAATAACTAAAATAAACAAACTCAATAACACCGTTTGCAATAGCTGCCAGAAAAAGCCATGTACTATTTTCTGTTGAGATTGCAATACATCCATTTCACTGACTTCTGCGCCGATACCTAAGCCTAAAGTACTGTTCCACAACCAAGCGCCTAATACGGGCTGGCCACGATAATCTAAATAGCTTTCTTCGCTGTAACCTGTGTTGCCTTCTAATGCCGACTGAGCCAATTTTGTATAAATGGGGGCTTGCGTTTGTTCACTAGTCGTTGGTTTCAACGGAAGCGTTAATGATATCGCTAAGACGCTAGATTGCTCTTTCGTTAGTCTTCCCTCGGACCTAAGTTCTGGCTCAAATTGACTGGCGGTTAATAAACGAGCTTTGGTGTCAAAGAAGTATGTTTGCTCTGATTTCCAAAAACTGTGCTGCTGTACTGTCGAAGAAAAAGCGCCAAACGGATTTAAACGTATGGCGAGCGCAGCAATAACTTGTTGTTCATTATCAAGTATTGGCGCAATAATAAAAGTTGTTGGATATTTTTGCTGTAGTTTTCCCTGAATGTTGACTAAAGGGGTTTCTGATAAAAGCGGAGGAATAAAAACGAGCTGACCATTGAAAACTTCAACAAGCTTTTTGGGGTATTGTTTAGCGATTATGTTGGGTTGCCCAATTAAGCCAGCAACCTTGGCAGTGAGGTTATTATAGTCAGGGGAAATAACATAAAACCCTTCATTTTCCTCAGCCAGAAGATAAGGTTCTAAAAAAGCAGTTAAATTACCAGTGGCTTTTGTCACCGCAGCAGAGTCGCCAATTGCTTGGGCCGCAACTAACTGTTTGACTTGTTTGACAACAATCGGTGAGGTTGACCAAGCTTTTACCTTGTTAAAATGAGACCTAACCCAGCCATTCTCTAGTAAGTCATTACTGACATTCACTCTGGCCTTTAAAATTTCTATTGCTTGTGTTTTTAGGGTATTTTCAACTTTGTTAAGGCTATACCAAGCTATTATTGTTGAGCCAATTAAAAATAGCACTACGGCTGCAGTGATTAGATATAGAGGAGATTTATATAAATTTGCGTATCGTGACATAATTACTTAATCCATTATTATAATCTTTATTTTGGCAGTCTTTCACCCGTGATACTTTCTTTTAAATAGTGAGCTTTGTTAGCGTTTATATCACTTTGTGATGAAAAACTTTTAAACACTCTTTATCGTTTAGTTAATTGCTTATGATGTTGTTATATATTTATTAATGAAACGGTTAATGTATGTTAACCAATTAATTAATAAACATTATTTTATCCTTAAGACTATGACTATAGGTTATTTCAAGATAAATAGATGCCCATAATTTAAATTATTACTGATAACTTTGCTGTGAAAATCACAACGAAAAGAGGGAACTTGAAATGCACTTACTGTTCTGTTTTGAAATGTGTTTACACATTTTAGCCTTAATAATACAATTAACACTTAATTAATTCTAAGGTGGATGAGAGTATCTTTATAACATCAAAAATTCGCTTGTTGCTCAATGAACGTGTCATGGGCTTTTTAGCGCTTATTTCACTTTTCATTGCTCTTGCGCCAACAGTCGTTGCGACTAATGAGCGCTTTTCTCAAGCGAAAGTTTTTTTGGAATGGGGGATCCTGGCCCTTTTCATCGTTGAATACGGCGTTAACTTTGTTTTAGCATCAAGTCGCCGTGTGTTTTTACTGGATCCGTGGCGTATCTTAGATTTATTCATCATCTGTACGGGCTTGTTATCTTTGATCCCTATGGCTAATGAACATTTACGTAATATTCCTGCTTTAAGACTGCTTAAATTCATCCGAATGGCTTTATTTGGTGTTCGAATGAAATTTGCTATGTCCTTAGATAACAATAAATTTTCGACAGTATCGTCACCACCAATACAGTCTTTTAGCGCCTATTCGTTAGTAGATAAAAATATTTGTGGCTACACTGAATTAACTTGGGGTAATGTTGTAAAGCGATTAAAGTCGTCAAGTAATGACTGGTTATTTGCTGTAGGGCTCAACTCTGAGCAACTCACAGAGGTTGCGGAGATTCTTCAAGCCCCTAAGTCTGCCTTAGATATGCTCTTTAAACATTCGTTGTACCCAAGAATAGAGCGAATGGATGAATACACCGCCATTTTTCTCTGGAGTCCCAAGGTGGTAAAACAGTCCGATGATAGTGTGCCGACCATAGAACGAAGTCCTATTCTTTTATTGGGCGCGAATAATAATATTATTACCTTGTCTGGGACAGAATCATCGTTAGTAGATGAAATAACAGTTGATTTAATGGAGGTAAGAATACCTGCACCGCCTCTGATGCAAGCGACAAGTGCGCTTATTCGTGTTCTTGTCGCACAATACACCGATGTTATTGGCACATTAGAACAGACGCTTTTATACCTAGATAAGCATCAAAAACAATTAGGTGATAAAAGCTTTTTAGACCAAACGTTTCGACTGCGTAATGAAATTACCAATGTTAGGGGTAACCTTAAGCATTTAGCGTCAGTGGTTCACCAACTTGCAGAAAAGCCTCTTGCAATTAAAAGTTTTGAATTGATGCCTCGACCTATCCTGACGGTATTAGCCGATGACGTTGATGGATTATTTGATAGTGCCGATGACTTAGTAACAACACTGGCAGCATTAGTTGAACTGCGCATTAATATGTCTTCATTTCAAATGAATAAGGTAATGCGGTTACTGGCTGTTATCACCACCATAACCTTAATCCCCACCATGGTTGGTGGTCTAATGGGAATGAACTTAATTGACAGCCCGTGGAATTTTACCCTTTATGAAGTGACTTTCTTTGTTGGTGTGGCGATGTCTTGTGGTATTTATATTTTTGCCAGTAAGGGCTGGTTTCGTTAAATGATAAAAAGTTTCGCCATTATTATCCTAGCGTATACACTTAAATTTATTAACAAAAAATAACTATTAGCTTTTTATTAATAGACGATTACATATAAAGCTAATTATCGACAGGAGCTAAACATCAAAAAACTGCCAGACATTCAACAACGTATTGATATGGATCTTAGACGTCGTTCGATGACAGGCATCCTTGTTTATGCGGTGATGTTACCGGCTGTATTTTGGCCATTTGATTTTCACACCGAAGAGCCTGCTTTGACCTTAGCTTTTGCGTTAAGCATGCTGGCAATTAGTATAGTGCGCCTTGCTCACTGGTTTTTTAGCGATGCTATTTATAATTATTCTCCTAACGTGTGGCGCAATTGCTTTACTTTTTTATCATTGTTACAGGCAAGTGTATTAAGCCTATTCTTTGGTTTAGCGATATATGACCCGCGTTTCACCCCTATTTTACATGTCACTATGTTGGCTATCGGTGGTATTGCCAGCAGTGCCATTGTTGCACTGACACCAAGAATACCTTTAGCTTTATTGAATTTAGGGATACTTCTAGTTCCATCAATAATAGCGGGTTTTATCATTGAGGATAAACTCCCTTATGCGATTATGATCCTCGTCTATGTAACCTTCATTGGTTTAATGGGCATTCGCTCTTCAGGTGAATATAACCGCTCTTTTGAAATTGAAACTCAACTGGATGGACAGAACAAAATTTTAGAACAACTCAACAAAATTGACTCACTGACAAATATTTTTAATAGGGGATATTTTAACAGTGAATTTGAACGCCAATGGCAAATGGGTAGCCGACATAAAATATCAACAGCATTAATGCTGATAGATGTTGATCACTTCAAAGTATTTAATGATAACCATGGGCATTTATGTGGAGACGCTTGCTTAATACATGTGGCTAAAGTGATTAAAGAAAATATTAAGCGGTCGACAGATCTCGTTGCGCGCTTTGGAGGTGAGGAGTTTGTGGTATTACTTTCAGGATATAGCGCTAAAGATGCCAAGGAACTGGCAGAAAAAATGAGACTTTCAATTGAAAGTACTCCTTTAGATTATGAGGGTAATACATTTAATGTCACGATAAGTATTGGTTTAGCTTCAACTATTCCCGATAGTCAATCTAATAGAATAATTCTACTAGAAGCCGCTGACAAAGCCATGTATAGCGTAAAAAAAGCAGGAAGAAACCAAGTTTCAAGTGTGATTGAATTAGACGCTACCCTCAGACAGTCTAATGATATTTAATTTTGAGGCGCTTTTTTAATACCTGAGTAACCCCTGCTCAATATGTAACCAAACCCGTAATATCAAGAGACAGAGTAGTTTACCCCGATAAGTAAGATAGCAAGTTAGCGGTATTCAAAGCAATGACGTGTCATTAAAAGCGAGTTGATGACTCTACTTATTCTCATCAACTCTATGCAATGTAATGGCTATTATTTCAAATTAGCTTAGCGGTGCTAGCAACGAGCCTAAAATATCATCTGTTAAACTCAGCTTATTATCACTGACTTCTTCAGACAATAAAGCTTTAGCAAGTTCTGCTTTATTTTGCTGTATTTTTTGGATTTTCTCTTCTATTGAATTTTCTATAATATATTTATAAACAAAAACAGGTTTGTCTTGTCCAATTCGATACGCTCTGTCAGTTGCTTGATTCTCCACGGCAGGATTCCACCAAGGGTCAAAATGAATCACGGTATCGGCAGCGGTTAAGTTTAAGCCAACACCACCAGCACGTAAGCTAATCAAAAATACCGGCACTTCACCTTCTTGGAATTTGTCTACCACGGCCTGTCTGTTGGTCGTTGAACCAGTTAGTTTAACAAAATCAATGCCTTCTGCCACCAACTCATCTTCTATTAAAGCAAGCATACTGGTGAACTGAGAAAAAATTAATATTTTGCGACCTTCAGCAATTTGCTCAGGTAGCGTTTCCATTAAGTAGTCAAGCTTGGCTGATTGGTTTACTTTTTTAGCGCCTTCAAGTGATAATAATTTAGGGTGATTACAAACCTGTCTTAGTTTTAATAATGCATCCAATACTTCTATCTGACTGCGCTTTAAGCCTTTGTCAGCAATGATATCTTTTAAACGACTGTCCATCGCTAAACGCACTGATTCATAAAGCTCAGCTTGCTGACCTTCAATACGCAATTTTTGAATGATTTCAGTCTTTGGCGGCAACTCAGTGGCTATTTTATCTTTCGTTCTGCGTAAAATAAATGGCTTGATGCGTTGGTTTAATAACTGCTTACGCTCTTGCTCACCATGCTTCTCTATCGGTGTTCTAAAGAGTTTAGTAAATTGTCTTTGGCCACCAAGAAAGCCCGGTAATAAGAAATTAAATTGTGCCCAAAACTCACCTAAATGATTCTCCATCGGTGTACCGGTCAAGCATAATTTATGTTGCGCTTTGAGGGTCAAAAAGGCTTGGTATAATTTTGTTTTAGTGTTCTTTATATAGTGAGCTTCATCGAGCACTAGATAATAAAATTTTTGCTGGCTATAAAGCGCTAAATCTTTAGTAATCAATGCATAGCTGGTGATGATAATATCAACTTGATTCTCAAGTCCTTCAAAACAATCAAAATGCTGCTGGCGTTTACTGCCGTGTAAAACGCGATAAGAAAGTTGTGGGGTAAATTTCTCTATTTCATTTGCCCAGTTAAAAATAACACTGGTTGGTGCCACAATGAGCACGGGCTTAGTAAGGCGGCCTTGTTGTTTTTCAATTAATAGGTGCGCTAAGGTTTGAATCGTTTTACCTAAACCCATATCGTCAGCCAAAATACCATTTAATTGATACTCGCGTAAGAACTGCAACCAATTTAGCCCTTGATGCTGATATGTTCTTAAGGTCGCATTCAATCCTTCTGGCACAGGAACCGTGGTCACTTGTTGGAAGTCTCTGAGTTTGTCAGCTAAGCTTCTTAACTTACTGGTACCCGTGGCTATCATTCCTTGGTCATCTAACATTGATAATGTTTGATGTCCTTGAAAACGTGATAGCTCCATAGTGCCATTTTTATTTAAAGCATTGGGCATAAACAGCTCAATAAACTGTTTCAATATCGGTTGTACGCTTTGATAACGCAAGGCAACGAAGTCACCATTATCTAAGTCAACGTAAATAGGTGAATCAGGCGAAATAAGTTTTTCTTTTTCGCGGTCAACTAACGCCGATTTAGGGAGTTGTTCAATCGCGCCAAGCAAAATAGGAAATGCCGGCATTTTTTTACCATCAATGGTTAAGTTTAACCCTAATGAGAAAAAGTCATGGTCATCGGTTTGAATAACTTCAGCATCAAAAACACTGTCGGTAGCGAGCGCCTTATAATAAAAATCATCGGTAAAAGTTATATGCCAGCCTAAATTCTTAAGTGGTTGTACTTCTTGATGCAAAAAGTGATGCCAAAGGTAGCGCCCTTGCATTAGCATCGAAAATTTAGGCGTTTTATCTTTATTTAAATAGTCTTCATTGGTGAAAGTATAACGCTTAGCTTTGGGCTGAACGGTAAATTTTAACGTCGTCAACTTATCGATAACCGCTTGTTCAAACGTTAAATCTCGATACAGTTTTATTTTTTTATCAGTTTCAGTTTCGTTATCATTTTCACTTGAGTTTTTGGGGGTAACCGTAACACTCTCATTATGTGGGTTGACTAAATTTCCTTGGTAGGAAAAGTTAACCTTTACAAAACCTGATTGTGGATCTGCTTCACGGGGGGTTGAAAAGTGCAAATGTACTTCTGGTTTGGTCAACTCTTGTGAGTATTCTGTTTTGGGTTTAGGTAAACGCTGCACAGCATCACCTAACGACATAGATAACTTATTCATGACCCAAGGTAATTTGTCTTCTTCGAAAATAGGTGAATTGAGTAAGTCTGCCTCAAAATTACATTGTGTATTGGTATTGATTTTCCCAAAGCAATTATTCTTTTCATCATAATAACAAAGTGGCTGTGCTTTGATGATAAGAATATTGGTCGAGGGTTCCATGAAAACAAGTTTTAAGGTGTGTAACTTGTTATCAAGGGCTAACCACTGCCACTGGGCTTCTATGGGATCACCCAAAGTGATCGCTTCATTTAAGTCGTAACTTGTTTGCCAAAAACAGCGATTAGTTTTGATAATACGTTCGAACAAATCAAAATACTTGATGTTATCGCCATACTGATTAGTACGGATAAGTTCGGTAAGTACAGCAACATCATCGTTATTAGCATAAGCACTATTTATTAACGAGCTGGCAGAAAACTCGCTGCCAAGTGAACTACTCCATCCACCACTATTTTTGGGGCGAGCTGATTTTATACCTAAAGTGAAATAGTCATCTTCGTTATAACTGTTAGGCTTTAAAAAGTACAATAGCGATTTTTGTTGGCTATTGGGCTGATATCTACTGGGCTGTGCTTGAAAGCGACTAAGCCATTTATCAATGACCTTTTCAGAAGTCGCAATACTGTTTTGGTCAAAATGTTCGTGAATAAAACACTGCGCTAACGCTGCGCCATGCTTACAATCTCGACCAATATAACAATCGCAATAACTGGCAATACCATCATTCTTAATATTTAGCACTAAACGAGTCAAATAAGTGCTTTGGCGAGAGCGTTCACTGTAAACGACACCACGAATTATTTCACCATCAAGGGCGCAGGTTTTAATGCCATTCGCCTGAAAAATACGCGTTCCTTTTTTCCATTCATTTTTGGCAAAGTGTTTTTCAAGTAATTCAGGTGTAAAAGTGTTTGTAGCCATAAGTTTTTAATTATTAAGAATTCAAATAGGTTGTGAATGGATAAATTAGTTTGATATCACTTCTCAATAGAATAAAAATATCAAGAGGATGATAAATATACATTAATTCAACAGCACTTTCAGGACTTACTGCTAATCGTTAATCATTTATTATATCATCTCAATAGTATCACTGAGAATTAAAACCTTCAATTTGTCTTAATACTTGTAATTAAAGGGTAATATTTTTAATGGAAGCTCATATTAAGCGCCAAGGTTTAATTTAAACACAGGTATCATTTTTTTTTAAGGACTATTGAATAGCTAATTATTTGTAATAAAATGGCAAAATCGATAAGTGTTGGTTTTAGCTTATGTCGTTAACGATTGTTTGTGGGAGTTAAGTAGCCGCATTGAAATATGATCGATGACGACATTAAGTAAAGCGGTACAGATGATAAGAATTAATGCACTACTGTAGCGTATTTCACTGAAATTACTGTCGATATAAAAACCTAATGTCATAATACCTAAAATACCAAACACGGCAGTTTCACGGACGATAATCTCGAATCGATAAAACAATAAAGCCATCATATTGGGATAAATGCTTGGCATTATGTAGTAGTTAAACTTATTTAACGTGCTTATCTGCATCAGGGGGGGCGCTATGGCGTTACTTTGTCGAACCGTTAAGTAGGCGATAACACTACCATTATGTATGGCTAGGGCAAGAATAGCAGGTAACATCGACGGGCCAAGTAATATTAAAAAAATAAACGCTAATATGTATTCAGGTACTGAACGACCAATAAGTAAAATGAACTGACCAAAATACGCAAGCGGGGCGGGCCATAAATGCTTACTTGCAATGACATGGGCATTTAAGCTAACAAAGTGGCTAGCCGCTAATGCTAATAAGGCTAAAGTTAGGGTCGATATCGCCCCAGGGAAAGCCTGTAGCGTAACAATATCGCTAAACCAAGTATAAAGTAATGACCATTGCACGTCGGCAAAACTTAAGGTGTTTACTAACGCAGGAGGAATAATATCTTGGCTAATAAAGCGTATCAGTAAAC
This sequence comes from Colwellia sp. BRX9-1, assembly GCF_014077195.1. Taxonomy (NCBI): domain Bacteria; kingdom Pseudomonadati; phylum Pseudomonadota; class Gammaproteobacteria; order Alteromonadales; family Colwelliaceae; genus Colwellia; species Colwellia sp. BRX9-1. Next base: position 32,467 of record NZ_JACGVM010000006.1, read on the forward strand.
TGCTATCTAGCGTAGGAATTTCTACCAATGTTATACAAGCAATAATAAGGTAAACCCCTAATAACTTAGGAGGGCACCAATAACGAATCGTGCCAATAAGCGCAATAAATATCATCAGTAATGCAGCGCCTTCGCTATAGTTTCCTTGTTTAAAAGCGCTTTCTAAATAATAACCCAGTGTTGGCATACCAATAAATCCCAGCACAGCGCTACTGCGCAGCGCACATTCAAAACGGTAGCGTGTGTAGGTGATAAGTTGCGGTAAAACTTGAGCTATTTTGCCATAGGTATAGCGGCTAATAATATCTGCTCTGCTGTCAATACTCTCTAATGGATTGTCTGACGATTGATTGATTATATCGTGAAATACCCGAGCAAAAGTGGCGGCAAAGGGAATAGTGATCGCTAAAATGCCTGTTATTGGAGAAAGACCAAAAACTTGTAAAAATAACAGCGCCCAAAAAATCTCATGAATTGCGCGTAAAAAAGCGCAGCAGCCAGATACTAAAGGGTGTGGGTAGATGAGTGCGAGAGGAGCGCCGAGCAGCAGTCCTAAAGATACACCAATAATGGCAAAGTTAAGGGTTTGAATTATCGCTTGAAACAGGTATTCAGTGGCGAAAAAGTCAGCGTGAATAAAACCTTGAGCCATAAGCGATAACTCAAGTAAAGGGTCGAAAGTAACAATTTCTATATCAGCAAAAGGAATAATAACTAAGGCGATAAACCCTATTGATAAGGTGACTTTTTGCCAATATCCTAATGGGTAAACTGTATTTTGTCGCAACGCCATAAAATAAACCTACGCGACTGCGTCAGTTTGATAAAGTTTGCTGATCTGCTGTTGGTTAATGGACTGTTTTTTGCTGTCGAGTACCAACCGACCTTTATCTAAGGCGATAACACGATCGAAAGCGTTCATTGCCAAGGTACGGTCGTGTACAACCATAATGACAGTTTTGTGGCGAGCTAATATTATTTCAAGTAATCTTGACGCCATTAATGGGTCAAGTGCTGAAAAAGGTTCATCGCCAAGAAATATATCTTGCTGCTGATATAAAGCTCTTGCTAATGCGACTCGTTGTCTTTGCCCACCTGAAAGTTTATCTACTGACTTGGCTAAGGGCTCATCTAGTTCTAACTGCTGACAAAGTAGGCCAATATCGTGTAAGTCTTGTTTAAAAGGTCTCATTAAGTTAATAAGATTAAATAACCAATGGTGGCGAGCTAAAGCACCCATAAATATATTGTGGAAGATGCTTAAGTTATCGACTAAGCCTTGGCGCTGAGAACAAAGCGCTGCGCTGGTTTGTAAACACTGATATAAATGATGCAGTAGTGAGGTTTTTCCTGCACCAGAGGGACCAATAATCGCAACTTTTTCACCTTTATTTATCGTCAGGCTTAGATCAAAGATGACTTGAGTAGCCCCTTTGCGCTTACCTGTATTATTGCTGGCTGTTTTATGATGATAAAGGTTTAGGTTGTCGAGGGTTATCATTAATCGATAAGTCCTATCTTTTTAGCTACCGTTAATATTGGCTCAAAATCTTTATTTTTAGCATTGACAAAAGAAGAACGTGGAAAGCTACTAAGTAGCTCCGGGTTATTCATATTAAGAAGTGCCGCCTGTACTTTATTCGTAAAGCCTTTGCCAAATTCAGCATCAACATTGGCGCGTATCGTCCATTGGTAATCAGGGTAGGTGGGGGTTTCCCAAATAACACTGACTTTATTGGTGTCTATTTTTCCTGCGCTAACTGCACTTTCCCATACTTTATAATTAACAGCACCAACTTGGTAAGCGCCCGCTTGAACTTGAGCAATAGTACGGCTATGGTCACCAGAAAACCCTACGCGTTTAAACGCTTGTTGTGGCTTTTTAGCTAAATGTTGCTCAATAAAATATTGTGGCATTAATCGACCTGATGTTGAACCTTTTGAGCCGAAGGTGAAGGTTTTATCATTTATATCAGGGAAATTGTCGTTCATCGTTAACCCCGTACTGTGGTGAGCGATAAAATAGCTCTTAAAAAACTGATCTTCATAGCCTTGAGCAATCGCTTGTGATCCAGGCACTAAAAGTCGGGCTTGTACGCCAGATAAACCACCGAACCAAGCGAGTTGAACTTGGTTGTTTCTAAAGGCTGTTACGGCGGCAGAGTATGACTTTACCGGTACGTATTTAACCTTGACGCCAAGTTCCTTTTCTAAATACAAGGCTACTTTTTCGAAACGAGTTCTTAATTGAGATTCGTCTTCATCAGGGATCGCGGTAAAAGTAAAGGTTGTGGCGATAGCGTTGACACTTACTAAGGTGCTTAGTATTAACGTTAATGATGTGATTAAAGTGGTCAGTATTTTCATGGTATCTCTAGTTATTTTTAACCCAATAGTAACGTCAATATGATGATAATCGATGTTATATTGATGCAGGAAAATTATGGAAGTTTGATGGCGTATTATTACTTAAAAAATAATGATTCACACGCTTTTGCGCAATTTAATCGATACTCTGCATAAAATACCGTTTAGCCATATTTATTATTTAACATATCTAGCTGTTTCTGTTTACTTGAAACTCAATACACACATCAATAATACTGAAATCATAATTAAATCCTACCTTTTTACGCTCCTCAGCTAAATCTTAAACATTTACTATTAGCGGCGTTTTAACAGCCGTGTTTATTTGCTCGGTTTTTTTCGATATTAACTTGTTTGTTAACAAGACAATGCCTCCAGTGAGGGGTTAATATTATTAAAGTAGGGGTTTCCCCTGATGGTCATACCAGTATCAAGACTCTACATTGGTAACAACACGTTTACTTTTAGATGTGTACCAAAAACAATAATTAAGTGCTCTATCCTAGAGTAACTTGAGAAACTTAATACTATGTGGAGCCAAAAATGAAAAAGAAATTAATAAGCTTAATGATTTCATCTTGTATTGCACTGCCAGCTATTGCTGCAGAAGACAACGCACTTAGCAATATTATCGTTAGCCTAGATGCTAATCAAATCGCCAGTGTTGCAGACTTTATCGACGATTACGCTATAGCAAGTAAATATACTTACAGCCATGTTTTTACTGGTTTTTCTGCGACGGTTCCGTCAAAAGTACTTGCCCAGCTAAGTCAAGATCAACGTGTTTTGAGTGTTTCAAAAGATGGCAGAGTTCACGCAACAAAAAGTACTTCCAATCAAGTGGCAGCATGCAGTTTCTTATTTGGTTGCCAGACTAGCCAGCAAGAAACTCCTTGGGGAATTAGTCGCATAGGGGCAAATACTGATGAAAACACCGGTCAGGGGGTTCATGTTTATGTTATTGATACGGGTATAGATTCTGATCACCCAGATTTAGCTAGTAATGTCGCTAATGGTTATAGTGTTGAAATGTGTCTTGGTTTAGATTGTTCAAATAACTGGGATGATGATCAAGGCCATGGCACCCATGTTGCGGGCACCATTGGTGCATTAGATAATAACCTTGATGTTATTGGCGTAGCACCAGCCGTTACTTTACATGCCGTTAAAGTATTAAATGCTGCTGGCAGTGGCTCTAATTCTGGGGTTATTGCTGGTATTGATTGGGTAACACAGCAGGCTGAATCTTTAGGCGTAGCGGTTGTTGCTAACATGAGCTTGGGCGGTGATGGCTCTAAAACAGGTACCTGTACCAATGACGGTTTTATTGGTAATGATAACTTTCATCGCGCTATCTGTAATGCGAAAAATCAAGGGGTTATTTTTGCTGTGGCGGCAGGAAATGACAGCGCAGATGCTTATGGTTCAACGCCAGCAGCTTATGACGATGCGGTGATAACCGTTAGTGCAACCGATATAAATGATGATTGGGCTGGCTTTTCTAACTGGGGTAATGGCTCAGCTAGCTGGACTAGTCATCAATCTGCGCCAGTAGCTATTGCAGCCCCTGGAGCTAATATTTTATCGACTAAAAGTGGCGGTGGCACAACAACGATGAGCGGCACATCAATGGCCGCTCCACATGTTGCGGGTGTTTTAGCGCTTTACTTGGAGTCTATATCACTAAACCCTGATGGCAGCGCTTTTGGCGCAGCAAGAGATTGGTTACTTTACAACAGTGAGTCTAATGCTAATTTAACTAATACAACGGGTCAGCCTCACCAAGAAGATTTTCTTAACGCCGAAATATCTAAATAAAGAAGTAAAGAGTTATTAGTAAAATTTAACTATCTTGTCAGGGTGTTCCCTTAACCTGAATTTAATTCACGTTAAGGGCTTTCTGCTAGGGTTAGTCAATTTTATTAACTTACTGGGGCAAAAATAGGCTAAAATATACTTACTTATTTTAGCCTTGAGCCCTTTATCTTAATGACCTCTATTTCAACCCCAGCCCAGTTTACAGAACTTGGTCTTATTCCCCCCCTATTAGCTCGATTAACTGAGCTCAAATATTTGCAGCCGACGCCTATTCAGGCACAAGCTATTCCAAGTGTTTTAGCAGGACGTGACTTAATTGCAGGGGCAAATACCGGTTCAGGTAAAACAGCCACCTTTGCATTACCACTTTTGCAGCACATTTTTTTACAACTGTCTGCTGATACAGCCTCAAATAGCAAGAGTAACAAGAGTAACAAGGGGAATTATGTTACTGGGCTTATTTTAGTACCTACGCGTGAACTTGCTAAACAAGTAGCAGAGAGCATTAAATCTTATGCCGTGCATTTCAATGGTGCGATAAAAACGGTTGCTGTTTTTGGTGGTGTATCTGTGAATACACAAATGTTGGCATTACGAGGTGGCGCCGATATTCTGGTGGCAACCCCGGGTCGATTACTCGATTTAATTTCAAGTAATGCCATTAAGCTTGATTTGGTTAAGACCTTAGTCCTTGATGAAGCCGATAGGATGTTAAGCTTAGGTTTTACCGAAGAGTTATCTGCGCTGTTAGCTTTATTACCTAAGAAAAAACAAATATTATTATTTTCAGCAACCTTTCCTGAACAAGTAAAAACGTTAACCCAAGAATTACTTAACAACCCGATCGAGATACAAGTTCAAAGTGCTGATGCAAGTACGCTAGTCCAGCGTGTCTTTAGCGTTAATAAAGGCGAAAAAACCGCAGTGTTAGCACATTTAATTGCAGAAAATGAATGGCGACAAGCGCTCATCTTTGTTAATGCTAAACACCACTGTGAGCATTTAGCTGAAAAACTTGCTAAACGTGGTATTACCGCGGCAGTGTTTCATGGTGATAAAGGTCAAGGCGAACGAAGTAGGGTGCTTGATGGTTTTAAAGCTGGCGAGATTGACGTGCTCATTGCCACAGATATAGCCGCTCGCGGACTAGACATTGAAAAACTGCCGGTGGTTATTAATTTCAACTTACCGAGAAGTCCGTCAGACTACATGCATCGTATTGGTCGAAGTGGCCGTGCTGGTGAAGTAGGTTTAGCTTTATCATTGATTGACCATGAAGACTTTCATCACTTTAGTATCATCGAAAAGAAAAATAAAATTCGTCTTGAACGTGAGCAAGTCAAAGGTTTTGAAGCCGATGAAGTCAGTAATGATTCAATTACTGCCGCAGAAAAACCCATGGCAAAGCCTGAAGGCACAGGAAAGAAAAAGCGTAAAAAGAAAGGGGCGGTGAATACCATAAACGCTGATATTTGGGCCGGTTATAGCGACACAGAATAACAGTGATTAAACTAAGCGGCTGAATGTATATTCAGCCTAATGAGCTAATGTCTTACTTAGCAAATAAAAACATCAGTCATTTATTGGCTTGGTGTTTTTTTTATGGTGTTTTAGCAAGATTTAGCCCAATAGAATAAGTGCTAATGCACTTTTATTGACGGTCAATAATCGCTAAATTATAAAGTGTAACTTCTAATCTTCAATACTCTTTTTGACTTCCTGTTATTAATCTCACCCTATGTTACTATCTTAGTATTAAATGGAATTAAGTTAATTTAACGAACTATCTTAATGCAGTTTTTACTTGAATAAAATTTAACCTTCTTTTTAAGTATAATAGGATAATATGTTCAATGTTAAGCGCTTCTGCCTGCTAAAGGCGATCAAGGTTTCGTTCAAAAAATATCGGTATCTTTGCGCTTTTGTTATGCTGTTATTATTTTCAAATGATACTTTTTCAATGAGTGACTTTAGCGCTATTTTTGAAAAACATAGCGCAGTTATGTTAATCATTGAGCCTAAAACCGGTAATATTCTTCAGGCAAATTCAGCCGCTCAACATTTCTATGGATTCGCAGAAAAAAAACTTGAGTCACTGGCTATTCAAGACATTAACCTGTTGAGTGTAGAGCAAGTCGCTTCAGAAAGAGCCTTAGCTAAATCAGAAGATAGAAATTATTTTATTTTTAGACATCAAACCAGTAATGGCGATATTAAAACCGTGTCGTCACATTCCATTCCGATAACTTATAATAATAAAGCTGTGCTCTTTTCTATTATCCAAGATGTGACATCAGAAAGGGAATATCAGCAAGCGCTTTGGCATTATCAAAGTAATTTAGAGAACTTGGTCGACAAGCAAGTTAATGAAATCGATAAAACTAAAAAAAACTTAATACAACTATTAGTGATAGGTCTCTTGTTATTATCGACCTTGAGTCTGTTTTTACTTTTTATGTTAAAACGAAAAAATGAAGCTGAAGCTCAGCGTTCATTAATTGCTCAAATTGTAGAGCAAAGCCCAGTCTCAATTCAAACCACAGACCTTAATGGTATTATCACTTATGTTAATAAAGAATTTGTTAAAAGTTCTGGGTTTCAAGCAACAGAAGTGATCGGTCAAAAAACAAATATTCTTAAATCTGGTTTTCATCAATCTCCGCTCTATGAGAATTTATGGGCAACAATAACATCAGGTAAACACTGGGTCGGGGAGTTTTATAATCAGCGAAAAAATGGTGATAATTTTTGGGAGAAAGCCAATGTATATCCCCTCAAAGATGCTAAAAATAGAATCACCAGTTATGTAGGGATTAAAGAAGATATTACCCAAATTAAGCAAGATGAAAAACAGTTGAGACTCGCTTCAACGGTATTTAAAACCGCAACAGAGGCTGTAATGGTTACCGATATTGATAATAATATTGTTGCGGTTAATCAAGCGTTTATATTAATTACTGGCTATGAGGAAAAAGAAGTCTTAGGTAAAAACCCCACATTGTTAAGCTCTGGTCATCATGATACAGAATTTTATCAGCGCATGGCGGCAGATTTGGAAAGCTTGGGGCAGTGGCAAGGTGAAATCTGCAATCGACGTAAAAATGGTGAGGTGTTTTATGAATGGTTATCTGTTACTGCTTTGAGAGATGAGTTTGGGCACTTAGAGTCTTATGTTTCATTATTTAGTGATATTACTAAACGTAAAAAGGCCGAAGATAAAATTTATCGCCAAGCTAATTACGATTCATTGACCGGACTCGCCAATAGAAATCTGTTTGTCGACAGATTTGAGCATACTTTGGAACTTGCCCAACGGGACAATAATAGAGTTGCTATATTTTTTATTGATTTAGATGGCTTTAAGAATGTTAATGATACCTTTGGCCACGCTAAGGGAGATATGCTGTTAAAATTAACCACAGAGCGTATCAAAGAGTCGGTAAGAAAGGCCGATACGGTCAGTCGTTTGAGTGGTGATGAATTTGCAATGATTTTGTCGGGCGACAATGATGTCTTTAGTTTTGAAAAAATTGCCAGCCAGATACTTGATGAAATAGCTAAGCCATTTCATTTAATAGAAATAGAAGCTTATGTTACCGCAAGCATAGGTATATCAATATTTCCAGATGATGGCAGTACCTATGAAGAGCTATTGAGTAAAGCCGATAGCGCTATGTATAAAGCCAAAGAAAAGGGTAAAAATAATGTACAATTTTTTACTAAAGAAATGGATATCAAAGCCCAACAACGAAGGCATCTAGAAGTTGAATTACGCAAGGTTATTGTTAACAAGGAGTTAATTTTACATTATCAACCTATCCATCAAGTTAGTAGTAATAAAGTTGTTTCTGCTGAGGCATTAGTTAGATGGCTACACCCAATAAAAGGCTTGGTTCCACCGGCTGACTTTATTGCATTAGCAGAAGATATTGGTTTTATTACTGAAATTGGAGATTGGGTCTTAGAAGAAGCTTGTAAACAAGCTAAATGCTGGCAAAGCCAATTTGATCTTGCACCAAAGATATCAGTTAATATCTCGAGTGTGCAGTTTCAACGTCAGGATTTTATCAGTAAACTTGAAACTATCTTAGCAAAAACACAACTTGCTCCAGATTCACTGATCCTTGAAATGACTGAAAGTTTATTAATTCAAGAAGATGATCAAACCCTAATTCAGTTATCAGCTATAAGAGCTATGGGTATAGAACTGTCGATTGATGACTTTGGTACCGGTTATTCGTCACTTAGCTACTTAAAGCGGTTTCCTATTAGCATATTAAAAATAGACCGCGCTTTTATTAAAGATATTACCTTTAATGCTGAAGATGAAGATGAAGCTTTGGCTTGCGCTATCTTGTCGATGGCAAAAAGTTTAGGTTTAAAAGTGGTTGCCGAAGGGGTTGAAGATCTTGCTCAGTGCCAATTACTAACTAAGCATCAATGCGATTATATTCAAGGATATTTTTTTAGTCGCCCACTCGAAGAGCACGCCTTTATTGCGTATCTCAACGACAATATTTAGCAATCGAACGTGCAAAGTAATGGTAATAAAAACTTATCTTGGTACGTAACGGTTAATTTTTATTAAAAACTATTACTCAAAGATAATCAGAGTTTAGGTTTTTGCTATAAAGTTTATTAACAAAGTGTCTATCAATTTAGCTAGGCATAATTATAAAATAACTGATTACTAGGGAAAACCATGAACAATAAAAATTTACTTATTCTTATTCTTACTTTATCAGTAAGCGTTAATTCATTGGCCAATGAAGCCGTTTTTAGACCGGTTGAAACACTATTTTCTGCGATGTCAGCAGCAGACCATCTTAAAATGAAAGCCGTGGTCACTGACGATTTTCAGTTGTTAGAAGCCGGCGAAGATTGGAGCTTAACCGACCTGATTAACGTTGTTAAACCCTCAGAGTATAAAAGAAGAAACTATTTTAGTGTCATTAAAACAAGGGTTTATAGTGATGTTGCATGGGTGAGTTATTGGAATAAAGCAACTTTCAATAATGGCAAGGAAGAAAGTACTGTAGCTTGGTTAGAAAGTGCCGTCATGGTGAAAGTGGCGGGGCAATGGAAAATGCAAATGCTGCATTCAACGCGAATAAAAGCTGAGAGTATTCCTAAAGATATTTTATTGTCTGAATATGTTGATTAACCTGCGAACAACAGATTCAGATGTGACTAAGTATTGAAATTGAAAAATAATGACCTGCAGTCGCGACAAACTGTCTTTTCCTAAAAGCGCTAAAACAGTTTATAATAGCGTCGAAAAATTCGACTGGCAGCTGATCTTGAACATTCAAAGTGATCTCCTTAAACTTTATCCATTTTCTATTGAATTAAAATAAGTCTTTATTTTAATTCCTTGATTAGTATTTTCGGAAAATTAAAAAACCTATGCTCAAGAAAAACCTACGTTGGTTAACTACATTTTTATCATTGTTTATTTTTATTGCGCTGGGTTCATCAATTAAACATCATTATAACAATAAACTGGTTTCAATGGATGAGAGGCTCACGGAAGTTTCGGGTATTGAATTTGATAAAAAAGGTAAACTTTGGGCAATAAATGATGGTGGTGATAAGCCGAATTTATACCGGGTTGAAGCCGATGGTAAAATAAGTAAAACGGTGTTGATCACTAATGCTAAAAATATTGATTGGGAAGATATGACCCAAGACGATTTTGGCCATTTCTTTTTAGGTGATTTTGGTAATAACGACAATAAGCGAAAATGGCTAACCATCTATAAAATAGAAAATCCCATTGATATTAAGGGCGATAGCACTAGCGCTGAGATAATTAAATTTATGTATCCAGAGCAAAATAGTTATCCGCCAAAAGAACATCAGAAAAAATATGATTTAGAAGCTTTTGTTTTTTACAAAAAGAAATTGTACTTGTTTACAAAGAACAGATCCGTGCCATTTGACGGCGAAACTAATTTGTACCGAATAGGGGCTTATGCGGCTAATCATCAGGCGACAAAGCTCAGCTCTTTCACGACTTGTACGCATCATGAAAAACTCTGTTGGATAACTTCTGCGGCGTTAAGCCCCAATAAAAAGAAACTGGTGTTATTAGACTCACAAAGGTTGTGGCTATTTGAAAATTGGCAAGGGGATGACTTTTTTTCAGGCGATGCTTATGAAATTAATCTAGGGACTATTACCCAAAAAGAGTCAGTGACTTTTTTTGATGATAATACCGTTGTTTATACGGACGAAGAATTTATGGGTATTGGCAGAAATGCTTACTTAATTAAACTTGATAAACAAAGAAAAATTCCCGTTCACTCACTCCAAGAGTGAGCCATTTAAATATTGTTATCAATTCTTGCTATTTTTTAATCATCTAGTCACTAGGTAAATAACATTTACTGAAAATAGTGCCAATGAATGAGAAAATTAGATTGGTAAATGTCAGTTGAAATAGCGACAATGCTGTTTAGCTAAGTTTTATGTTTTAAGGAAAGGTAATGAATCCTATTATTCAGGCACTAAAAGAATTAAATGTAAGTGAAGAAAAAATTAAAGAACTTTTTCAAGTACTCACCGAAAACCCAATGATGGCGATGATGAATATTCAGTCATTGGGTTTACCACCGGAGAAGTTGCAATCAATTATGATGATGGTCATGTCTAGCCCAGAACTAATTAAAGAAGCGGTAGAAGAGCTAGGTTTAGATTTTGCTAAAGTTGAAGCGGCTAAAGCTAAACTTAAAGAAAATAAATAATAGTTTAGTAACTGTTATTGATGGCTAAGCCCAATAAAAAAGCCCCTGAAAAGTCTGTTGATATTTATTGCAGTAAGTGTCGAGCACCTCTGTATAAATACAAAAAAGGCGGTAAAGGGGCATTAGTTAAATGTTTTAAAGCTCGGATAGTTAAAAATTTTACCATGACACCCTGTGTGTGCCCAAGCTGTGCCAGTGTCTTTGCTCGGGAGACGTTAATTCGGGGTATGCCAGCCTTTAAAATGATTGGTGGCAAAGTGACGTATAAATAAAAGTGCTTAGCCGATAGATTGATTACAGCGATGGAGGTTGGGTAAATGAATGCAGATGACGTTTTAAATTTTTGGTTTAAAGAAATTGATCAATCACAGTGGTGGCTAAAAGACCTCGCGTTTGATGAGTGTATTATTAGCAAGTTTTCGGCTGTGCATCTGGCGGCAAATAGTGGTGAGTTATTCAAATGGCGACTTACAGCTAAAGGGCGACTTGCTGAAATTATTATTCTAGATCAGTTCTCTAGAAATATGTATCGTGATACGCCAGGTGCTTTTGCCTGTGACCCTTTAGCTTTAGCGCTTGCTCAAGAAGCGATAGCCGTTGGCGCTGATCAAGAGTTAAATCATTTAGAAAGAAATTTTTTGTATATGCCGTTTATGCATAGTGAGTCATTAATGATACATGATATCGCTGTTAAGCTCTTTGTCGATAATGGCGTTGCTTCAAGTATCGATTTTGAAAATAAACATAAAATAATCATTGAAAAATTTGGCCGTTATCCGCATCGCAATAAAATCCTTAACAGGAAGTCTAGTCAAGAAGAACGTGAGTTCTTAACACAAGCCAATTCACCTTTTTAAAAAGGAAGCATAGTCTACATGGATCCAATAATCGATTTTACGTCATATACCTTAGAAGAATTATACTCAGCAGCAGAACAAATCGACAGTGAGCAATACCCAGAACGAGCTGCAGAAATTAATAAGTTAATAGTTGAGAAAACAGTTGTTGAACCCGCACCTGTAGCTGTAACAGTCGAGCAAACTGTCGCTGAACCGGCGATAGAACAAAATGTGAAAAGAGTGGGTGAAAAAGCAACACGTTTAGACCGTTTTTATGCGGCATTAATTGATGGTCTTATTGGTATATTTGCTGCTGTACCTATTTTTATCACTGTCGGTTTTGATAAATTAGCGGAACCCACTTTTTCTTTAACAGTGATGTTACTCGCTTATGGACTTATTGCTGGCCTTGTCTTACATGGTTACCTGCTTTACCATTATGGACAAACCATAGGCAAGAATTTCATGTCTATTCGAATTGAAAATTTAGATGACAGTAAGGCAAGTTTAACGACAATTTACGTTAAGCGGATGATACCGATGCAACTACTTTCTCTTGTTCCTTTTGGTGGTCAAATTATTTCAGGCCTGGTTAATCCACTCTTTATCTTTGGTAAAGAAAAGCGTTGTTTGCATGATTATGTCGCAAAAACAAAAGTCTGTTATACCAACAACTAAACTTATTTAATGATAAAACCTGCATGTTTACTGACTTAGTCTGGTGATAAACATGCAGTTATTTTATAAGCATCGTTTTGGTATTATTTGCTCGCGATTATCTTATAAGCCGTTATGATATTGGCTGTTCGTTGATTCAGGTACCATGATATTAAGTGTCTCAGGTACGTTAATATTACCGTTAAGTAATGCTTCAAATTGACTAATTAATAACGCTTTGTCTGGTGTTTCTTTATCACCTGAGCCAATGTTAGTCAGATCAATCATAAAGCCATCAAATAAATCACTTAGGTCTTCAATAATTTCAGTATTTAAAAACTGGTCTTGATTATAAATACTTGGATAGCCGGCTTTTTGTTTATCGATAGCAAACGAAACACCTTTCAAGTTAGTGATACTGGTAGATTTATCACACGACAGCATACAGCCGTTATCAATGCGTGGCTTTTCACAGCCAACACTTTGTTGGAAGAAACATTGTCGGCTGGCCATCAATAAAATAGGGTGGTAAATACTGTAGAAAAGTTTGAAGTTTTCCGGACGAGCAATATTTCTAATTTGTTGACGGTTTATTTCGTTAGAAATAAACGCACCTTTACAATCAAAACCTTCTTGCATTGCAAGTAAAGCGTAAGAGTTAGTCGTATTTAAGAAAGGCCCTGCTATCCACTGAATCCCCAAACGGTTCGCTTCATAAGCGATACCCGTGTTATTGGTTACAATCAGTTGTGGTTTTACTTGTTGTAAAATATTGACCGCAACGTCGTAATCTTTGCCAATTAATACTGAAGGAAACCAAGGGATCAAGCGAGGGTTTTCTTTAAGAAAACCGACATACTTAGTACAACCGCGTTTATATGCATCGGGTAATTTAAAGTAAATATCTGCCGAAGTTAATTTTGCTAATTCAACATCACTTTCATCACAAATAAGAATTGATAGCTCGGCTTTTGCATCACCAGTCGGGGTATGTTTAGGGTGATTGGCTAACTTAGGTAATTGAACCTCAGGTAACACAGCTTTAGAGTTATTCAACAAAAAGGCGGCTTCATTTTTTAATACCGTTAATTCTTTAAAAGGAATGCTTAAGCCATCTTCTAAGTCATCGGTTATTATTTCAATCAAATCGAAATGGGCATTGTTAAAGCTTTTAAAACGCTTTTCAAGGGTTTCTCTGTCAATACTCAGTTTGCCACTTTTTACTAAGTTGCTTTGTGACTTAAGCGCGTAACTTTTAACCTCAAGCCCTTTCTCGCTGTCTTTAGCATCAACAAAAGCTTGCTGTTGAGAAAGTTCTTTTGTCGTTACGGTCAAGGTAAGTGGTTTATCTAATGTACCGGAAATAGCCAGTGTTAGCGGTATTTTTCCAATGGTTAAATGTTTTATTTTATCGTCAACAGAGGCATTGATCAGCTGTTTTTCATCATTAAGTTTTTGTTCAACTTCTTGAATTTGTACAACTGATATTGCATTACTTTTATCGACAGCGTGGTATTTAGAGTTATCCCGTGGGTTTTCAATAAACATTGACTGATTTAAATCACCACGTAAAAAGGCGTTGGAGAAGTCGCGGTTAAAAACTTTATAAAGGCGTTCACCATCTTCGAGTAATTCACCCGTTTTAAGGAAACCATCAATTTGTTTGCGAAAGCTATCAACAACAGTATGAACGTAGCTTGCACCTTTTATACGTCCTTCAATTTTAAAGGAATGCACACCCGCTTCGATAAGCGCAGGTAAATCAAAAAAGGCCGAGTTATCTTTTATATTTAACGGGAATTTATTACCGGTTGCTGTTGGTTCATATTCTTCACGACAAGCTTGGCTACAACGACCACGATTTCCTGAATTGCCAACACTTGCTGAGGTTGAATAACAAAGACCAGAGAAAGCCACACAGAGTGAACCATGCACAAAAACTTCTGTTAAGGTATCGTGTGCTTTGCCTGCTGCTGCCATTGCGGTAATTTCACGTAAATCTAGCTCTCTTGATAAATTCACTCGTGATGCACCGAGTTTTTTCAAAAAAGGTATTTGACCAACGTTATGGGTGGTTAATTGCGTTGATGCGTGAATATCTAAGGTTGGAAAATGCTGGGTAAGCAGATAGAACATGCCAATATCTTGCACGATAACACCATCAAGTGTGGTGTTGGCAAGTTTAGTTAATAATTTAGCCAGTGAAGCAAATTCACGCTCTAAGATCACCACATTCAAGGTTAAAAATATTTCACATTGATACTGATGAGCTAAACGAATAACGCCAACAAGTTGATCAAAGGAGATATTAGTCGCACGATTACGGGCGTTAAAAGTATCTAGGCCACAGTAAACGGCATCGGCTCCAGCAATAATCGCTGCTTTAATTGCTTCGACATCACCGCCGGGTGCTAATAACTCTATTTTTTGATCCATGGGGTCACTTATTTTCACTTAAATTTAAAGGTGGCGATTTTACCGATATATTTCCTTAATGAATACCGTTAAAGTAACTTATTATTTTATATTTTCTATAAATAAACGCCCATGAAGCCAAACTCGTCGTTACCTGTACTCTATTCCTTAAGAAACTGTCCTTATGCAATGCGCGCAAGAATCGCAATATATTATGCAAAACAGACAGTTGCATTACGTGACCTGGTATTAACCGATAAACCCGATGAAATGATTGCGGTATCACCAAAAGGCACGGTCCCAGTTTTAGTCACCGAACTTGATACGGGAGAGCCACGGGTTATTGAAGAAAGTCTGGAGGTTATGCTGTGGGCATTAGATAAAAGCGATCCCGATAATCTTCTGCATAGTGATACACCTGATTTATTACCGGAAATGTTATCGTTAATTTCAACATTTGATGATGAATTTAAACAATGTTTTGATAAATATCAGTGTGCAAAACGTTATCATGAAACTTCACTGGCCAGTGACAGAGCTGCGTGTGAAAAATACATAGCCGATTTAGAGCAACGTCTACAACTCACTGAATTTCTTATGTCAGACAAAAACAGTTTGGCCGATATCGCTTTATTGCCTTTTATTCGTAAGTTTTCAAAAGTCGAGCGGCAATGGTATTTACATTCACCGTATCCGAAACTTAGGGCATGGCTAAATAACTATTTACAAAGCCGGATGTTCAGTAAAGTGATGACCCAATACCCCTTGTGGTTGGAAAATAAAGCGGTGATAACTTTTGGCGACGACCGTTAAAAAGTCATTATTAAGTTTGTTTAATTTTTCTTAAGCTTTCCTTAAGAAAACTTAACTAAGATAGCGTCAATTATATTTCTTGATGGTATTTCAGTGAACATACTTAACGTACAACATCCTTATCTAACAGCAAGAGTGGCTATTAAAAGATTGCAATTTTTTTTCTTTTTGATGCTAACGTCTTTAGCATTACTGAGTCATGCCCAAGCGAATAATCTATCTGAAAGTTCAGCTAAAATGCAATTAGATACCCTAATAGCTCAACACCATGGTGATGTTATTTATGTAGATTTTTGGTCATCTTGGTGCGGTCCTTGTCGTAAATCATTCCCGTGGATGAATAAAATGCAGAATGAGCATCAAGCACAAGGCTTTACTGTTATTAGTATTAACCTCGATACGGAACAAAGATTAGCCACTGAATTTTTACGAGAGAACCCAGCAAACTTTTCGGTAATTTATGATCCTAACGGTGAGCTCGCGCGCTTTTTTAAAATTCAGGGGATGCCCAGTAGTTTGATCATCAACAAGTTAGGTGAGATTAAATACGCACATAGTGGTTTTTTTACCAACAAAGTTTCACAATACGAACAAGAAATTCAACAGTTACTTGCTCTCTAACGAATAATATAAAGAGAATAATGAGGTTTTCAATGAACAATAAATTTAAATATTCACTGGTTTTTGCTGCGGTAACTTTGGCATCAGGTTGCTCAAGTTTAGGTGTCGAACCTTGGGAACGTGATCTGTTAGCAAAAGAGCAAATGGCCTTAACATCTTCGCCAATTGATTCGGCACTTGATGATCATATTTATTTCAGCAAAGAAGCGTCAAGCGGCGGTAAAAGCTTCGGTGGCGGAGGTTGTGGATGCAATTAATTAACGAGAGTAAATCGAAAAAAACCATCAATAAAAAGAACCTCAAGGCTGCGTTAACTTTAGCAACTACCGCTTTGTTAGGCAGTGTTCAAGTTAGTGCTGCCCCAACATCAGTAGCAGCAGATAAAGATACTTGGTCTTTTGACTCCGCGTTTTTATATTACAGTGAGGCTGATCGTGTTTCAGCAGCAGAAGCTGTTTTTAATGCTAAAAAAACTTACAGCGACGATAGTATTTTAAATTTGAAGTTAACGGTTGATGCATTAACGGGGGCTTCAGCCAATGGCGCCGTTGCTCAGCCCGATGTTCAAACGTTTACAAGACCCTCTGGTAAAGGAGATTATCAAGTTAAAGCAGGTGAAACACCCCTTGATGACACTTTTCATGATACGCGTGTACAGCTGAATGCTCAGTGGACGCAAGCACTAGCACCTAATTTTACAGGCAGTGTCGGTGGGCATCTATCAAAAGAATATGATTACTTGTCTTTAGGGGTAAATGGCAATATTGCTTATGACTTTAATAAGAAGAACTCGACTATTTCTTTTGGTTTAAGTCATTTTCAAGACACCTTTACACCAGAAGGGGGCTTACCTAAACCTTTTGCTTCTATGGCGTCAGCTTATAATGACAGCGAAGACGAAAGTGCTCATGATGCTACTCGAATGGGCAGAGATGATGATAAAACCACCTCGGATATTATGGTAGGTTTTACCCAAGTCATTAATAGACGTATGGTCACACAGTTTAATTATTCCTATTCGGTTGTTGATGGCTATTTGACGGACCCCTTTAAAGTCTTAAGTTTGTTAAATAACGAAGGTCTTGCACAAGACTATTTATATGAGAATCGCCCAAATGAACGGACCAAACAAAGTGTTTTTGCACAAACAAAATATCATTTTGATGAAACTATTTTAGATGTGTCATATCGGTATATGTGGGATGACTGGGATATAAAGTCTCATACGGTAGATACTCGCTTTTATATTCCGTTAGGTAACGGTAGCTATTTAGAGCCTCATTTACGTTTTTATCAACAAGGCGCAGCCCAATTTTATCAACCTTTCTTAATGGAAGATGATGCAACACCTGAGTTTGCCAGTGCCGATTACCGTATTGGTGAAATGACCGCTTATACGGTTGGTTTAAAATATGGTATGAAGTTAGCAGATGGTAATGATTTGTCTTTTAGACTTGAATATTATCGCCAAGACCCAAAAAGTGCCGGACATAAAGTGCCTAGTGCTTTAGCTAACATAGATATATATGAAAGCATTGATGCAATAATTGCGCAGGTTAGCTATTCGTTCTAAAGTGTAGTAATAATCTAAATAATACAAGCCCTTATTTAATTACATAAATAGGGGCTTTATCTTTTTATCAAGGTGACAATTGAATAAACTTAGAGAAATAAAACTGGCCAAACGCTCAGACGGATTCTGTATTCAATTTGATGCTATGGCCAGTCTGTGTGAGGTGATTATTGAAACCTCGGACCCCGCGCTTGCCAAACAGCTTGGTGAACAAGTCAGTACAGAAGTTTGGCGCATTGAAGACAAGTATAGCCGTTACAACTCCGATAGCCTTTGTAGCCAGATAAATCAAAGTCAGGGTAAGCCCATCGCTATTGACGATGAGACTTTTGCTTTATTAAACTTTGCCGATACTTGTTACCAACTTAGCGATGGGATATTTGATATAACCTCAGGCGTGCTAAGAAAAGTCTGGTGTTTTGATTGCTCTGACAATATTCCTACTTCGCTGGCGGTTAAAAAGGCCATGGAGAATGTGGGTTGGCATAAAATAAAATACGATAATCGCCAAGTGACTTTACCGATAAATATGGAAATTGATTTCGGTGGTATTGGTAAAGAGTATGCAGTTGATCGCGCCATAGTCTTAATAAATTTATTAACACAACAACCCGTATTGGTGAATTTAGGTGGCGATTTAGCGACAAATTCATCAAGAAAAAATGGTCAACCGTGGCAAGTTGGAGTAGAGCACCCTGGTTTTGTCGACAAAAAAACCATAGTCGTCTCATTATTTAAAGGTGCACTGGCAACGAGTGGCGATGCAAAGCGCTTTTTAGAGAAAAACGGTCAACGTTACAGCCATATTCTAAATGCTAAAACGGGTTGGCCAATTGAGCATGCACCGCGGTCAATGACTGTTTCAGCACCACAATGCATTCAAGCGGGTATATTGGCGACGTTAGCTCAAATGCAGGGCGAAAATGCAGAACAGTTTTTAACCGAACAAGACATCAAGCACTGGGCTATTCGTTAGTTACTTCAAATACGCTTATTAATAACAGAATTTATCATAAGTTAAATCGCAAATAGTACGAATTAACGATAAGCTAAGCTTTCGTTAATTCTTTTTGTGTAGGTTTTACTGATGACACCTTGGTCTTTTAATTTATTAGCTTGTTTATTTTTTTGTTTTATAAATGTTAACGATGCTGTTGCTGCACAATTGGTGGTGCCTGATGTTTATAAATTGATAAAAGTTAATGGTGAAAAGGCAAGTAGTGATTTTTTTAGCCGAAATACTGTCGTTGATATAAAGCGCGGTGAAAATATTTTAATCGTGCAATATAGCGAGCTTTTTGAAAATTATGATGACGACGACCACGTAACGATAAAGTCTGCTCCCCAAGTTATTTTATTTACTTTAAAAGAAACCGTCCACCAGAAGTACATTATGGTCACCCCCGTTATATCTGACAGCTTTAACGCACGTGAATTTGCCCAATCCCCGACCATTGAAATAAAGTCTTTTAATGAAAACTCAGTTCAACAAGACGCTATATTTGTGCATAATCAAAGTTTAACTGAATTTGAAGCGGGCTTAGCCTTTAAAAAAATAGCTGAACATCAAAAACAGCTGGCTAAAACGCCTGAAAATAATAAACAAAGTAGCGATATTAAAAAATCAGACGATGCTTTAAATAAATTAAAGTTTTGGTGGCATAAAGCAAATAAAGAACAACAAAAACGATTTGTTGAATCTATTCAACAGAAGTAAAATAGTTAATGTACCTTTTTACAAACAACTCACTATTGGGGATAAGATGAAATACCTACTCGTTATTATGATCAGTTTATTTTCATTATCTATCACAGCAGAGCAATACACGACTCAGGGTATTGAAGTCATTGGTAAAGGGTCGGTTAGTGCAACGCCTGACAAGTTTACTTTTACGGTGACGGTTAGCCAACGCGGCAATGTTGCCAGCAAAGCTAAAGCCTTGGTTGACCACAAAAGCCAGTTAGTGACCCAGATGTATTTATCAATTGGCATTGCTGAGTCTGCTATTGAATCCGCTCGATTAGAATTAATTCCCCGCTATGAAATACCGGCTGATGTGCCAGCGATAATCGTTCATCAGAAGTTGCCTAATCAAGGAGAGTTCGAAAAAAGCAACACGAAAGCGGTTATTAATAGTCATCAATTAGCAGATAACTCAGCGGCTCAGCAAGAAAAAGTTTACTTTGAAGTCTCTCGTACCATAAAAGTGACTTTTAGCGATTTTTCGCGCTATGACCAATTACTCGATAATGTTGTAAAAATCGGTGTTAATCGCATTTCTGCTTTGCAAACTTCAATAATAAACGATGAAGCTTTGTATCAACAAGCGCTGATCAATGCCTTAAAAAATGCGCACCAAAAAGCCATCACTATTGCCAAGCAAATGGGCGTTACCTTAGGTAAGATTTCAAATTTGACTGAGTCTGCTTATCACACACCAAACACTTATGGTGTGGCAGGTAGAAGTAACGGCGGTTTTAATTCACAAGTAGCAGAAAGTAATGTTGTTGCTCAAGTGAATGTTACTTTTGCTATAAAAACCGAGAAATAAAGCGGCAGTTAAGCTAATTTGCAGCAATATAAGTTAAAAGTGCATAAAATCTGTAATAATTGCTTTAACTTCGCGGGTTATCGGGTTATGTTATGCGTTTTTTGACCATCACTTATCTTTGATAAACATAAGAATACCGGTATTTATGAATAAAAATGATTTATATCAAGAACTTTACCAACAAGTTGATGCCTTAATCAGCGATGAACCTGATATTATTGCTAACATGGCAAATATCAGCGCCTTACTTTTTGAGCACTTGTCACAAGTAAACTGGGTTGGATTTTATCGTTTAATTGATAATGAACTAGTTTTAGGGCCTTTTCAGGGTAAAGTGGCTTGTATTCGTATTCCTGTTGGCACAGGGGTCTGTGGCACAGCAGTTAGCCAAAGCACCACACAGCGTATTGCCGATGTTCATTCTTTTGATGGTCACATTGCTTGCGATGCAAGTAGTAATTCAGAAATTGTTATTCCGGTAAAAGTCGGTGACAATATTATTGCTGTCCTTGATATAGATAGCACAGCCTATGATCATTTTGATGAAATTGATCAACAAGGTTTGGAAGCAATAATTAATTTATTTGAAAATATGATCATCAAGCATGGCGTGTTAAACTAATGAAAGAAATTATCGTTATTCATGATTATCTCGTTAGCGAAAGTATTGTCGGTGACTGGGATGGCCAAGAAGAATTCGTTGCCGAACGAATAAATGAAATTTATCATCTGATTTATGATTTAGCCGAAGAAGATATTGAACCAGAGATATTAGCGCAATTATTATCTTTGGTTTGGGACACTTGGATTTGCCAAGAATCACTACCTGACATAGATAGTGAAGATATTTATGACTGGTGCCAACATTTGTTGGATAACCGTGAACAGTACCTTCAAGATTTAACCTCTTAGATTTAAGAATTTTTAAAAAGTTGTATTTATGGACACTAAAATAGTAAACGAAGTGAGCAAAACAGAAATGAGTAATACTGAAACTGAAGTAACTACTGACGTTGCAGTTGATACTGACGTTGCACAACAAACACCAGTAGCAGCAGAGCAAGAAACTGAAGTTAAACGGTTAAGCACAAAAGAAATTATTGCTTATTTAGCGGATAAATTTCCAAAGTGTTTCTCTGTTGATGGTCCAGCTAAAGCGCTTAAAATCGGCATCTTTCAAGATTTGTCTGTAAATTTAGCGGAAGATGGCACTGTAAGTAAAACTCGCTTACGTCAAGCATTAAGACATTACACTAGCAGCTGGCGTTATTTGAAAGCGGTTAAGTTGGGTAACTTTCGTGTTGATATCGATGGCAATGACTCTGCTGAGATAGATCAAGAGCAAGCTGACTATGCCAGTAAGACACTAAAAGAAAGCCAAGACAAATTTGGTAACAAAAACAAACACGACAAAGCAAGCAAAAAGCCTTATAAAGGATCTAAGCTTAATAAGTCAGACAATCCTACTGAAGCAAAACCGTCTGCTCACAACCTAGAAGCAAAGCAAGAAAAACAAGCTAAGTTTAAGTCGGTAAAATCAACTAAATCGACGCATACTAAAGCAGAAGTTAAACTTGTTCCTGTTGAAGACAGCGCAGTCGTTGTTGGTAAAAGCGTTAAAGTTAAATTAGGCAACTCGCCTATGAACGCTGTTATCACTGAAGTTGCTGGTAAAGATGTGAGTGTACAATTAAATTCAGGAATGGTTGTTAAGACACAAATTAAAAATATATTTACTGAATAAATTGGAGTGTTTTGGGCATGCTAAAAATTTGTCGTATCGCAATTGCCGTTTCTTTGTCGCTATCAGCAATGAACATCTTTGCTGTCGAAAATCTTGATAAGGTAGAATCGCTACCCATATTGGCTCCTGAAAGCCAGCATGCTGCATCGAGTAAACGCGTTACTGCGCAGTTTACTCGAGCCCATTACTCGAAAGTTGACATGGATGATGCGCTCTCTGAAAAAATATTTGACCGTTATATAAAACAACTTGATTATGCTCGAAATGTTTTTTTAGCGACCGATATAGAAGACTTTCAAAAGCATCGTCTTGAATTTGATCAAATAATCGCTCGTGGTAAGTTAGATATAGCCTATGACATATTTAACTTAAACCTTCAAAGACGTGCCGAGCGTTATGAATATGCATTAAGCCTTTTAGAAAAAGAACCTTTCGACTTTACTGTAAACGAAGTTTATAACTTCGACCGTGAAGAAGCTGATTGGCCAAAAGATAGTGCAGAATTAAATGAGTTATGGCGCTTAAAAGTTAAGTACGACGCCCTAAATTTAACCTTAGCGGGTAAAGAATGGCCTAAAGTGCAAGAAGTTTTAGGCAAACGCTATCGTTATGCGATTAAAAGATTAAAACAAAGTGAAAGTGAAGATGTTTTCCAAGTCGTCATGAATAGCTTTGCTCGCGTTGTTGAACCTCACACCTCTTATTTATCACCAAGAAATGCTGAAAAATTTCAAATGGACATGAATCTGTCTCTTGAAGGGATTGGTGCGGTACTTAGAGCTGAAGAAGACTATACGGTTATCAATAGCGTTGTTCCCGGTGGACCGGCAGACAAATCAAACGAAGTAAAACCTAAAGACCGAATCGTCGGTGTTGCGCAAGACGATGATAAATTTGAAGATGTTATCGGTTGGCGTTTAGATGATGTTGTAGATCTCATTAAAGGACCTAAGGGCACCAAAGTTCGTTTGCAAATTTTACCAGCGGAAGCGGAAGATGATGCCGTTATTAAAGTTGTTACGATTGTTCGTGATAAAATAGTCCTTGAAGACAGAGCGGCAAAGTCTGAAGTGTATTTTGAAACTAAAGGTGATGAAAAGTCTAAAAAATTAGGCATTATCACTATACCTAGTTTTTATAATAATTTATCGCGCGATGTGAACAAAGAACTCGATAAACTTAAAGCTGAACAAGTCGCTGGTATTATTATTGATTTACGTGGTAATGGCGGTGGTTCATTACGTGAAGCAACATTATTAACGGGTTTATTTATTGATAAAGGCCCCGTTGTCCAGATACGTGATGGTGCAAACCGAGTACAAGTTAATAGTGATGATGATGGAGTCAGTTCTTATGATGGCTCATTAACCGTGATGGTTGACAGATACAGTGCTTCTGCTTCTGAAATTTTTGCCGCAGCGATTCAAGATTATGGTCGTGGGGTAATCGTAGGCGAACATACCTTTGGTAAAGGTACTGTTCAGCAACATCGTGGACTAGGGCGAGTTTATGACCTTTATGACAATCCATTAGGTAGTATTCAATTTACCATCGCTAAGTTTTACCGTATCAATGGTGGTAGTACTCAGCATAGAGGTGTTTTACCCGATATTTCTTTTCCAACGGCTGTTGACCCAGAAGACTGGGGAGAAAGTCGAGAGAAAAATGCACTACCTTGGGATCAAATCCCTAAGGCAAAATATCAAGCTTTAGGTAACTTATCGGCTGACTTAACGTACCTCACTTCACTGCATAGTGAGCGTGTTAAAGGCAATCGTGAGTTTAACTACTTACTTGATGATATTGCGGTTTATCAAAAAGAGAAAGACGATAAAACTATTTCCCTTAAGTTAGATGAACGTAAAGCAAAACGCGAAGAACGAAAAGCGAAGCAACTTATTCGTGTTAATGAACGATTAGTTGTTATGGGTAAAGAAAAAGTGAAATCACTTGAAGACTTACCTGATGAGTTAGAAGAATTGGATCCATTTTTAGATGAAACGGCTAAGATAACTTTTGATTTAATCTCGCTGGGTAAAGTCGCTAAAAAATAATGATTACCCACCCAAAAAAGCCGCTTAATTGCGGCTTTTATGTAAGAAAAAAGCTAAACTCAATTTCTTCTATAGATTAGCCTATATGCGTTACCCTGACTTTTAGGGGTTTGTGATTAATATCAATTTGATTAGCGTTGTACTATTTTTCCTAATGAAAAATAATATAACTCGTTAATAAAAACGATATAAACATTAAAAATTATAACTATAAAAAACTTAAGGTCGGCATCGCACATGACAGAGCCAGAAAAAGACAATCAACCCGTAGTAATCAACACCCACAAAGAACCGAGCATGCTAGATGCGTTAATTCCTATTTTTGCATTAGTTGTTATGTTAACAACAGCCGTTTGGTATTTTGCTGACAACTCCTCTTATGGTCCAAATCAAATTGCTTTATTACTCGCTATGGGTATAGCGATTGTTATTGGTATCAAGAATGGTTATACGTGGCAGTCGATTGAGAAGTCAATTGTCGGTGGTATTTCTATTTCTTTGGGGGCAATTTTAATACTGTTAGCAGTTGGCTCATTAATAGGAACTTGGCTACTGTCTGGTACTGTGCCTACGATGGTTTATTATGGCTTACAAATTATTGACCCTAGTTGGTTCTACGCCGCTGCCTGTTTAGTTTGTGGTATTGTCGCAATGAGTATTGGCAGTTCTTGGACTACAGCGGCAACGGTCGGTGTTGCCTTTATTGGCATTGCGAACGGTTTTGAAATGTCGACTGCGGTTACGGCGGGAGCTGTTATTTCAGGTGCTTATTTTGGTGATAAATTATCGCCGTTATCTGAAACGACTAACCTTGCTCCTGCAGTAGCAGGCAGTGAATTATTTGAACATATTCGATATATGTTATGGACCACCATACCTTCTATTAGCATAGCCTTGGTGCTGTTTCTTATTATTGGCTTTGATCACTCTTCAAATGTAACTGGAGACACCACAAGTATTGATGCCTTGCTGACCACACTAGATGCAACTTATAATATTTCTATATTTAATCTTATCCCACTTTTTATCTTACTTTATTTAGCCTTCAAAAAAGTACCGGCATTTCCTGCTGTGGCGATTGGCGCTTTAATTGGCGCTGTTTGGGCGTTAGTTTTTCAGCAAGAGCTTATTTTAAACATGGCTGCAGAAGGTGTTAGTGGCGTTAAAGCATATATAACCGTGGTTTGGACAGCATTTTTTGATGGCGTAGTGGTTAACACCGGCAACAAACAAATTGATGAATTGCTTAGTCGTGGCGGTATGTCGAGTATGCTAAACACAATTTGGTTGGTAATGTGTGCCTTAAGTTTTGGTGCCGTGTTAGAGCATTTAGGTATGCTAAATAAATTTGTTAAAGCCATTCTCTCAACAGCTAAATCAACGGGAAGCTTAATCGCCAGCACTGTTGCAACTTGTATTGGTACTAACTTAATAACAGCCGATCAATATATGGCGATAGTTATGCCTGGTCGTATGTTTAAAGCTGAATTCAAACGCCGAGGTTTTCATCCAACACTATTAAGTCGTACGTTAGAAGATTCAGGCACTATTACTTCACCGTTAATTCCATGGAACACTTGTGGTGCCTTTATGTTTGGCGCGTTGGCATTAACATCATACGATTATATTTTTTATTGCTTTTTTAATTTAATTAACCCGGTGCTTGCCATCGTTTATGGTTACACCGGTTTTAAAATTAAAATGTTAGCAACAAACAGTGACGAAGCGATAAAGAGCTAACATCAAAGAACATTGCGATAAAAAGAGGATATTCATCCTTTATTTACGCTTCATATCGACTTAATATAAAGCCTGTTTTTACAGGCTTTATATTTTCAAAAAGGAAACGCTCATGACTGACTTTACCGCGCGCTATTTATCTGATTACCAAGTTTCAAATTTTTCTATTACCACCGTCGATCTGACCTTTGAACTTGCTGACACGGCAACCATAGTAACCAGCACTATGGCGATTAAACGTGAAAATAAAGAGGCTAAGCAATTAGTGCTTGATGGCGAGCAATTGAAACTTATTTCACTGCAAATTGATCATCAAGACTTGCCTGAAAGTTATTATCAGGTCAGTGACACACAGTTAACCCTAGATATTAGCGCTGATGAATTTACACTAACTATAGTGACTGAAATTGACCCACTTAATAACACCTCACTCGAAGGCTTATTTAAGTCGGGCGGCGCTTTTTGTACACAATGTGAGGCCGAGGGCTTTAGACGTATAACCTATTACCTAGATCGTCCTGATGTGATGTCGACCTTTTCAACCAAAGTCATTGCTGATAAAAAGCGTTACCCTTATTTGTTATCAAATGGCAATAAAACTGCAGCGGGTGATTTACCGCAAGGGAAACATTTTACTTGTTGGCATGACCCTCATCCAAAACCTTGTTATTTATTTGCTCTTGTTGCTGGTGATTTTGACTTACTTGTTGATACCTTTACCACCCAAGATAAACGCGATGTGGCAATAGAGATATTTGTGGATAAAGGTAACTTACCTAAAGCTCACCATTCTATGGCATCACTAAAAAAATCGATGCTTTGGGATGAAGAAACCTTTGGTTTAGTTTATGACCTCGATATCTACATGATTGTAGCCGTCGACTTCTTCAATATGGGGGCGATGGAAAATAAAGGCTTAAATGTTTTTAATTCGAAATTTGTTTTAGCAGATAATGAGAGTGCCACCGATACTGATTTCTTTAATATTGAAGCTGTGATCGGTCATGAATATTTTCACAACTGGACGGGTAATCGGGTAACTTGCCGCGATTGGTTCCAGTTAAGTCTAAAAGAAGGTTTAACAGTATTTCGCGATCAGCAGTTTAGCGCTGATATGCACAGTGCTGCAGTAAACCGTATTAAAAATGTGAGATTGCTGCGTTCAAAACAGTTCGCTGAAGATGCCGGACCTATGGCTCATCCTATTCGTCCTGAAAAAGTACTAGAGATGAATAATTTTTATACCTTAACCGTTTATGAAAAAGGTGCTGAAGTCATCCGCATGATTAACACCTTATTAGGAGAAGTTAAGTTTAGAAAAGGCATGGACTTATATTTTGCTCGCTTCGATGGTATGGCCGTGACCTGTGATGACTTTATTAATGCGATGTCAGATGCCTCGGGTGTTGACCTTGATTTATTTAAAGGCTGGTACTATCAGTCGGGTACGCCGACATTATCTGTAAATGAGCTTTATTCAAAGGGACAGTATCAATTAACCTTAACCCAGAAAAATCCAAATCAAAAAGACGGTAGCGAGGGTAAAGCATTACATATCCCTGTTGCTATTGAACTTATCGAAAACAATAAAGTGATCCGACGTGAGTTACTTGAGTTAACCACTGCGCAGCAAACATGGACCTTTGACAATCTTGCTGATAAACCTGTGCTAGCGATATTGGCAGATTTTTCAGCGCCGGTGAAGCTTACGATTAAGCAAACAGATAAAGAGCTGGCAACCATTATGGCTTTTGCCGATGATGAGTTTTGTCGTTGGGACGCTGGTCAGCAATTGATGTTGAATTATATTAAAGCGCTAGTCGATGACAGTAGCTTTGTTCTGCCACAGAGTTTATTAACGACTTATCAAGCTATTTTTGACGCAAATACCGATAATTCCTTTAAAGCCGAACAATTATCATTGCCTAGCTTTGACGAAGTTGTCGCAGAAATAGCTCAGGTTGATCCCATCAAAGTAGTTAATGCTATTGCCGCAGTGAAGTTATTTTTAGTGACCGGCTTAACCGCTAGTTTTGAGAAAGCCTTTACTGCCAATAAATCTTTTGCCTATAAATATGACGGTGAAGAAGTTGGCCAACGCGCACTAAAAAATGTTTGTTTGTCTTACCTCTCTTTACTTGAGCATCAAAAGAGCAAGGTAGTAGAACAATATCAATCGTCAGATAACATGACTGATACTTTGGCAGCATTAGTCTGCTCAGCTGAAAACAACTCAGCTGACTTAGCAGGGCAGTTACAGCATTTTGAAAAAAAATGGCAGAGTACAGCATTAGTCATGGATAAGTGGTTTAGTCTTGCGGCTCAACAATGTAGCGAAGATATTTTTACTTCATTGGGTAACTTATTAACTCACCCGTTATTTAGCTTAAAGAATCCAAATCGGGCACGTTCATTAGTGGGTAGCTTCAGCGTTAATAATCCGCGTTATTTTCACTGTCAGTCAGGCCAGGGTTATCGGTTTCTCGCAGAGCAAATCGCTTTGTTGAATGAAATAAACCCACAGGTGGCTTCAAGGCTCATTACGCCTTTAATTCAATTTAGATCTTTTGATTTATCTAGACAGGAATTGATGCGCGCAGAATTAGAGAAGTTGACTACACTTAAAAACTTATCAAAAGACTTAAAAGAAAAACTTGATGCGGCCTTAGCGAGCTAACTCTTTTATGAAATATTTCTTTTCAATAAATATGACCACTGCTGAGTTTTTCCCTTATTATGAAGGTAAAGCTCAGCAGATGGTTGTTACTACAACTCAAGGAGTGCGGGTACAATTTCCGGCAATGCATATGCGAAAATATTTATTATCTACAGGTATTAAGGGGCTTTTTTGTCTAGAAACTGAAAATAATAAATTTTTATCTGTGACAAAAATGGCATGATTAGAGTATTAGCTTTAAACAGTGGTCGGACCATTTAATGTGTTTGAAGGCTATTGGCCTGTTTCGCTGTAACACTTAATACAAGTAACTACTTGTTAAAATCTATATGAAGAATTTTTTGTTTTAAACGCTTGTTTAAAACGCTAGTGTCTGATTCGCTTTTTATTGATTAGAAGTCATTAAAACACAGGGTATTATCAATTGTTTTTACCTCTTGCACCATTGATAAAATGATGCAATTATTGTTTTAGACCACTTATTTCAAATAGTAAGTAGCGATGATAAAAATAAAATATAATCTACACGCTCTGGGGAGAGAATAAATGAAATATAGCCCTCGCAATCGGTTTTATAAAAAACCTTTAGCTGCCAGTATAACCGCTGCGCTTGTTTGTTTAGCGACAGTAAGCCAAGCACAAGCAGAGAATTTTACATTAGGCAACTTCGACGTTACTTTTGATTCAACGTTTAGTTACGGTCAAAGTTGGCGTGTAGAAGATCGCAACTGGAATGATAATGTTGGTAAATCAAACAATTTAAATAATGGTTTTGATTTTAGTAATTATCACCCATCATTAAATCCAAATCCTGATCCAGCAACGGTATGGAATGGAAAAGGCGGTTATTCAACCAATGGTGATAACGCTAACCTTAACTATAACGCCGGTGATAGCTTTTCTCAGATAATCAAAGGTTCGCACGAATTAGAAGTTCGTTATGAAAACTTTGGTTTGTTCGTTCGTGGCATGTATTTCTATGATTTTGAAATGAGTGACGGCGACCGAGCGTGGACTAATCCTTTATCAGAGGTTAGAAACGATCCTTGTCGTGACGGTGAAGCAAGTGATCAAATATGTAATGACGTAAGATTACTTGATGCTTTCGTTTATGGTGATTTCGTTGTAGGTGACATGCCGCTTTCTGTTCGTGTCGGCCAACAAGTGATCAGCTGGGGTGAAAGTACTTTAATCTCTCACGGTATTAGTGAGTTAAACCCTGTTGATATCGCTCGTCTTCGTGCTCCTGGTTCAGAATTGAAAGAAGCCTTTATTCCTTTCGGTGCAATTTGGGGTTCACTTGGTGTTTCTGAGAATTTCAATATTGAAGCCTTCTACCAGTACAACTGGGAAAAAACAGTGTTACCAGCACCTGGTAGCTACTTCTCAACTAATGACTTTGCCGGTGACGGTGGTCAATTTAATAATGTTCAGTTAGGCTTTGCTAGTAACCCTGATATGGACTTAGATTATCTTATTGAAGGTCTAAATACCCTTAGTGGTGCTATTGCTGCTGGCGCTGTTCCTGCTGAAAGTATCGGCGCAGCTTATTTAGGCGCTTTTCCAACGAAGGTTACACTTCGTCAAGCTGATGCAGAAAATGAACCTGAAGATGGTGGCCAGTATGGTCTTCGTTTATCATGGTTTTTACCTGAATTCAACGACACCGAAATCAGTCTTTACCACATGAATTACCATAGCCGTCGCCCAATATTTGCTGGTGTTACTGCTGATTTTAGTAATGAAGCTATTGGTCATGATATTGGTATGTTACTTTCAGGCGCTATTACTGAAGAAAATTATACAAATTTGAAAGCCTTCTCTCGTGTAGAACTTGATTACGTAGAAGACATTAAAGTTTATGCAATGAGCTTTAACACCGTTTTAGGCACAACTTCTGTTGCCGGTGAAATTACTTACCGCCAAGATGAACCGTTGCAAATTGATGATGTTGAGTTATTGTTTGCGGCGATGCCACAGCAACTAGCGAATGATCAAGGTCGCACTGAGCTTGATGGTATTTCTCAAATGCCAATATTCCAGGGCGGCGAACATGCTGATGGTTTTGTTCTATCGGATACTTTGCAAGCACAAACAACGCTAACGCATCTTTGGGGTCCTTCATTTGGTGCCAGCCAGTTAACAACATTAGTTGAAGTGGGTGGTATTAACCTGCAAGACATGCCTGACCAAGACGTATTACGATTAAATGGTCCAGGTACTGCACGTAACGGTGGCATTGCCGGTAAAGAAGGTTTAGAAATGGCAGTTCAGGACGGTGTTGAAACTAACCCGTTCCCAGACGCATTTGCTTGGGGTTACCGTGCAATTGCTAAGTTAGACTTTAATAACGTTATCGCTGGTATTAACATTTCACCACGTGTGGTTTTCTCTCATGATGTTAAAGGTACCACACCAGATCCATTATTCTTATTTGTTGAAAAACGTAAGTCTGTCGCTTTAGGTATTAACTTTAATTACCAAAGTCGCTGGTCAGCAGACATTAACTATAACGGTTTTTGGGATGGCGTAGGTACAACCAATCAAATAGCAGACCGCGATTACATTTCATTCAGCATTAAATATTCTATATAAGGGCTAAGTTAATGAGCAATATTATGAAAAATTCACTAAAAAAATTAACATTAGCCTCAGTTGCAGTAAGTTTGGCTATTGTGTCAACAGCAACTTTAGCTAAAGTTTCATCGACTGAGGTCGCAAAGTTAAGTAAAGAACTAACACCGATTGGCGCAGTGCGTGCGGCCAATAAAGACGGTTCTATTCCTGCATGGAACGGTGGTATTACTTCTGTTCCTGCTGGCTATACCGTTGGTGATCACCATATAGACCCATTTTCTACCGACAAAGTAAAATACACGATCACTGCCGCTAACGTGGGTGAATATAAAGCCATGTTAACGCCGGGTCAGGTCAAGTTATTTGAAACATACCCTGATACTTATAAAATGAATGTTTACCAATCAAGACGTTCAGCTTCTTACCCTGAGCATGTTTATCAAGCAAGTATTGATAATGCCGGACGTACAGAATTAGTTGAAGGCGGTAATGGTATTGTTAACGCGGCTGTTGGTATCCCATTTCCGGTACCAAAAGATGGCTTAGAAGCTATTTGGAATCACATTTTACGTTATCGTGGTGAATCTTTAACACGAGAAGGGGGTCAAGCAGCTCCGACCGCTTCTGGTGATTATACTTATTTAGGTTTTGACGATCAGCTTATGATCCCATATGGGGTTAAAGGTGCTTCAGCAGATAAACTTAAAGAAACAAATATTTTGTTTAAGTTTAAGCAAAAAGTAACTGAACCAGCACGTTTAGCGGGTACCGCATTATTAGTTCATGAAACAATGAACCAAATACAAACACCACGCCAAGCTTGGACATACAACACCGGACAACGTCGTGTTCGCCGTGCACCAAATGTTGCTTATGACACGCCAGGTACAGCGTCTGATGGATTACGTACCACAGATGATTTCGACATGTTTAACGGCGCACCAAACCGTTACAACTGGACATTAAAAGGGAAACAGGAATTATTGATCCCTTACAATGATTATCGTTTACACAGCGACTCATTAAAATATGCGGATATTTTAATGCCAGGCCACATTAACCCAGAACATGTTCGTTATGAAAAACATCGTGTATGGGTTGTCGAAGCTAACTTAAAATCAGATACACGCCATACTTACAAAAAACGTGTTTTCTTTATTGATGAAGATAGCTGGCAAATTGCGGTAACCGATATTTACGATAACCGTGACGAGTTATATCGTGTTGGTGTTGCCCATGGTTTGAATTATTACGAAGTTCCTACACAATGGTCTACACTTGAAGTGTTCCATGATTTACAGTCTCGTCGCTACATAGCAATGGGCTTAGATAATGAAGCTAAAATGTATGACTTTTCAGCTGAGTTAGATGATATATCATTTACTTCTTCTGCATTAAGACGTGAAGGGCGCAGATAACCGCTAGGTTTTAAACATTTATAACGGCTGACAACGGTCAGCCGTTATACTTTACAAGATAAGAAACTTTAACAATGTCATGGATGATATGATAAAAGTAACACTTTAATTATTAACGAATGAGAATTCTTCTTTATGCAACGTCTGTTGGCTTTCCTTTTTAGCGCTTTATTCTTCCTTAATGCTTTTTCACAGCAACTTCCTGCTATGCAAGCACCTTTAGCCAGTAAATCACTTATGCTTGATATTTTTAAAATCAACGATAAGCAGCTTGTCGCTGTAGGTGAACGTGGTCATATTTTACTTTCAAACGACGCAATTATATGGCGTCAAGCTAACGTTCCCGTTCGTTCAACCCTAACGGCAGTATATTTTATTGATGCTACTCATGGTTGGGCTGTTGGACATGACGCCACTATATTGTTTTCTAGTGATGGCGGCGAAAACTGGCAAGTACAACAATACTTACCCGTTAAGCAAAAACCTTTACTCGATATTATTTTCAAAGATAAAAATGAAGGTATAGCGATAGGCGCATACGGTCAGCAATACCGCACCAGTGATGGCGGTGAAAATTGGACATTTGAATTTCATGGTGAATTTCTATTCCCTGAAGACCTCGCTTACTTAGAAGAATTAAAAGAACAAGATGAAGAGGCTTATTTAGATGAACAAGGCAGTATACTTGCCCACTTCAATAGTATTTTTAAAGACGGTCGTACGCTTTATATGGTGGGTGAAGTAGGTTTAATTGCTAAAAGCAATGATTTTGCCGAAAAATGGTTGCCGTTTGATAAAATATATCAAGGTTCATTTAATGACATTGCTCGCACTCAGCAAGGAAATTTATTAGTTGTTGGTTTGCGCGGTAATATTTTTCGCAGTTTAAAAAGTGGCACGCCTTGGCAACATATTAATTCCAATACCCAAGCCTTATTAAATTCGATAGTGCTCGGTGATAACGGTAGTATTTTTGTCTTAGGAAATAATGGTGTTATTTTAAAAAGTGACGATGATGGCGCTAGCTTCTCTTTAAATATTCAAGCTGACGGCAAAGCGTTAATTAGCGGTGTTTGGTTTAATAACCAGTTAGTCATCGTTTCTGAAGTTGGTCTTAAAGTCATTGCACTGACTAAGTTAAAATAAAAGTAAATCGATAAATACGCTTACCGCCAATTCCACTGAAGCAGATGAAGTAAATTAAATGAAAATAGAATCCCTTATTAATGTTATCGAAGCCACTATGTTCCGTAAAAGAGTCATGGTGCTTGTTGCTTTCGTACTAGCCAGTATTTTTCTTGTTTTTCAAGCGAGCCAAATAAAGCTTGATGCGGCTTTTGAAAAGCACATTCCCCTTAATCATACCTACATGAAAACCTATCTTGAATATCGAGAAAACTTTGGTGGCGCTAATAACGTGCTTATCTCAGTTTGTGACACAGAAGGAGATATTTTTAATGAATCTTTCTTTGGCGCGCTAAAAGGTGTTCATGATCAGTTATTTTTCATTCCTGGTGTTGACCGTATTCAAGTTAAATCATTATATTCACCGAGCACCCGTTTTGTTGAAATTGTTGAAGACGGTTTTGCTGGTGGTCCGGTTATCCCGGCAAATTTTCAGCCTGATTCACAAGGTTTAGCTGTTGTTAAAGCCAATATTGAGAAAGCAGGTATCGTTGGTAGTATTGTTGCCGACGATTACAGTTGTGCCATGGTTAAAGCGTCCTTAATGGATACAGACCCACAAACAGGGGCACGCTTAGATACACTTGTTATTGCTGAGCAACTTGAGCAACAAATTAGAGGAAAATTCGAAAAAGATAATATCAGCATCCATATTATTGGTTTTAGTAAGATGGTTGGCGATGTTGCTGAGGGCGCTAAAGGCGTTGTTGCTTTCTTTGCCATTGCGATTGTTATTACCACGCTGATGGTTTTTTGGTTTTGTCGTTCTATTTCTCTAACCCTTTTACCGATAGCATGTTCGCTGGTTGCCGTTGTTTGGCAGTTAGGTATGTTATCTACCTTAGGGTTTGGACTCGATCCGATGTCGATTCTAGTGCCGTTTTTAGTGTTTGCCATTGGTGTCAGCCATGGTGTACAAATGATTAACTCGGTCTCCAAACTGGTTAGTAAGGGAGCAACATCCAAAGAAGCCGCACAAATGAGCTTTCGCTTGTTGTTGATACCAGGCGGTATCGCCTTGCTGTCTGATACGGTCGGTTTCTTAACGTTACTTTCTATTGATATCGGTATTATTCGTGAATTGGCTATTACTGCATCTCTGGGTGTTGCTATGATTATTTTAACCAATTTAATTTTACTCCCTTTATTGGTTTCTTTTATTCATGTCCCTAAAGTTGAGCCTGAAATTGCAGATAAGAACAAAGTCACTGTTTGGGATGTAATGTCTTCGTTTGCTACCAAGCGAATTGCAACAGTTATACTTGTTATAACCGCTGTTTTATATGCTGCTGGATACTATTATTCACAAGACATGAAAATAGGAGAGCTTCATGCGGGCGCTCCATCTTTGCATGAGACATCACGTTATAATCAAGACACTTTTTTAATTACTGACCGTTATGCCATCAGTGTTGATTATATGTCAGTGATCGTTGAAAGCCCTGCTGATTCATGTACTTTTTACGAGACAATGGATTTAATAGATACCTTTCAATGGCAGATGGAAAATACGGTTGGTGTGCAATCAGCAATCAGTTTAGCGTCAGTAGCTAAAATTGTTAATGCTGGTTATAACGAAGGTAATGCTAGATGGCGTGTTCTATCTCGCAACCAACAAACATTAGTGCAATCAATTGCCCGAATACCTTCAACAAGTGGTCTATTGAACAGTGATTGTAGCGTTATGCCCGTGATTCTTTTCTTAGAAGATCACAAAGCTGAAACTATTAATCGAGTTGTTGATAAAGTAAAAGTTGTTACTCAGGCATTAGAAACAGACGAGGTTAAGTTTAAACTTGCCTCTGGCCCTGTTGGTGTTATGGCAGCGACTAATGAAGCTGTTGCTGAAGCACAAACGCCGATGATGCTTTACGTTTACGGCGCGGTAACTTTATTGTGTTTCATTAGCTTTAGAAGTGTGCGTGCCACGATTGTCGTTATCGTGCCGCTTTATGTCGTGTCAACGTTAGCGCAATGGTTAATGACCGCACTTGATATTGGCCTAACGGTTTCTACACTTCCGGTTATTGCTTTAGGTGTTGGTATTGGTGTTGATTACGGTATTTATATCTTATCAACGATGAGTATAAAATTACGTGAGGGTTACCAAGTTCAAGAAGCTTATTTACTCGCTTTGAAAGAGCGAGGCAGTGCAGTCTTAATAACGGGTGTTACTTTAGCGATTGGCGTTTCAACCTGGTTTTGGTCAGATTTGAAATTTCAAGTCGATATGGGAATACTCTTAACCTTCATGTTTTTGGTGAATATGATCGCTGCAGTACTGGTCCTACCTGCTATTGCTGCTTTTTTATGGCCTAATAAGAAATAAGGTTAATACGTTAAACCTGCATAAATAAACAAGAAAATGACCGAAAGGTCATTTTCTATTTATAACAAGTGAATAAACAATTACTCTCAGTAATTTTGACAAGCCGCTGTAAATAATTAATCACCATAAATAGTAAAATATTCCTCGCAATAGCCTAAAATTCTTAATAAAATCGCATATATAGTCTATTCTTTTAGACAATAATAAATATTTATATAAAAAATTATACAAATTACCCTGTTAATTGTTTTAAATAATCAATTTTGAAATGATTCAGTACAACAGCGTTTTATCCAAAAAGGAAAACGGCATGGCGTTAGTAGACGGTTTACCCTCAGTGATACTCTCGAATGTAGCACAGTTAATTCAGCAAAAAGTTCCCGCTAAGACAGCTCCGCTCGTTGAGCAGTTTGCAGAGCTCCTTTATAGCAATATTTCTACGCTTGATTTAGAGCATCGTAACGATAGTGATATGTACGGTGCGACGTTAAGTCTGTGGAATTCGTTAAATGGTCACCAAAATAATGCACCGGTGATTAAAGTTTTTAATCCTCAAGTTTCTAAGCATGGCTGGAAATCAAGTCATACTATTATCGAAGTCATTATCGCCGATATGCCATTTCTTGTTGATTCATTGCGAATTGCCCTTAACCGTTTAGGCTTATCACCGCATTTAATGTTAAATAGTCCTATTAATATTATTCGTGATGACAAAAATCAAATTACACGTTTATCGGCAGCCGCTAATAAATCGTTAAAATCGGCAACGGCTGTCGCTGTTTTCTTTATTGAAGTTGACCGTCAAACCGATCAAAAAGTCCTTGATAAAATAACCAAAGAGCTTCATTCAGTGGTTAATGACATTGCGATAACGGTTGACGATTGGCAAGCAATGCGTGCACGTCTTGGTGAAGTGATCACCGAAACAGCCGAAGCAAAATTACCTTGTTCAATCAATGATCATGATGACGCATTAGAGTTCTTAAAGTGGATGTTAAACGATAATTTCACTTTATTAGGCTATCGTTCATACAATGTTAAAACGTTAACAGGTGATATGGCACTCTCGGCCAATGTTGAATCAAGTTTAGGATTAATGAAGCGCTCTGATGGCACAGTAGAACGCTTAATTTCAACATTATCTAGTTCTGCTCGTGAGCTTGCTTTAGGGGTTAACCCGTTAATTTTGACCAAAACCAATTCTCGGTCACGCGTACATCGTCCTGCCCACCTAGATTATATTGGCGTAAAACGTTTCGATGCTAAAGGTAATGTTATTGGTGAGGAACGCTTTGTTGGTTTATTTGGCTCTGCTTATTATACCAATAGTGCCTTAGATTTACCGTTAATAAAGTCTAGAGTAACCACCGTTTGTGAAAGCTCTGGTTTTGCTCGTGGTACTCACGCATATAAAGCGATGATTAATATTTTAGAAACCTACCCACGTGACGAAATATTACAAAGTAGCACAGATGAATTATTAAAAAATGTTTTAGGCATTTTCCAAATGCAAGAGCGTGATTACTCTGGACTCTTTGTTCGCCGTGATGCCTTTGATCGTTTCTACTCTTGTATGGTCTATGTACCCAGAGAACGTTATAACACTGAATTACGTGTTAATACTCAAAAGTTACTCAAAGAAGCATTTGGTAGCGGTCAAGAAGTCGAGTTTACCACTTACTTTTCTGAATCAGCACAAGCGCGTACCCACTATATTGTTCGTGTTAAATCAACTAAAGCAGATATCAACGTGAAACAAATTGAAAAGAACTTAAATGAAGCAGCAAGAAGCTGGGATGATAAACTCGCAGCATCTCTGAACTCTCACAAAGGTGAAGCTAAAGGTAAAACATTAAGTCGTAAATACTGTAGTTTTCCACAATCTTACAAAGATGAAGTGTTACCGGGTACGGCAATCGTTGATATTGAAAAACTTGAGTCGTTATCAGCAGAAAACCCACTGGAAATGTTATTTTATCAACCACAAGAAGAAAGTGCTAACAGCCGTCACGTAAAATTAAAATTGTTCCATACGGGCGACCCCATCCACTTGTCAGATATTTTACCTATCCTTGAAAACTTCGGTTTACGTGTTATTGGTGAAAGCCCTTATTTAGTTAAAACATTAACGGGTGAACATTGTTGGATCTTAGACTTTTCGATGTTACTGACCGGACAAGGTAAGTTCACCCTTGAAATAGTACAAAACTTGTTCCAAGACGCCTTTGCAAAAGTTTGGGCGGGTGATTTAGAAGATGATGGTTTTAACCGTTTAATTTTAGGTGCCGAGCTTGGTGGTCGCGAAGTTTCTATTATCCGTGCTTATGCACGATATGAGCGTCAAATCGGTGGTACCTTTAGCCAAAGTTATATCGAAGATACTTTTGCTCGTTACCCTAATATTGCTGAGTTATTGATTAAATTCTTTATTTTCCGCTTTGATCCAACGACGAAAATTTCAGAAAAAGCGTTGAATAAAGTCAGTGCTGATATTGAAAAATCTCTCGATAATGTCGCTAACTTAGATGATGACCGTATTATCCGCCGTTTTGTTGAAATGATCAGTGCCACCATTCGTACTAACTATTTTCAACCTCATCCGATAACAGGTCAAAAATCTTACATTTCATTTAAGATTTTACCTCGCCAGATAAGTGATGTACCACTACCGCTTCCTGAATTCGAAATATTTGTTTATTCACCACAACTTGAAGGTGTTCATTTACGCGGTGGCAAAGTCGCCCGTGGTGGTTTACGTTGGTCAGACAGACAAGAAGATTTCCGCACTGAGGTTTTAGGCTTAGTAAAAGCTCAACAAGTTAAAAATACGGTTATTGTTCCTGTTGGCGCTAAAGGGGGGTTTGTTTGTAAACAACTCCCAGTAGGCGGTACTAGACAAGAAATATTTGAAGCAGGTAAAGAATGTTACCGTACCTTCATTCGTGGTTTGTTAGATCTTACCGACAACATTATTGATGGCGTAATTGTGCCACCATTGAATGTTGTTCGTCTTGATGACGATGACGCTTATTTGGTTGTTGCTGCCGATAAAGGCACGGCAACCTTCTCAGATACTGCTAATGCGATTTCCGACGAATATAACTTCTGGATGGGCGATGCGTTCGCTTCTGGTGGTAGTGTTGGCTATGACCATAAAGCGATGGGAATTACGGCTAAAGGCGCTTGGGAATCTGTTAAACGTCATTTCCGCGAAATGGATATTGATTGTCAAACAACTGATTTCACCTGTATTGCTATTGGTGATATGGCGGGTGATGTATTTGGTAATGGTATGTTGTTGTCAAAGCACATCCGTTTACAAGCAGCATTTAACCATATGCATATTTTTATTGACCCTAATCCCGACGCAGCAAGCTCTTATGTAGAGCGTGAACGTTTATTTAATATGCCGGGCTGTACTTGGGAAGATTACAACAAAGAATTAATTTCTGAAGGTGGTGCGATTTTCAGCCGTCATGTGAAATCTATCAAGTTAACACCACAAATTAAGAGAATGCTCGGTACGCAAAAACAAACCATGTCACCGATTGATCTAATGCAAGCCATTTTGAAAATGAAAGTGGATTTATTGTGGAATGGCGGTATCGGCACGTATGTTAAAAGTTCAAAAGAAAGCCATCTTGACGTTGGCGACAGAGCGAACGACTCATTGCGTATCAATGGCAAAGAATTACAAGCCAAAGTTGTTGGCGAGGGTGGTAACTTAGGTTTTACCCAACTGGGTCGTGTTGAGTTTGGTTTACGTGGTGGACGAATTAATACTGATGCTGTTGATAATGCCGGCGGTGTTGATTGTTCTGATAATGAAGTCAACATTAAAATATTATTAAACAGTTTAGTACAAAATGGTGACTTAACCGTTAAACAACGTAATCAGTTACTTTATGATATGACTGATGATGTCGGTAAAATTGTTATAGAAGATTGTTATCGCCAAACCCATTCATTGTCTATTACGGCAATGCGTGGCGTTAAACAATTAAAAGAGCAAGAGCGTTTTATCCATGGCTTAGAAAAAGCGGGTAAATTAGATCGTGCTTTAGAATTTATTCCAACGGATGATGAAATCTCTGAGCGTTTATCTAAAGGTCAAGGCTTAACTCGCCCAGAACTTTCAGTGCTACTTGCCTATGGTAAAATGGTCTTAAAAGAAGATTTGGTTTGTCCAGGTATCACGGACAACCCTTATCACAATCGTTTATTACTTGAAGCTTTCCCTCCACAATTACAGGTTAAGTATCAAGAACAAATGCAACTGCATCCACTGCGTGCTGAAATTATAGCGACAAAATTAGCCAATGATATTGGTAACGATATGGGTTTCAATTTTGTTAATCGCATGCATGAAGAAACAGGTGCAACGGTTGCTGAAATCGCCAATTGTTATGTTATGGCCAGTGAAGTTTTCGAGTTATCAACCATTTGGAACGAAATTACCGAATTAGATAATAAAATTTCGACTTCTATTCAAACTGAAATGTTATTTCAAATGCGCCGTACGGTACGACGAGCAACACGTTGGTTCTTACGCCATCGTAATAAAGCGTTAGGTATTGCTGAAACAATCGCTATGTATCGCCCAACGTTTGAAAATTTAGCCAACAATTTAGATAAGTTATTGGTAACCGCAGAAGTTGAACAACTACAACGTGTTGAAACAGATCTAGTTGGAACAGGCGTTCCAGTGAAAATCGCAAAACGTATTTCACAGTTAAGTTCATTATTCCCGGTAATGGATATTGCTGATATTTCAATAGCGGATAATCGTCCAATTGAATTAGTTGCTGACTTATACTTCAAGCTAGGTGTTCGTTTAGACTTGCATTGGTTCTTAGATCAAATCACTAGCCAACCGGTATCTAATCACTGGCAAGCGCTTGCTAGAGCTTCATTTAGAGAGGAACTTGATTGGCAGCAACGTTCATTAGCACAAGTCGTTTTACGCTGCGATTGTGGTGTTGAACAACCTGAAGTCGAAGCCTTACTTAATAACTGGATTGAGACGAATGCTCAACCACTTGAACGTTGGAACCAAATCTTAGCTGACTTTAGAATTGGTCGCACGCATGAGTTTGCAAAGTTCTCTGTTGCGCTAAGAGAGTTAATGTTACTGAGTTTAAATTGCGATCCAGCAAAATAAGTCAAAGCCATTAATCAAGCTTTAACGAGATTGATTTAACTGATAAAATCCTCACTACTAAGTGGGGATTTTTTTTAGGTCGTTGTCGATTTTGATTAAAGTTTTTTCGCGTTAACTTATCCGTCCAGAGGCAATATGTTTTATTCCGCAATTCGTAAAGTATTATTCAAGTTTGATCCTGAAGCTATTCATGAGCTGACAATAAAAGGCTTTAAAGCCTCGGGTTCAACACCATTAAATTTACTTTATAAACAAAACATTACTGATAAACCAGTCGAAGCCATGGGTATTACCTTTCCTAATCCGGTTGGGTTAGCGGCTGGATTAGACAAAAATGGCGAATGCATTAACGCGTTTGATGCCATGGGATTTGGCTTTGTTGAGATAGGAACTGTGACACCTAAGCCACAACCGGGTAACCCAAAACCGCGTATTTTCCGTTTACCGATAGCAAATGCAGTTATAAACCGCATGGGCTTTAATAACAAAGGCGTTGATTACTTAATTGATCAAGTACGTAAAGCAAATTTTAAAGGCGTGCTGGGTATTAATATTGGTAAAAATAAAGATACCCCAGATGATCAAGCTAAAGACGATTATCTTATTTGTATGCGTAAAGTTTATAACTACGCAACCTACATCACCATAAATATCTCATCACCAAATACGCCAGGTTTACGTTCATTACAATATGGTGATGCATTAAATGAGCTATTAGCCGCGCTTAAAGCGGAACAAAAAGTACTGACCGAACTGCATAGTAAATATGTACCGTTAGCCGTAAAAATAGCACCAGATTTAAGCAAAGAAGAGATTGAATCGATTGCCCAATGTTTGATCAGCAATAATATTGATGGCGTTATTGCCACTAACACCACACTTTCACGTGAAGGTGTGGTTGGCTTAGAGCATGGAGAAGAGCAGGGTGGTCTCAGTGGTGAGCCAGTAAAAGACAAAAGTACCGAGGTTATTCGTTTATTGGCAATAGCCCTAGATAATAAATTACCTATAATCGGTGTTGGCGGTATTTCGAGTGGCCGTGATGCACAAGAGAAAATAGCGGCGGGTGCTAAATTAGTACAAGTTTATACTGGCTTTATATACCAAGGTCCTGAATTGGTTAAAGACATAGTGAATAGCCTTTAACTGACGACTTCAATGGTTTAACGCTATTTCTTACACTTGTTTATATATGGGGTAGCGTTAACTTATTGGCAATTAAATTCAGTACCTTGTGCAGTTTTACTTGAATATAGCGAGGTAATAATTTTTTCTCTTGCGCTAACAGAGTTAACTCAGCTGGCGTTATCGCAATAAAACATTTTACCTGCTGATGTTCTTTTTGGTAAACACTGAAAACATCATCAGCAAAATAGCTAATCTCTCCCTGATGATCTTTAGTTATCTCTTCATCAACAAATTGCTGAGTT
Source organism: Colwellia sp. BRX9-1 (assembly GCF_014077195.1). Classification (NCBI taxonomy): domain Bacteria; kingdom Pseudomonadati; phylum Pseudomonadota; class Gammaproteobacteria; order Alteromonadales; family Colwelliaceae; genus Colwellia; species Colwellia sp. BRX9-1. The sequence goes on from NZ_JACGVM010000006.1 coordinate 75,183, forward strand.
TCTAGATAGAGATTGATTAATAAAATATTTTTTTCATCACCATACCAATTTGCGGTCAATGTTTGAAAATTAAATTGTGCTTCAAGCTTATTACACACTGACTTTATCTGAGTAAACTGTTCTATTAAATCGTTACCCGGCATAATAGCGATCGGTAGCTGTTCTGTCATAGTTTTAAGGTTACTTTGAATTTCAAATTTAAACATTATCAATATTAATTAGTAACATAAAGCATAAAAGGCTTTTTATTGCCTTTGCCTAACATTATTTTGCTGGTCGTTTTCATCATTAGGATTGATTTTGGACTTTTCTTTCTTTTCTTTAGACCTCTGGGTTTATTTCACTTTACTTGCCGCTGTTATGCAGGCTATTCGCACCGCTGGACAAAAGAAGCTATCGGGACATTTAAGTGCGATGGCGACGACAGGTGTGCGCTATATCTATGCGCTGCCTTTTGCTTTTATATATTTGCTCTTTATTACCGAACAGCGAGCAGTGACTTTACCTGTGCTTAACAGTCATTTTCTTATGTACGCGCTTATCGCTTGTCTGATGCAGATTATTGGGACTTTTTGTTTGGTTGCGGCCTTTAAATATCGTAATTTTGCGGTAGCGACAAGTTTAGCTAAAACTGAAGCTATTCAAGTTGCTGTCGTGGGAGCCTTGTTCTTTTCAGTTTCTTTATCATTGCTAGCGTGGTTATCTGTTTTTATTGGTGTGATAGGCGTGTTAATTGTCTCAAAAGTAAAATTTACGGTTACTGATATATTTAAAAACCCTGGCGCTGGTTTTGGCTTATCTTCAGGCTTAGCCTTAGCCATTACGACCTTATTAATTAGAGAATCAAGCTTGGCCCTAAACACAGATTTAATGGTTAGTGCCGCTGTTACTTTGTTGTTTATGGTTGGCGTACAGTCCGTCATATCAATTATTTATCTTAGTTTAAAAGATAGAAAGCAACTTACCTTAATGGCTAAACATTGGCGTATGTGTTTATTTGTTGGCATAACCAGCGTTATTGGTTCAATTGGTTGGTTTACTGCCGCTAGTTTTCAAAATGCAGCCCATGTGAAGGCACTAGGACAAGTAGAGTTTTTTATTACTTTATTATTAACTTACCGAATTTTTAAGGAACGTATTAGTCGAATTGAATACCTAGGTATGTTATTAATTATTGTTAGTGTGGTTATTTTATTACTCTGGGCATAGTGGCTAGCGTCTGTTTTTGCTACACTCGCAGAAAATTATTATTGTATTAATTAAATTGGATTAAAAATGAAAATTGCAGATAAAACCGTTGTTCAATTTCACTACACCTTAAAAGATGAAGCTGGCAATGAAATTGAATCATCATACGCGGGTGATCCTTTAGCCTATCTTCATGGCTATAAAAATATGTTAGTCGGTGTTGAAAATGCCTTAGTGGGTAAAGAAGTAGGCAACAAATTTTCAGTCACGCTACAACCAGAAGATACTTACGGTGAGCGTAAAGAAGATATGATCCAACGTGTTCCAGCAAAACATCTACAAGACGGTCAAGGGACCACTAAATGGCAAGCTGGCATGACAGCTTCTGTTGAAACCGAGCAAGGTCAACGTCAAGTGACTATTGTTAAAGCAGGTAAGTTTATGGTCACTGTTGATATTAACCCACCCCTTGCTGGTATGGTATTAACCTTTGACTTAGACGTCATTGATGTACGTGCTGCTACAGATGAAGAAATTGAACATGGTCACGCACATGGCGCTGGCGGTCATCACCACTAAATTTTCTTAGTTAAAGTGGTCATTTATTTGAATGTTAAAGGTCAGCTCTGCTGACCTTTTTTATATTGAGTTGCTGAGTGTATTTTAAAGTTAATCATCAACTTTATTTATTGAAAGCACATACATCTCATTATTTAAATTTGCTTGCCAGCATATATTTAAATTATAGAGTTTCATGCCATAGATTTTATCATCGTCTTGTCGCTTTTTATAAGCGGGCCTAGGGTCCTGCGCTAAGACTTGTTCAATAAACAGTGCTAGCTCTGGATACTCTCGTTGATACTTTTGCATATCATCTTGTGCTTGCTGAGAAAACTTGGTGGTTAACGCGTGCAAGGGTTGTTGTTGTGCAAAGCCGGCCTGTGCACCATCAATACTATCAGAGTAGGGAATATAAGGTTTAATATCAACAACGGGCGTTTGATCAAGCAGGTCTAGTCCAGAAATATTAATAACAGTTTGTTTGTTGTTTTGCGTAATACCCTCTAACTTTACTACCGACATACCAATCGGATTAGGTCTGAATGTAGAGCGAGTGGCTAATACCCCCAGTTTTTTATTTCCTCCCAAGCGAGGTGGTCTCACGAGCGGTTTCCAACCTTGGCGCTGCGTCCCATGAAATATAAACAATACCCACAGGTGGCTAAATTGCTCAATGCCACGAAGCAACTCTTGGTTATTGGCATCATCAAGTAATAAAATTGAGCCTTGTGCTGCACTCACTAGACCCGGTTGACGAGGAATAGCGAATTTTTCTTTGTAGGGAGAATTAACGCGACCAATATAGTTGAAGGTTACCTGGTTTTCAGGTGATACAGTCATTAGTTAATCTTTTTAAGCGGTTCAACTTGATAAGACATACCATAGCAGACAAGCGTTGCAATACATTGCTTATTTGCTTGGTCGTCATCAATCAACGCACAACCACTAAAAATTATCGCATTCGCTTGTTGTTGAGCTGCTTGTCTACGTGCTTCAGTTCTTGCCGCTATTTTATCTGGTAAGGCATGATGACTTTTTGCCTGGCAATCTTCACCCTCAACTAAGCCAATAAGTTTGTAGCGGCCAGGAAATTCACTTTCATCTTGAAAAACTTTTACCTGTGCATGGCTAAAGTATGTTTGAAAATTTTCTTTGTCCAAATTTGTTGAAACAGTATATTGAGATGAGCATGCTGATAATCCGATTAACGTCAGCATTAGTATTAATTTATTGTTGGTTTTACTTATTGTCTTCATTTTTATCACTAGGTTACTTACTTATATTTGCTTTAACAGGGGCTTTATTACTGATCCAATAATTAAATAATTTATCAATAACGTTACTTTGTTGTTTCATATTTATCCAATTACGCATAAACAGTTCAAAAGCTTGATCGTTATGATTAATCGGGAATGCCATAGATATAGGTGCTAAGACAGGTTTAGGCACAATAACTGTGTACTCAGGATATAATAATGTCCAGGCAGAAGCTGCTGCAGCACCAAATAGCATACCATCAAAATGTTGGTGCTTTTCTTTAAAGAATAATCTGGGTGTTGATATTTTCCAGGCCTTATTATGAATAAAGTTGCGTTCAACAGCTGTTTGGTAAAAGAAAGTTTCAGGTATACCGATAATCAGCGCTTTATTTTCAATAATTTTAGACCATTGCTTAAACTCTACACGTCTTTCATCTTTTACAATAAAGGCTAGTGATTGCTGAGAATAAGGCACCGTAAGGGTGAACTTAGTCATATTATCTGGGATAACTGGAATACCTGTCGTGATATCCAAATAGCCTGATTGTAAGAGTGCTTCCGCTTGATGATGAAATATTTTTACAAATTCAACATTTACGTTGAGGTCAATGGCGAGTTGATTCATTATTTCAATATCAAAACCGACCAACTTACCGTTATTGTTATGAAAGGCGTAAGGTAAGTCATCTCTGAAATAGCCAACCCTAATAAAACCACGTTGTTGAATTCGTTTTAGCACAGGAGAAAATGTAGGTTTGGTAACAACATTCGCAGGGCTGTTTTCGAGGTAGTTGCTTTCAACACCAGTGAACAAAAAGTCTCGCTCTATAAATTTGGTATAGCCTTGATACTGGTGACTTATAGTGTCAAAACTGAAACGTAAGGAGATAAATGCCAATACAGAAACAAGCGGAATTATCGCTAAGTTACGCAGCAGTACACGCCATTTTATAGTAAAGCGCTTTAACATTGCCGTGGCAATTAATAGCGGTAAACAGCTAGAAAATACCACTGAAAAAATAGCACTTAACCGAGCGCCAATAAGGTTCTCTGCCACTAAATAAAAGTCGAACATAGCACCGGAAACATTAAACAATTCTAGTAAATTTTGCATCGCTAATGTTGTGCTACCAAATAACTGTGGCAAGCCAGCAACGACTAGATTGATATGATCAGTAAAAGAAATATGGGCACCAGAGAACCAAGCGGCAAAGAGCACAAAAAGTAAAGCAAGTAGCTTACCACCGACGGGTAAACTAAAAGATATTGGCACAATAATCTCTGATATTTTTTCAAGATCGCTATCTTGAGGATATTTTTGCTTAAGTAATTTTTTAGTGTTTTCAACAATCACGGGCAATACTGAAAAGAAGCTGCCCGTAGCGAAAGCAGTGATCATTGGCTCGCGAGACACACTAACTATTTCTCGATAACCAAAAGGGGTGACCGTTGCAACAATGGCGGGGAATACCACAAAACAAAGCAGAGTTACCAAAACTATTGCACTAAGCATGTAAACAACTAAACCATCGAGTTGGCTTGCATCAAGAGTAACAGCGGCACGCCAACCGATACAAAATATACCCAAGGGGGCAAATTTCATAATAAAACCATTAATGTTTGCGGTGGCTTGTTGTAAGTTTGAAAGCATTAACAAGGTTTGTCTTTTAGATTTTATCTTCATTAAACCAAGCCCCATACAGATACTAAAAAAAACTACCGCAGGGATTAAAGTATTTGCTAAGGCATTAAAAGGGTTTGCCGAGATAAATAAGTCAACCAAGCTAAATTCTGGCACAGATTGTATAGTGTTATTAGAATAAAACTCGGCATGTTGCCATTGAGGAAAGGACAAAGGGGTGCTAAAAATAAAAAATAGTACGACCGCTATCATCATTAAGATAATCAATAAACTTTGTTTAGAGACCTTTTTGGCTTTACTCGGGGTAAGCCCACCTATACCAACAACCAGTGATAGCACAATATAAGGCAGTACGGTCATTTGCAGGGCAGTAACAAAAGCATTGGCGGTGTTATCAATCACTGAATATTCGGTTGAAAAGTAATACCCCATCAACAACCCAAGAAACATCGCTAAGATAATTTGTACTAATAACGGTGGTTTAACAAACAACATTAAAATATTGTACTCATAAGTATTTTGCCATAATGATTGTAACGAACTATTTGAAAATTATAATACAAAAAAGCAGTGAACGTTCACTGCTTTTATTTCTTTGGTATTAACAGCTAACTGAGGGTTGTTATTTCACCCGCATACCCGGTTGTGCACCGTCGTCAGGATTTAATATCCATAAATCTTTACCACCAGGGCCTGCCGCAAGCACCATGCCTTCAGACATACCAAAACGCATTTTTCTTGGCGCCAAATTAGCAACCATCACGGTATGTTTACCAATTAAATCTTCTGGTTGATACGCTGACTTAATACCGGCAAACACTTGGCGTGTTTCACCACCTTCTTCTTTTGAATCAAGAGCAAGGGTCAAACGTAACAGTTTATCAGCTTTTTCTACATGCTCGGCATTAATGATTTTTACTATACGCAAATCAATTTTAGCAAAATCGTCAAATTGAATTTCTTCGCTAATAGGATCACACCCTAATGGATCATTAAGAGCCGCACTATTATCGACGATTTTTTCTTTTTTCGCTTTTTTTACCGGTTTTTCAGCGTCATCTTTAACAAGTAAATTGTCTTTCGATGCATCTGTCATTGCGTTAACTTTATCCATGTCGACACGCTGTAGTAAGGCTTTAAATTTATTGATCTTGTGGCTCGTCAATAATTTTTTATGTCCTTCCCAGGTTAATTCATCATTTAAAAACGTCGCTGTGCTATCGGCTAATACGGGTAATACCGGCTTTAAATAAATCATTAAGGTACGAAACATATTGATACCTAGCGAACAGATGTCTTGCACTTCTTGCTGCTTAGTTTCATCTTTCACTAACTGCCATGGTTCTTTTACGGCTATATATTCGTTAACTTTGTCGGCCAATGCCATTATTTCACGCATACCACGGGCAAAATCACGCGCTTCATAGTGAGCTGCAATAGAGTCACCTGCCGCCATGACCTCTTCAGCGAGAGCTGGGTTGTCAATGTTTTCTGACAACATACCATCAAAGCGTTTAGTGATAAAACTGGCACAACGTGAGGCAATATTAACCACTTTACCCACTAAGTCTGAATTGACTCGTTGCGCAAAATCTTCAAGATTTAAGTCTAAATCATCAATTTTATGGGTTAATTTAGCGGCATAGTAATAACGTAAATATTCAGGGTTTAAATGATCTAAATATGTACGACCTTTAATAAAGGTACCTTTAGACTTAGACATTTTTGCGCCATTAACAGTAACAAAACCATGAGCATGCACTGCCGTTGGTTTTCTAAAACCTGCACCTTCGAGCATAGCTGGCCAGAATAAACTATGAAAATATATAATGTCTTTACCAATAAAATGGTAGAGCTCAGCTTCCGAGTCAAGCGCCCAAAATGCATCAAAATCGATACCGGTTTTATCACATAAGTTTTTGAAACTGCCCATGTAACCAATAGGAGCGTCTAGCCAGACATAAAAGTATTTGCCCGGAGCATTGGGTATTTCAAAGCCAAAATAAGGAGCGTCGCGGCTAATATCCCATTGTTGTAAACCAGACTCAAACCATTCAGCTAACTTATTAGCCATTTCATCTTGCAATGCGCCACTTCGTGTCCAATCTTGCAACATCTCACTAAAAGCAGGCAAGTCAAAGAAGTAGTGCTCTGAATCTTTTAATACTGGTGTTGCGCCAGAAACAACTGAACGCGGGTTTAGCACTTCAGTGGGCGAATACGTCGCGCCACACTCGTCACAGCTATCGCCGTTTTGATCGGCTGCCTGACACTTAGGACAAGTGCCCTTTACAAAGCGGTCAGGTAAGAACATCCCTTTTTCTGGATCGTATAGTTGAGAGATGACTCTAGTTTTAATATGACCTTTAGCATGCAAACGATTATAAATTTCGTGAGCAAACGCTTCATTCTCTGGACTATGCGTTGAATGATAGTTATCGAAACTAATATGAAAATCTGCAAAGTCGCTCATATGCTCTTCACGGACACCATTGATCATTTCTTCAGGTGTTACCCCTAACTCATGCGCTTTAAGCATAATAGGCGTGCCATGGGCATCATCAGCACAAACAAAATAAGTTTCATGGCCGCGCATACGTTGAAAACGCACCCAAATATCGGTCTGAATATGTTCGAGTAAATGACCTAAATGAATAGAGCCATTGGCATAAGGCAGCGCACAAGTTACAAGAATTTTACGTTTATTTTTAGCAGTTGATGATGACTCTGATAACGACATATAAAGTTTACATTTATTGGTGGTAATTATGAGGGGAATGGTACAGAATTTGTAATTACTTTTCATTAATAATTATTGCCTAAACGCGATAAAGTGCCTTTTAAAATGTTCTCAAAGATATTTTCGTCAAAAACACTCCCCAGTGACGCTAAACAAACGCTTGTTGATAGCTTAAATCGTTATCGAAGTGAAAATTTTCCTCAAGGAATTCTATATCCTGATATTGACCCTGAAATTACCTTAGAAAAAGGTAATGATATTGTCATTAAATTGTCTTTACCTTTCCCTTGCAATAGTGAAATACAATTATTAACTGAAATGCTTACTAAAGAAGTTAAGCAGACCGTTCGTTTTGATGTTAAGTACAATGTTAAGCCGGTTCGCCGCCATGAACTCTTAGGTATAAAGAATATTATTGCTATTGCCTCTGGAAAAGGTGGAGTAGGGAAGTCGACGACAGCAGTTAATCTTGCTTATGCGTTAATCGCAGAAGGAGCCTCGGTTGGCATTTTAGACGCTGACATTTATGGCCCATCAGTTCCTACATTACTGGGTTTAAAAGGAGCAAAGCCTAGCTCTGATGATGGTAAGTTACTCACGCCAATAAATGCTAATGGTTTAAGCGCAATGTCGCTGGGTTTTTTAGTCGATGAAGATGATGCAACTGTTTGGCGAGGCCCAATGGCAAGCAGAGCTTTTAGTCAATTACTTAACGAAACTGATTGGCAAGGTATAGATTATTTAATTGTTGATATGCCCCCAGGCACCGGTGATATTCAATTAACGTTATCACAACAAGTACCCGTGGCAGCTTCTGTGGTTATTACCACACCACAAGATATAGCACTGGCTGATGCGATAAAGGGTATTGCGATGTTTGAACAAGTAAAAGTACCTGTGCTCGGTATTATTGAAAATATGAGTTATCACCAATGCGAAAATTGTGGTCATCAATCACACTTGTTTGGTGAAGGTGGAGGTCAACGGGTTGCCAATAAATATGATACGCAACTTTTAGGACAACTGCCGCTTGATGTCAGTATTCGTCGCGATGCAGACCAAGGGGTTTCGCCATTATTAACAGATAACACTAGTAACATCAGTGAGCAATACCGTAAGATAGCGCGAACTATCGCTGCACAGTTATATCTGCAGTTGGATTCACGCAGTCCAAATACCGCAAAACTATTGATTGAAGATTAGCCTTTATAGCTAATTCCCTAACCTTAAAGTAATAACGTAAGAAGAACTAACATGAGATTGTCCGACAAAGACATAGAAACATCGCTTGAAAGAGGTGAAATTATTATTACCCCTGCACCCGATAGCAGTATGATTTCAGGGGTAAGTGTTGATATTCGTTTAGGTAACGAATTTCGCGTTTTTCAAGATCATACCGCACCTTATATCGACTTAAGTGGCCCCAAAGCTGAAATGCAAAAAGCGATGGACTCAGTGATGAGTGATGAAATTGTTATCGCTGATGGTGAGGCTTTCTTTTTACATCCAGGTGAATTAGCGCTAGCGGTTACCTATGAGTCGGTCACTCTACCTGATAATATCGTTGGTTGGTTGGATGGTCGTTCATCATTAGCGCGCTTGGGCTTAATGGTCCATGTTACCGCACATCGCATCGATCCTGGTTGGTCTGGGCAGATTGTTTTAGAGTTTTATAATAGTGGTAAGCTTCCCTTGGCACTTCGCCCTAAAATGAAGATAGCGGCACTAAACTTTGAAACTATGTCTTCAAGCGCTGCACGTCCTTATAATAAACGTGAAGATGCAAAATATAAAAATCAAACAGGTGCTGTTGCTAGCCGTATTAGTCAAGACGAAGCTTCTAAAAACTAAAAACTAAAAACTAAAAAGCCGTAAAATGAATGATCATTTTACGGCTTTTTATCAGCAGTCTAGAAACTAGGCAGAAATACTATTTTGTTTATCAATACCACTTATGCAAAGTTTTAATGCCTGTAACAGTTTCTCTTTATCATGGTTATGACTGTCTGAACCATTAGAAAGGTCGCAATGAATAACGGGCAAAATAGTAGATGTAACCGTTTCATTTTGACAAATAACACTATCAATAGGTAAGCAGCCAATATTTTCTTTGATCCAATTAAGTTTCTCATCTAATGATAATGCTGCGGCAGGACTGTCTTCTGGAGCTAAGTTCTCAATAAACACACAATGAGCTGAGCTTGCCTGAATCGCTTTAGTAATATCTCGCACTAACAAGGGTGGAATAACGCTGGTAAGAAAGCTCCCAGGGCCTAAAATAATCAAATCAGCAGACCTTATTGACTCAATGCACAAAGGCAAGGTTTTAACCAACGGGGCCAATAATAATTTTTCTGGCATTATCGGCATTTTATCAACCGAGAGTTCACCTATTTTACAACGTCCCTTAGGGTAGAAGGCCATTAGATCGGTTGGTGTCTCTGACATCGGATATAAAGGCGTTCTAACCCCTAATAAACGTCTGACAAGCTTTATCGAATCAAGTGGCCGAGATTGCAATTTCCCCAAGGCATATAAAATAAGATTACCTAGATTGTGACCACCCAGTTCATCTTGCCCATCAAATCTAAAGTCAAATAACTGGCTGCCAACAGAGTCCTCATCAACAAGCAATGTTAAGCAATTACGTAGATCACCCCAAGCAATAGAACTACTGCGCCTGCGTAAACGGCCAGTAGAGCCTCCATTATCGGTTGTGGTTACTATACCCGTTAACTGCTTTTTTAAAAAAGAGAGAGTAGATAACACACGACCTAAACCGTGTCCGCCACCAATAGCGACAACATTTAGCTTTTCTAGCTGCATGAAAAATTCTTATTATTATATCTTAGTACAACTTTAACCCCAATTTTGTCATAAAGAAACTATAAACCCTTATTTCATTGAGCTTGCCTAGATGTATTTTTTGAAATTAGGGAAAAAATAGCACCTTGTAGATAAATAATCGTTTAACATTAGTGACATCGCTTAATTGCAGATAAATAAAAGCGCTTTCGAAAAGTTGATATTGATAAATCACTGATTAAACAAAAAATAGTCAAGTTGATGTTTAAGTAAACACTTAACTAAAAACTTTGCAAAAAACACCTTTTTATCTAAAATAATAGTTGACAGTTTTAGGACGGGTGCTTAGAATGCGCCTCGCTTTCAACGAGTGATTAATCATTTGTTAGGCAATGAATTTATAGCATATTAGGCCATGTTATTAATTTGTAGCGGGGCTATAGCTCAGCTGGGAGAGCGCTTCGCTGGCAGCGAAGAGGTCTGCGGTTCGATCCCGCATAGCTCCACCAAGTTTTAAGTTATTTAATTAAGTTAATCTTTATTTAAATAATATTGGTTTTAAGTGTTTTTTATCACTTAAAATAGAAAAGTTTACTTTTCACGATAGTATTTGTGTCCCTATCGTCTAGAGGCCTAGGACACCGCCCTTTCACGGCGGTAACAGGGGTTCGAATCCCCTTAGGGATGCCACTTATTTTTTTATCGCCATATTGGCCGTAATTAAATAAGTAAACAGGGTATAACAAACTAGGTCTTGTTATTTCCTTTGATTGAAGAATGTTTTCAATGATAAAAACAAGATGTAAATCTTGTCCGATGCTTTTCTAAGTAATTGAAAATTGTTTATTCAATATTCAGTTACTCAATAGTTTTAGTGTCCCTATCGTCTAGAGGCCTAGGACACCGCCCTTTCACGGCGGTAACAGGGGTTCGAATCCCCTTAGGGATGCCACTTATTTTTTGTTTCCTTTATCGGAAGTTAATGAATAGGTAAAAAGGGTATAACAAACTAGGTCTTGTTGTTTCCTTTGATTGAAGAACGTTTCAATCATAAAAGCGAGATGAAAATCTTGTTTGATGCTTTTCTAAGTAGTTGAACCTTGTTTATTCAATGTTCACTTACTCAATAGTTTTAGTGTCCCTATCGTCTAGAGGCCTAGGACACCGCCCTTTCACGGCGGTAACAGGGGTTCGAATCCCCTTAGGGATGCCACTTATTTTTTATTTCCTTTATTGGAAGTTAATAAATAGGTAAAAAGGGTATAACAAACTAGGTCTTGTTGTTTCCTTTGATTGAAGAACGTTTCAATCATAAAAGCGAGATGAAAATCTTGTTTGATGCTTTTCTAAGTAGCTAAACCTTGTTTATTCAATGTTTACTTACTCAATAGTTTTAGTGTCCCTATCGTCTAGAGGCCTAGGACACCGCCCTTTCACGGCGGTAACAGGGGTTCGAATCCCCTTAGGGATGCCACTTATTTTTTATGTAACGAGTTACTAAAGAGTCAGTGCTATAAGTGATATAAAAAAACCGACTTATTGTCGGTTTTTTTATGCCTGAAATTTGATGTTTCAATAAGAATATTACCTTAAGTCTATTTTAAGCATTTAAGCAATCCTGTGTTACATTGCTAAGCTTGTAACATACAAAGTGACTTAGGATCACCTTTTTCGAGTTTGTCTGCTAAGATGCTTTAGATTTTACGTCGTGGTACCACTATTTTATCGAACATCGTCGAGCAAACCCAGTGATCTTTAGTCGCTGGGTTCACCATCTGACAGTCTTATGAGTTTACTGAGCAGCCTAAAGGCGATAGTAAAAGCAAAGTAACAGGATGATCTGTTACTTATTAGCAATCAATCTTTAGTGGCCAGAGTACTGGTTGAAGTCGTTATATTACTGCTTATTCGGTTTGATCATCGCTAAGCTTTCCTCAGCAAAACCAACGCCAGCCTCAGTATAGAAGTTAAACACTTTATCTACGCCAAAGGTTTCAATTTCTTGGCGCTCATCATCAAACCGAGCAATAGCCGCTATTTGACCTTGATAATTTGCATGTCTTAATTGTAAGGTTATATTTTTAATATCTTGAATTTTTGGCAGGGCGAGCAAGATTAACTCTAGTTTCTCTATTTCTATATTTTCCCAAAAATCAATATTTTCCGCGTCACCACAAAATGCTTGCACGTCATTATCATTCAACCAAGCGATCTTACCTTGGTCGGCATCTAATCCCCATACTTGACCCGTAGCCTGGCTGTCTAAAGCTTTATAAGCGCCCATACCAACGCGACCCATACCAATTACAACAATCGGTGCATCACAAGGTTGTATAAAGTTATCTTCACTGAGTTTACTTTTTCTTTCGTATTTACAAATAAACGATTTATGTCGGGTGAAAATCCGATGAGCAAAGTTATAAGTGATATTAGTAATAATAAACGATAAGGAAACGGCCAAGGACAAAATGACCAACCAATCATTTGTTAACCAGCCATTTTTTGTTGATAGCGAAGCGATGATCAAACCAAACTCACTAAAATTGCTTAATGCTAGTGCTGTTAAATAAGAGGTTCTGCCACGTAATTTAAATTGTGTGAATAAGAAAAAGAATAAGAAAAATTTTACAGGGATAAGTAAAGTTAGTAGACCTGCCATCGCAAGCATTTCTACTGTGGGTAATGCGGTAAAACCAATAGATAAGAAAAAACCAATTAAAAAGAGATCCTTAAAGCCCATCAATGATTTATTAATTTCACTGGCTTTACTGTGCGAAGCCAAATACATCCCGACGAGCAGGGCGCCTAAATCACCTTTAATGCTCACTAACTCGAAAAGTTCATAGGCACCAAAGGCTAAGAAAAATCCGGTTAGCGGAATAAGTTCACCGTGACCTACTTGGTCAATAAGTTTATTGATTAACGGCTTTATAAAAAAGGCACTCAACAACAGTAAAGCCCATAATGTTGGAGACTTACCGGTCGCCACCACTAAAAATATTACCGCGACAATATCTTGTATCACTAAAATTCCCACGGCTAATTTACCGTGGCGCGTGCGCATTTCGCCGTGATCTTCCATCAGCTTAACGACACAAACCGTACTACTAAAGCTCAAGGCAAAAATAATTAACCCTAAGGTGTAGAAAGACAAGTCAGCAAAGTAGCCAATAGCAGCAAGGGCGAGTAATTTTAGCAGCAAAGCACCGATTAACACCCAAGTGACACTATGAGACAAACTACCTAACCAAACTTCTTTTTTTAATAAGTCTTTAACATTGAGTTTTAAGCCAATAGTAAATAACATTAAGGTGATGCCTAGGTTTGCTAATGTATTGATACTGTCGTCGGCTTGAAAACCGAGAAAATTTAGTAAAAACCCTGCAAAGAGATAACCAATTGATGGTGGTAATGAAAATGACTTTGCTGCCATCCCACAACCAAAGGCAAATAGAATCCAAATAAAATCCATATTATTCTTCCATGATTTCTGTAAACTGACTAGCAACAAATTCAGCAATAATTGGCTGAGCTTTAACATTTGGGTGAATGCCATCTTTTTGCATTAAACTGGCGTCGGTGACTAATGGCTCAACAAAAAAAGGTAACAAGTTAATGTTAGTTTCAGCGGCAACATCAATAAATACTTGTTCGAACATTTTATTATAACGAGGCCCATAATTTGGGGTGATTTTGATTTGATAGAGTGACACTGGAATGTTTTTATCTTGAGCGAGCTTTATCATTTGTAACAAATTATTTTTAATTTTCTTTGGTGAGTAGCCTCTAAGACCATCATTGCCACCAAGTTCTATCACTAAATGGTCAACTTTTTCTTTGGCTAATATCCCAGGTAACCTTGATAAACCGCCTGTTGTAGTCTCACCACTAATGCTAGCATTAGTGATCTTATAAGGACTTTTTTGCGTAGTTAATTGTGTATTTAGCAGGTGAACCCAGCCTTGGTTTTCTTTCATTCCATAGCTTGCACTAACACTATCACCTAGTAGTAAAATAGAATGCTTGGCTGAAGGGTTAGCCAATGTCGAAAAAGATATAGAAATTAAAGCTATTAAGCTTAAAAACAAAATATAAATGGGATGTTTATTCATGAAGTCAAATTCCGAAGCCATATTAAAAGTAAGTGCGTTAACTAAGTCTGTGCAGTTAGAAGAGAAAACTCTTGATCTACTTCAACCTGTTGACCTAACGGTCAATACAGGTGAAACATTAGCAATAGTAGGTTCATCAGGCTCAGGAAAAACAACCTTGTTAGCTATTTTAGCGGGCTTAGATTTACCTACATCAGGTGAAGTTTATCTTAAAAACCACCCATTGCACCAGTTTAATGAAGAGCAACGTAGTCAAGTACGAGCAGATCACGTTGGATTTATCTTCCAGCAATTTTTATTAATTAGCAGTTTAACTGCACTTGAAAATGTTATGTTGCCGGCTGAATTAGCAAATTTACCTGATGCAAAACAACAAGGACTGGCGTTACTTGATGCTGTAGGTCTTGGTGAACGTGCTGAACACTATCCGTCACAATTATCGGGTGGTGAACAACAACGGGTCGCTATTGCTCGCGCCTTTATTACCAAGCCCGACGTATTATTCGCCGATGAACCTACCGGCAATTTAGATACCAAAACAGGCGTTCATATCGCCGATTTACTTTTTCAATTAAATGAAAAACATGGCACCACCTTAATATTGGTCACTCACGATCCAAAATTAGCCCAGCGCTGTCAACGTCAAGTTGAAATGGACAGCGGCGTTTTACAAGAGGTTAATCTCAACAACGCCAATCAAGATGAACTTCCTGCTCATATGAAAGTAGGTTAACGATGACTGAATTAAGGGTAAAACCATCAAAGACTTGGGTTAAACAATCATTACGACTGTTACATCATGAGTTTCGCCGCGGTGACTTAACCATTATATTTTTAGCGATTGTTCTCGCAGTCGGCACAGTATTTTCATTAACGGGTTTTTCAGAGCAAATTAAGCAAGCTATCATCACCAACAGCGCTAACACCATAGCAGCCGATCGTGTGCTGGGCTCTAACCGAGTAATACCGACCGAATACCTTGATAAAAGCGATAGTTTATCGCTCAATGTCGCCTCGAAAATATTACTCGATTCTATGGTGTTTTCAGGTGATAACATGCTGTTATCTGAACTTGATGTTGTTTCTGAAAAGTATCCTTTGCGCGGCGAGCTTCTTGTTAAAACGTCGCTAGATCAAGAAATACCCAGCTCGGTTGGCGCGCCAAAACAAGGAACGGCTTATGTAGAAGAAAGTATTCTTAGCCGTCTTGATGTTAAAATCGGTGGCACAATAGAAGTCGGGGTTCTCCCGCTGACTGTTGCCGGTGTTATTGTAGAAATTCCTGACCGCTCATACCGTATGTTTGTTGCCGGACCCACTATATTTCTTAATATTAAAGATATTGAGAAAACCCAGTTGATAAAGCCCGGCAGTCGCGTTTATTATCAATATATGTTTGCGGGGGAGCGTGACGATATTGAAACATTTGAAACCTGGATAAAGCCACAACTCAATGAAACTCAAAATTGGTACGATGCTAAATCAGCAAAAAACCGTCTATCAAAGGTCTTAGACAGCTCAGAGAAGTTTTTATCGTTAGCCAGTATGTTAGGTATTGTGCTTGCTGCTGTTGCTGTTGCGGTTGCCAGTCGACGGTATGGGCAACGTCATCAACCTATGGTTGCCGTATTTAAAGCGTTAGGCGCTTCAACGTCTCATGTAAAAAAATTGTATATGCTGCACTGGGGCTTACTTAGCTTAATAAGTATCATAGTAGGGCTTGTTGTTGGTTATATGCTGATGCTCGCCGGTGTGAGTGCTATAGAAAGCTACTTGTCATTAGATGAAAGCCAACTAACGTTTAAACCATTTATCACTGCTGTAATAACGGGAGTGCTTTGTGCGGTTGCCTTTGCCATTCATCCTATTACTGAATTAATTTCAACGAAACCACTCGATGTTATTCGCGGTTTTAGCAAAAATGAATTACCAAGGTTTGGTTGGCATCAAGTGATCCCATTACTGGCACTCTTTGCGCTACTGATGTTATTTAGTCGCGATCTCGTTATGAGTTTGTCATTGTTGTTAGGTGGTATATTAGTTTCTGGTGTTTTATTGCTTTTAGGGCGATTAATCATGGGGGCAGGGCGAAGTGCCGGTGCTAAAGCCGGTAAAGCTTGGCATCTGGCTTTAGCAAACTTAAAGCGCCGCGCCAATGAAAATAGTGTGCAATTAGTCAGTTTTACTATCGCTATTCAGTTATTACTGCTAATAACGGTAATGAAAAGTTCAATTATTGATGAGTGGCAAGCACAGTTCCCGGAAAACACGCCTAATCATTATTTACTTAATATTGCCAATGAAGAAGTTGCACCACTGCAAGCTTTTACCGAGCAGCTCAATCTCGATAATCAGGGGTTTTATCCTATTTTTCGAGGACGTTTATCAGCGATTAATGGTGAAAAAACAGTCAAAACTGACGAAGATGAGAAAAAAGATTCAGCAACGACCGACACAGACAAACCCAAGGTAGAGGATAAAGAAAAGCCAAAAGAGCGAAAAGGTGCTGGCCGTGAATTAAGCTTAACATGGCAAGAGCAATTACCTTTGACCAATGAAGTTATCGAAGGGCAATGGTGGCAAATAGAGGATACTTTACCGCAAGTCTCTATGGAAAAAGGTATGGCTGAACGTTTAGATGTTAAACTCGGCGATGAGCTCACTTTTACTATTGGTACTGACGAATTTACCGTGCCGGTTACTAGTATTCGCGACGTTAACTGGAAGAGTCGACAGTTAAATTTTATTATGATTTTCAATGAAGCTGCCGTTATCGATATAGAGTCCACTTCTATTTCGGCGTGGATGATATCAGACCAACAAAAAAATGAAGTTTATCGCTTTTTAAGCCAATATCCTACCATCTCAATTATGGATTTTGGTGCAATTATGAAACAACTGACCAGCATGATAGAGCAAGTTTCAATCGCGATTGAACTTATTTTAGTGTTAGTTATTTTAGCGGGTAGTTTAGTGTTGGTTGCACAAGTGCAAGCAAGTATGGAAGAGCGTGAGCGAGAGTTAGCGATATTGCGTACTTTAGGCGCAAAAGGTTCACTACTGCGAAATAGCGTATTGTTTGAGTTTGTTGCACTTGGCGCTGTTGCGGGGTTAATGGCGAGTATTGCGATGGAAATAGCGGTGTTTTTCTTGCAAACGCAAGTCTTTGAAATGTCGGCGAGCTTTCATTTCAATTACTGGTTAGTGGGTATCGCTGCTGGCGCTGGATTTGTTGGTATCATGGGCATGCTAAGTTGTTGGCGATTATTGAATATGTCAAGTTTGACCTTGATCCGTCGAACAATGTAAACCGCGCTTGCTTGTTAACAATCGAAACTTAAGTTTATTAACACTAGATTTAAGTTTCGGGTATAGTAAGGTTTTTTAAATGATAAAGTTAACACTATGGGATTAATGGAAAAATCAGGCGGTGCAGTAAAAATGCTAGTAGTAACCGCAGCACTGTTTATTGTTTTTGCAGGGATAAAAACGGCTGCTAATATTTTAGTACCTTTTTTACTTTCTGTTTTCATCGCTATTATTTGTAACCCGCTTATTGCCCGCGCTAGCCGTTATAAAATACCAAAAGTAATAGCGGTACTTTTAGTCATAGCCTTGTTCGTTATTGTTGCTTTATCCCTTGCGGGGTTAGTTGGAAAATCACTCACCGAACTATCCCTTAAATTACCTGAATATCGCGAGCAATTAAGAGTACAGTTTATTTGGATAACTGAGCAGTTAGCCGATAAAAATATTATTATATCGTCAGCGTTATTAATGGAATATTTTGACCCCGCTGCAGCCATGGGCTTAGCAGCCGATATGCTTAGCGGATTAGGCAGTGTGATGGCCAATTTATTTCTTATTATCATCACGGTTATATTTATGCTTTTTGAAGCCTCGTCTTTACCTAAAAAGTTACATTTTGCTTTAGCGGATCCCGAAATGCGCTTAAAGCAAATAGACCGTTTTCTTACCTCGGTAAATAACTATTTAGCGATTAAAACCTTAGTGAGTATTGCTACCGGTATTATAGTGTCAATAATGCTCTGGGCGTTTGGTTTAGACTTTTACTTGCTTTGGGGTGTGCTTGCTTTTCTGCTTAATTATATTCCTAATATTGGCTCTATTATCGCAGCGGTTCCGGCGATGTCACTGGCCGTATTACAATTGAGTCTGCCTGAGGCCGGTCTTATCGGTTTAGGCTATATCACTATTAATATGGTGATGGGAAATATTGTTGAACCTCGTTATTTAGGAAAAGGCTTAGGGTTGTCAACCTTAGTGATTTTTCTGTCGTTAATCTTTTGGGGATGGTTACTCGGCTCAGTAGGGATGTTACTTTCGGTGCCATTAACCATGATCATTAAAATAGGCTTAGAAAACGCAGAAGAAGGTCGTTGGTTTGCTGTGCTATTGTCAGGTGAAGACGATATTAACGAACTTGAACATGTTAAGCGCTAAGCCTAAATTTAATTGGCTGTATCTGTCTTTACTTTTTTAAACCAAGCTTACATTGACCATTAGATAAAAATTGCACCGCTTCTTTACGCTTTTTGCCGATAAGAAGTGGTCCATCATCCATAAAAAGAAAGTTCTTCCAACAACGCTGGAAAACAGCCCAAGTTGTTTCAATAACATTGTTTTTTGCACTACAAAAATAAACCACGGTATTATTGTCCCACGCTAAATGAGCAACAACTTCTGCAGGCAATTCTGCTTGTTCACTGTCCCAAATACTTTCCCAAGCCAATGTTTTCTGCCAAGTTGTTTCTTCAAATGGCCAATCACCCTTTTTGAAAAAATCAGGATGGTCGACTTGTCGACTAATAAAGGTATCCCAAACAACTTGTGCTCGTGCTTGAACCATAGGTTTTATTTTTGTTTTATCTTTATCATTGATCGGCAGGCTTTTATGTCTAAAAATCCAAGCATTTTTAAGGTCATCTAAAGGAATATAATTCATGAATTCACTAGTATTGGTTTAATGTTATAAGCAGAAGTAGGCAGATGATACACCATTATGATTGAGTTTTTTATCTTGAACCTGGGTTATTTTTTATATCGCCTGTATAGCCAAGCTAAATAAAACATATTTTTATAAATATTTAACCGCTTAGGTATTATCTAACTCAGCCAATAGCTATTAAATTAACTGACTTAAATACTTATGATATTGATTTGTCAATTTTATTGAACTAAAGTTATGGTATCTTGATTTAAAGCGCGATTTACAGGGATTTCAGAGATTTACAGGGCTAGGTTTTATTTGCGATGGTAGCAATTGAACCCTAATATGTCGAACTTTAACCATTGTAAAATTGATGTTAATTATGTCTGTATAACGGGATAAAAATGAATAAAAATAACACACTATTTACATACCTTTTATGTATTTTATTTGCTGAAAGTTTGCTCTTGGCTTTCATCTATGATTCATACCTATCAGCTCTTATTATTGGCCTACCTGCATTACTTGTGCCGATATACTTCTACAAAACAGCCGGAGATGGTGCTATTTCAGGTCATGTTTCAGCGCTCGCAGTCATGATATTTGCAGCCTTGCATATTCATCAAGCACAGGGCTTAATTGAAGTTCATTTCGAAATTTTTATCCTTTTAGCGTTTTTAATTATTTTTCAAGATTGGCGGGTATTCATTACGGCTATTCTTGTTGTTGCCGTACACCATTTTTCTTTTTACTACTTGCAGGTAAATGATACGGGTGTTTATATCTTTGACGAAGATAGATTGCTCTTCTCAACCGTTATAATACATGCTGTTTATGCGATTACTGAGTCTATTATTGCTGGCTACATAGCACATTCCATGAAAGTAGAAAGTGAAGCAGGTAAAGAATTATCGTTAGTGGCGACTTCATTAACGGTTGATGTCAATGCGATTGACTTGAGCATCAAGGCAAGAGCAAATAATAATACAACCTTATTGTCTTTTAATGAATTATTAGACTTATTATCAAAGGTTATTCAAGGGGTCAAAGAGCAAGTTGTTGAATTAAATGCTAACTCACAAAATTTAAATAGAACCAAAGAAGAACTTGAAAGCTCGACAGCACAGCGTCAACAAGAAACTGAAGTGATTGCGACATCGGCAGAAGAAATGGCAGTAACAGTAGCATCTATCGCGCAAGAAACGACTCAGTTAAGTGATCAGATGAAAGAAGCTACTGACTTTACGAAGGCATCCAATGAAGAAATTATTAGCATTAATAATCAAAACAAAAACTTAACATCTGCACTTGAAAAGACCAGCGAACAAGTGAACGATCTCGCTAATTCTACAGAAGCTATTTCGAAGGTATTATCTGAAATAAGTGGTATTGCTGAGCAAACAAATTTATTAGCGTTAAACGCGGCAATAGAAGCAGCAAGAGCAGGAGAGCAAGGTCGAGGGTTTGCTGTTGTTGCCGATGAAGTCCGTGCGTTAGCAACTCGCACTAAAGAAAGTACTGACAAAATAGGTCAAACGCTTTCCCTGTTAAAAAGTTACTCTAAGTTAACAACAGATTCAATGACCCATAGTATTGGGATTGTTCAATCGGTCATTGAAAGTGCTGATAAAGCTCAAAAACAAATAGCTCAAGCGTCAGCACTCGTGGAGCATGCCAGTGCTATATCGATTAATGTCGCCGCAGCGGTTGAGCAACAATCAGTAACCACTGCAGATATAGCAAAAAGTGCCGAAACGTTAAGAGATACAGCTTTAGTCGACAGAGAAAGAGTCCAAGCATTAGCTTCAGAGGCCGATAGTGTTAGTGTTACCTCGAATGCAATGGCACTTAATATTGCTCGTTTTAAATAAACTAATGTCGAAACTTCAGTGGGGAGTACTTACCGTGTGGATAGCTTTTACGCTATCTGCATTTGGTTACCTGATAAAAGATAGGCTTGTCGAGTTTGATGAGAGTAATAAGTTAGCGGGTGTAGGGAGTCAGGAGCTATCTGGTTATTTGTTATCTTATGCCAAGCCGGCCAATATGACGGGTCAAAAAACACTACTCCATTTCTCTACACCGAGTTGTAAATGCCAACAGTACAGTGAAAAACATATTAAAGATCTCAATAAACTGGCGGGTGCTAATGATTTTTTAATAAAGAATGTTGTCATTAATGAGCACAATGTTATTCCCTCTACGCCCTCTGTAGCATTAATAGATGAATCAGGAGAGGTTGTCTATTTTGGTCCTTACGGGCAAGGTTTAGCTTGCTCGCAAACGTCAGGCTATGCCCAGACTATGTTAAATAATTACTTAAAAGGTTATGCCGCTAATCTTGTTGTTAAAGAAGCGAAAGGTTGTTATTGCAATGTATAAAACTACTTTATGTTAATCTATCGCTAACCATTTATTGTCATGGTTAGTTTTCTTTACTTAGCTTATTTTTTACTCGGCTTAAACGCTGCAAATAATTTAAGTTATTTTACCAACAAATTTCAAGTGAAAAAATATGAGTAAACACCTTAAATTAGACATTGTCTCCGACGTTTCCTGCCCTTGGTGTATTATTGGTTACCAGTCTTTAAATCAAGCATTAACCAAACTTGCGGATGATATTTCAGTTGATATCACCTGGCAACCGTTTGAGCTCAATCCTGATATGCCAAAAGAAGGTCAGGATATTACCGAACACATTACCGAAAAATACGGCATTAGTGTTGAACAAAGTGAGCAAAATAGACTGATGATCAAGCAACGAGGTTTAGCGCTTGGTTATGAATTTGGTAACCGTGGTGGTGGTCGAATATATAATACATTTGATGCACATCGGCTGCTTCATTGGGCAAAAGAATATAATAAGCAGACTGAACTTAAACTCGCCTTGTTTGATCTATATTTTAAAGAGAGTGGCGATCCCAGTGATCATCAAAAGCTACTCGATGTAGCGCAAAGTGTTGGTTTAGATAAAGAAAAGGCTCAACAAATATTAGCGTCTGATGAATACGAAGAAGAGGTGCGTACTTTGCAACGCCATTATCAATCAATGGGCATAAGCTCAGTGCCTGCCGTGATAGTCAATGATAAGCATTTGATCAGTGGTGGTCAGCCAGCGGATGTTTTTGAACAAGCATTACGTGAAATAGCTAAAGAAAGTTAAGAAACGGCCTAACAACCCTTTATAAATAAACGTTCAAATGGTATTTAAGTGGATTTAATCGGCCTTACATAAACTGCTATTAGTTTTACAAGGTTCTTATTCGAATGCGCTTTGGTTACATTTTTAACCAATAAACGCTGCCACTTAACTTACCATCTCATTAATATCACCGGATGTTGCGGGGCGAAAGCTTATCTAAACGTTAGCTCGCATAACTATCATAAAAGAAATACAGAGTGGTTATAATACTCGCGAAAATAACAAAATACCTGACCTTAGCTTGTGGCAATTTGCGTGAAACATTAGCAGCAATATAACCTCCAGCTAATGTGCCACATAGCACAATAGTTCCTTGATACCAGGCAATCACATCATTGTAAATAAACACTGTGATAGCAATTATTGATACTGCTGAGGATATCAATAGCTTTAAGCCATTCATTGTATTGATATTAGTGTGACCAGCTAATGCCAGATAGCTAAGGGTAATTATGCCTAAACCGGCATTAAAAAAACCACCATAAATAGCGATACCTAACAGAACAATGATCAGTAATAAACTACCTATTGATGAGGCATGTTGGTGATTGACTGCCAATTCTTTAAGTCCAGCATTAATCTTGCCGCCAAAAACAAACAATACACTCGCAAATAACAGTAACCAAGGGATAGCCTCACGAAACAACACTTCAGGTGTTTTTAGTAATAACCATGCACCGATAATACCGCCGATCACGCTGATTGTTATAATGAATGGCAGTTGAGCTTTATTAGCAGCAATCTCTTTTCGAAAAGCATAAGTACCGCTCATATAGCCGGCACATGAGGCAAAAGTGTTGGTCGCATTTGCGATAATGGGAGGAAGGCCAACAAAAATAAGTGCGGGGAAGGTAATAAAGCTCCCGCCACCAGCAACTGAGTTAAGCACACCACCAAAAAAACCGGCAAAGAACAGAAAAATCAATTCAAATGACATTAAAAATAATAAACCTGAGCGATTAAATTAGCTAGACGATAACATATTTAAATTGAGTCCAATAGCAACATATAGTTTACTGATAATCTAAAAGTTAAAGGGGGTTATAAAGGGGGGGAGCGCTGTAAAGCTATATAGAAAGGGGCTATTACGTTGCACATTGAGATAATATTTACCTACGTGAAAAATTGTTCATTGCACTAAATATTATCATTGCCTTGGCACTCATTTTTTTTGTGCCAAATAATCTATAAAGATAAAGTCTCTGGTCATTATTATTTATATGATTATCTTGTATAGCATTTATCATTATTGGTGATTTACCTATCTACCCCTTTAGTTATACAGTGTAAGATATAGCGAAGAAATGTTTTTTGGACAAATATGCCACAATTTCACCGAGACAGTAACTACTCAATTTTATTAGCAGGTATCTTAGCCCTTGTGGTTGGGGTAGGTGTCGCTCGTTTTGTTTTTACGTCGCTGTTACCGACTATGCTAGAGGAGTCAATCAGCATCGCCTTCGCTGGTGTACTTGCCTCAATCAATTATCTTGGCTATTTGATGGGCTCTGTTTTTTCTATTTTTATTAAAGATATACATGCCAAGGTTAGGTATTTTAGATTTGGTTTGTGCCTTTGTGTGCTTTCTTCTTTTGTTTTAGGCATTACCGAAAATAATACTCTATGGATTATTGCGCGATTATTGGCGGGATTTGGTGCGGCAATGGCGCTCGTTGTTGGCTCTGCTGTTGTTATGTTAAAGCTAAAAGACACCAATAAGACTAAGGCGATGGGTATCCACTTTAGCGGCTTAGGTTTTTCAATTGTCATTACTGATTTAGTTATGAGAGCGGTATTTTATTTTGGTGGCGATTGGAAAGATGCATGGCTAGTACTCGCTATCCTTGGCGCTTTTTTATCTTGCTATTCGGCTTATATCTTAAGGTTTGATAGGCAACCAAGCAGTGAAGTGGTGAAACACAAGTTTGATAAAACGCTTTTTTCACCTATGGTTATTGTCTTAATTTTGGCTTACTTTACCGAAGGTATCGGTATGGTGGTACAAGCAACATTTCTGCCTGATATCGTCAATTCATTAGACGGATTAGCAGGATATGGCGGCTATGTATGGTTAGCCGTTGGTGTTGCTGGCATCCCTTCTTGCATTATATGGATGCGTTTAGCACATCGCTTTGGCAGTATTAATATTATGATGGCCGCTATGTTGTTGCAGATTGTTGGTATTTTAATTCCTACTTTTTCGAATAATATTATTATGAACCTTATTAGTGGTTTGTTTTTTGGCGCAACATTTATAGGTTTAGTTGCTTTGTTTATGAATTTTGCTGGCCAACTGTCCAATAAAAACCCAGTTTTTATCATGGGCGCAATCACATCAGCTTACGGCCTTGGCCAAATTATTGCCCCCTTGTATTGTGTGGCACTTATTGAACAATTTACTACTTATAACTATGCCTTATATTTAACGGCTATTATCGTTGCGGGTGGTATTTTGTTATTGACTTATGCCAAGCTAAACTTCAAAGAAGCCAATCAAACCATGCTGTAGATTTTAGTTTATGCTTTATCTGCAGGCACAGATAAAGCGCACTGTAGGTTAACGGTAAGTTTATTATCAAGTGTTACTGCGCATAACGATTGATATTAGTCTCATTTACGGTTGGTGGTTTTTTAAAGGGATGCAGTTAAGGTGGCTTTTTTGAAAAACGACTTTTCAATCATAATACTTGAGATTCAACCGGAATATTTAGGATCACTTTGTGCGCTTTACATAACGAGTTGAAAAACTTAAGGTCTTCTTAGATACGATATAGTCCTTTCAGTCTGAATAAACCTATAATTAGGGTGTTCAGACCATGTGCCTATTTCATACGAATATTGATACGATATCATTTCGATGGTTACCGCTTTACTTTCGATGTCATAGGTACGCCTTAGCTTAAAAACGAATACTTGTATTTTATCTTTTACTGCATTTATCCGTGAATAATAGGAAAAGTGTAGTAAATTTATCCATGACCGAAGTGAGCCCGAACGAATACAAAGCAAGAGCTAGTCCCTGAGATAAGGCCCTTAGGTCATGGGTCCCCCCTTTTAAGGCTGAACGGCATCTTAGACCCTGCATCAACAGTGAGTCTGCATTCACAAGGGAAGTCTTGGGAGGATATCATGAGTCTAACGAGGAGATTAATGACATGTCCTATTTTATTGGAATTGATGTAAGTAAAGAAAAACTAGACTGTGCATGTTTACGTAACAAAGAGCAAAAAAAAGCTAGAATAATGGAGTGTTCTAACAATGCTCTAGGTTTTAAATTGCTCGTAGAGTGGTCTGAAAATACAACCAGCTTGTCAATAAAAGAGCTGTCTTTTCTCATAGAGCCAACCAGTATTTATCACGAAAGCTTGGTTGCTTACCTTTACGCTTTAGATGCTACAGTTTTCATGGCTAATACTGGCAGAGTAAGAAAGTTTGCTGAAGGTATCGGCGTCTTGAGTAAGAACGATATCATTGATGCGAATGTACTTGCGAGATATGGTCTTATGGCCACGAAATTAATCGCTTGGAAGCCTGTACCAAAAGAAATAGCAGAGCTCCAAAGTCTTATTAATCGTCTTAGCACACTGGAAAAGGAATTGCAGCGGGAGAAAAATCGACAAGAGAAAATGAATGAATGTCATGATGCTCACCCTATAGAGAAACGATCAATTATCAAATCTATCAGACGTTTAGAAAAAGAAATAAAGTCATTTCAGATACACATTCGTAATCACGTCAATGAAACTGAATCAATCAAGAAAGACTTCGATCTAATGGTTTCTATTCCAGGCGTTGGTGAGAAGACAGCCTGGATTGTATTGCTTATCCTCAGATCTAGAAACTTCCAATCGGCTTCAGAAGTCGCTTCTTACGTCGGTTTAAATCCTATCGAGAAGAGGTCAGGAAAATCAGAATATAGAAAGCCAAGATTGTCTAAAGCAGGAAATAGCGGTTGGCGAAAAGCGCTTTACTTTCCAGCAATGGTTGCCGTCAGAAGAAACCCTGATGTACAGGCACTTTATGACCGCCTCCTTGCTGCAGGTAAAACTAAAATGTGTGCCTTAGGTGCGGCGATGAGAAAGCTTATTCATATTTGCTTTGGCGTACTGAAACACCAACAGCCTTACCAAGTACAATTGCAGAGTACGTAATAAATATAGGGTTTCAGTGATCGCCAATTTATCTTGGCGATCATATGCTCCTTAAATAGCTTTTCAACCTTTGCCACCGGGACAGCATAGTTGCCTTGTCCATATAACTTTCGGGGGTTGTGTGCAGACTGTTGCCCTAATAAGGGAAGGATAAACTGTGTCTTTCTGCTTTAATTACCAGTGAATTATATTGTGGAAAACATTTGACTTTCAAGACGGCATCTCAGGGCTTGCGCATAAACGCTATCTATATCGCTTTCGAAAAGCTTTGGCATACATGCTGACAATGACAATTGGAGGTAATTATGACTAAGTTTTC
This sequence comes from Colwellia sp. BRX9-1, assembly GCF_014077195.1. Taxonomy (NCBI): domain Bacteria; kingdom Pseudomonadati; phylum Pseudomonadota; class Gammaproteobacteria; order Alteromonadales; family Colwelliaceae; genus Colwellia; species Colwellia sp. BRX9-1. Next base: position 102,113 of record NZ_JACGVM010000006.1, read on the forward strand.
AGTTTATATTGGTATTGATTGGGCAAATGATAAACACGATGTCTGCGTTCAAGTGGCTAATTCAAGTACACGAAAGTTTGAAGTAATTAAGCACTCACCTAAGTCGATCAACGAATGGATAAGCAGTCTTCATAAGCAATACAAAGGACAAATAGCTGTTGCTATTGAACTATCCAAAGGGCCTATAGTTTACGCACTTCAAAAGTTTGATTTTGTCACTATTCACCCAGTTAACACTTCAATGTTAGCTCAATACCGTAAAGCTTTTTCACCCAGCGGTGCAAAAGACGACCCAACGGACGCAGAGCTTGCTTTAGATTTAATGCTGAGATATCCGAATAAAATTAAAGCATTAAAAATGGAAAGTGAATCGGTTAGGAAATTGACGTATCTAGTCGAAAAGCGTCGTAAGTTAGTCGATAATAAAAGGCGGTTTAGCAACCGACTAATCATTACTCTTAAAGAATATTACCCTCACTTACTCGATTGGTTTTCACACCGAGGATCGGGGATATTTTGTGATTTCATTACACGTTGGCCCAACCTACAAAAACTTAAAAGAGCCAGACCGGATACGTTGAAAAAGTTTTTTTGCTCATACCCTGGACGTACTGCGGCATATAGCGTTAAGCGAATTCAATCTATTAGTGAAGCAGAGCCGCTCACTCTCGATAACGCAGTTATCGAGTCACACCAACTGCTTGTTGCTGTGAAGGTTATTAAGGTCTTTGATAGAGAAATTAGTGAGTTGTTTAATGCCTTGCCCGATGCAGAGCTTTACAACTCATTACCGGGTACTGGCCCGTGTTTAGCTCCTAGGTTACTAGTGGCTATTGGGGAAAACCGTAGTCGATTCAATAGCGCATCGGAAATTCAAATGTATGCAGGGATAGCACCCGTAACAGTGCGTAGTGGTCAAAAGAGCTGGATTCATTGGCGATATCAGTGTTCTAAATTTACTCGCCAATCATTTATAGAATGGGCTACTAAAAGCATAAGGCAATCTTATTGGGCGGAAATTTATTATCAGCAACAAAGGGAAAAAGGTAATACCCACCAGGCAGCTGTGCGTTCATTAGCATTTAAGTGGATACGGATCGTATTTCGATGCTGGAAAACTAAAGAGCCATACAATGAAGCCAAGTATTTAAAAGCGTTGAGCGACAGAAATTCGCCATTACTTTTTAAAGAAAAAGCTTGTTAAAGGTCTCAGGGCGTAGAGCTGACATTAGCATCGATAGATTTTTGAGCTATTTGTAGTGTTAAAAGCGTAGAACTATCTTATCTTGACAGATAACTAAGCAACCTTAGGGGTCACTGATATTTTGAAGATTCAGATGAAATATAATATTGATTCTATGACGTTTTACCTCTATTCCGTCGTAGAAAAACACAAAAGAGTGGCCAAACTATTAGCTATTACAATAACTGAGACAACGGCCTTTCTTGTTCCTTCATTTTTAATCAAATTGACTGCTACTTGTTCTGCATTTCTTATTCATAAGTGAAGCTGACCAAACTAACATTCTTTTGAGGAGTTTCTGTGTTGTCTCTATTGTCATAAGATCATCTTTTCCTATTACTCCCATGCTAAGTAAAGTAGCTTCCATCATGTTTTATACCTCAATATTTTTAATGTCGATTACCATAAAAGGTGATACTGCTGGGTAGTCACTAGCATATATATGTTGTTTTTACTCAGAAGTTTATTTGTTGGTAGCATAATACACAATTACCCAAAGGGGATAAATAGCATTATTTGCAAAACATAATTACTAAACTGTAACAACCAAGCGCATGGGTAATTGAGTTTTAGTGCAGGTTAAAAAGATAAGGACAAAGTTATATTTAAATGAAATGGAAAATTTAATTTGCTGGGGGGGATGAGGGGATTATAGATCCGATGGTGAATTTATATTTCAAAGAGGTATAACTATCACAAGATCACAATTAACAAACTGCTATGAGAACGTACAAGTCACCTTATACATTCTCATAGGGTACTATTTTATCGATAAGATTCACTGAGTATTACTTAATCACTGTTATTTTCAATTTTTCTCTCTTCACGACCTAATCCTAAAAACTTTAAACTCAAAGCAAGTAAGAGAATAGAAACAGGGAGTATTAATATCTCCCATGTGAGGCTATTTAAGTTAATCAAAATGATTTCAAGAAACTTAACAAACAAGATGATAACAATAACCTCACCCAGAATGTTCTTTAAACGACCAATATTTGGTGTGCTTATCCACCTGAGAACAGAGGTTTTATTTGTAACTTTCTTATCACAAATAAATAAGGTAAATACACCATGAGCGAAGATAAACAAGACAAGCGCAATGAGGAATGTGTCTAACGATTTAATTAAATAAGTCGTTGCTACTTCCGATGTATCAAGGTGGGTCAAGCTTTCATTGGCCACTTGCCCAAACAACACCGTCGTATAGGCCGAATAAGTCTTCATTGCCCCAACGATAAACAATAAAACAGATCCCAATAGCGAACAGATAATCGCTATCCAACTAATAAATCTAAATACATTAAATGTTTCTTTCATTTTTTAAATCCTTCAATAGCTTTTTCATATAGATCATTCAAGTCGGTGTTTTACGGGTTGAATAGGAGTGGGTAAATCGGTTTCACCCAAAGTTTCTAATAGGTTAATTTCAATAGTACGAGACATTGCGCTTAACGCTAAATCGTTAGCAGAAAGGCCAAATGGATCTTCTAACTCTTCACTTAAGGCATCTAAACCAAAAAACGTATAAGCCACTATTGCGCAAAATAACGGCGTAACTAACCCCTGTGAAGCAACAATACCAAAAGGTAATATTAAACAATAAAGATAAGCGGTACGCTGAACTAGCAGCATATAAGCAAACGGCAGTGGTGTGTTCTGAATACGCTCACATGCTGCCTGAACTGAGGCCATTGAGGTAATATGATCATCGAGACTTTGCATTAAAAAGTCTGAGAGTAATTTTTTATGGCCGCAGGTTCCTAGTTTTTTCCCCATCAAACGTAGCAAAGCATCAGGTAAATTTTTCGACTGACGTAGCGGTTCAATATCCTCTGGTTCAAGATATTTTTCTATATCATGCCAAGGATCTGATTGTCGAAGTTGATGTCGTAAGGCATGATTAAAAGCGATAGTTAAATGTATCATGCGTTTTTGTACTTCTACTCCGCCTTTAGCTTCCCCATCGATATATGAAGTCACCTGACGGGATAAGCTACGAGAATCAACGATGAGTTGTCCCCATTGCTTGCGTGCTTCCCACCAACGGTCATAACAGGCATTGTTTCTAAAACCAAGGAACAATGACAATGCTATGCCCAAGAGCGCTAACGGAGCCAAGGTAAAATTTGGAAATACTGCTGGATAATAATATTGAGTCGCCGCTACCATTGCTCCTAGAATAGTCATAAAAGCTATTTGTGGAAAAATAAGTGGTACAACAGAGCCGCGTATAATAAAAAACAGCTGGAATGCATTGGGTTTATTTCTAACAATCATTATTGCCTCGAAGTCGATGTTTCCGAATTAGTTAGGTTGAGTATAGTTTGCCGATACAAGTCAGCCCTCTATAAATAATTTTATGACGCATTGTGACTCTGTAGAAAGACATCAAATGAACTTTCATCACTCGCTTCCAGCTGCTTTTGCAGCCTTAATGATTTTTTCGCGGCAAGTTGTAAATGAGCAACCTTTTTAGCCGATAAGCCACTATTGGTGAAGTGAGCATGATGTTCTTTAGCTTGAGATAACATTGAATCAGTAAACTCATTACCTTTTTCGATAGCTTGCATGAGGATAGCTGACGGTGTTAATTCGCTATTTTCCACCTTATTAACTTGGACAGTGAGCGCTTTACTGTATGACTCATTCCCATGTGCATTATCGAGTAATTTTGCAATAGCTGTCATCTCAACCAATAGCCTATTAGCGCTGATATCAAAACCAGTAAGCTCGCCGTTTTTCTTCAACGACAATGATGGTTTACGCCCTTGTAGAATAACTTGTTGTTGATTAAATTTAATGTCTTCCTGCTCCACTGTAGATAATTCAGGGCTATCTGATAACAGGCAATACAGTAAAAAAGTATCAAGAAAACGGATCTGCTGTTCATCAATACCAACAGGTAACAAGGGGTTGGTATCAAGAATACGAACTTCAATATATTCAACGCCTCTTTTGCTCAGTGCTGCCACGGGTTTTTCTCCCGGCAGAGTTATACGTTTGGGGCGTACTTCACTGTAATATTCATTTTCGATTTGCAGAATGTTTGCATTGAGTTGGCGATACGCGTCGTCAACTTTAACACCTATATTTTCATATTCTGGATAATGGCGGTTCATTGCCTGTTCCATACCTTCAATATAACTTTCTAGATTGCTATAGCTGATATTTAGTTCGCTCTGCGCCTTACTTTGATATCCAAGGTCACTCATTCTCAAGGAGGTGGCAAAAGGTAATCCTAGGGTATGTTTACCTAGCTTGCTTAATTTGTCGGATTTATTATCGCCGATAAAGCTACTGTCTAGTGCTGGAGAAGCGCCAAATAAATAAATTAATAACCAAGAGTGGCGGCGAAAGTTACGGATAAGACCAAAATAACGTTGTGATTTAAATGTCTGAATATCACCTTTATCGCCCCAAAGATGCTGATAGTAAGGCCAAAAGTCATCCGGCATAGAAAAATTATAGTGTATACCAGCAATAGATTGCATGGTGCGCCCATAACGATGCCCCAAGCCCTGCCGATATACATTTTTCATCTGAGCAATATTAGAGCTGCCATACTCAGCAATAGGAATGCTTTCATCCCCTGCCAGTTGGCATGGCATACTCGCAGGCCAAATGTATTCCCCCTCAAGCTGGCTCAAGGTAAATTTATGCAAATCAGTCAGGTAATCGATGCTGTCATTAACTTGTTGAGACACTGGCGTAATGAATTCCAGCAAGGCTTCAGAATAATCTGTGGTGATGCTGCCATGAGTCAACGGTGAGCCGAGTGCCTGTGGGTGTCCGGTTTGAGCCACTGTTGCCTGCGACGTAACCCTTAAACCTTCCTTTTCAATACCACGCTGGATACGAATTAACAGGGGTAAGTTTTCTGAGGCTGATAGTCGTTGAAGACGAGTCTGGTATAAATCGGACAAGACAGTTTTCCTTAAAATAGGGAGGATTGATGTAGCTCAATATGACTGATGAAAAATATAACGGATAAAAACTCCTGCGATGTCATCCATGACACGGCAGTTTTATCTAAGACAGTCTGATAACTACTTATTTAAGTGCTTTGCATGGAAGCGCAAGTGTTCTTCAATGAAGCTCGAAATAAAATAGTAGCTGTGATCATAACCTTCATGAATTGACAGCTCTAATGGATAATTATTGACGTTTGCTGCCGCTTCTAGTGTTTCAGGCTTTAACTGCTCTTTCAGAAAGTCATCAGCTCCACCTTGATCAACTTTGGCCGGGATAAGCGTGGTCGCTCGACGCATTAAGTTACTGGCATCATGATTGTGCCAAGTTGCTTTGTCTTTACCCAGGTAAGCGGTAAAAGCCTTTTTCCCCCAAGGGGCATTCACTGGATTGCAAATGGGGCTAAAGGCTGACATTGAGCGATAACGTTCCGGGTTTAGCATCGCAATAGTCAATGCGCCATGTCCGCCCATTGAATGACCGCTAATGGCGCGTTTATCAGATACAGGAAACGTCGCTTCAATTATCTGAGGTAACTCATTCACCACGTAATCGTACATGTGGTAATGGCGATTCCAAGGAGCTTGGGTTGCGTTTACATAAAAGCCAGCGCCTTGACCTAAATCATAACCATCATCATTAGCTACGTATTCACCACGCGGACTAGTATCAGGCGCAACAATGGCAATACCTAATTCGGCAGCCATGCGCAGTGCTCCTGCCTTTTGCATAAAGTTTTCATCGGTGCAAGTAAGACCCGAAAGCCAATATAGCACTGGCACTTTTTCTCCATTGGAGACTTGTGGCGGCAAGTAAATAGCAAATCGCATTGGGCAATTTAACGTTTTAGATTGGTGGCTATATTGCTTGTGCCAGCCACCAAAATTTTTGCTTGCACTTAAATTTTCAATTGTCATGTTTGAACCTCAAAATGCTGCCCCGTTACAAAGTGGTGGGGCAGCAAAACTAACTATTACTTATCAAAATGAATTACAGTACGGATACTTTCGCCTTTATGCATTAGCTCAAACGCTTCATTAATATCTTCAAGACCCATGGTATGGGTAATAAAGTCGCTTAATTTGAATTCACCGGCTAAATAACGTTCAACGTAATCAGGTAACTCAGTACGGCCTTTAACACCACCAAACGCAGAGCCTCTCCATACACGACCAGTCACTAGTTGGAACGGACGGGTAGAGATTTCTTTACCTGCACCGGCAACACCAATAACCACTGATTCGCCCCAACCTTTATGACAACATTCTAACGCTGAACGCATTAAGTCTACGTTACCAATACACTCAAACGAGTAGTCAACGCCGCCATCGGTTAGTTCAACAATCACGTCTTGAATAGGTTTGTCGTAATCTTTTGGATTAATGAAATCGGTAGCGCCTAATTTTTTCGCTAACTCAAACTTACTTTCGTTGATATCGATAGCAATAATACGGCTCGCTTTCGCCATAGTAGCGCCAATAACAGCCGATAAACCAATACCGCCAAGACCAAAGACAGCTACCGTAGCACCTTCTTCAACTTTGGCTGTATTCATTACCGCGCCCATACCGGTTGTAACACCACAACCTAGTAAACATACTTCTTCTAATGGCGCAGCTTTATTAACTTTCGCTAACGAAATTTCTGGTAACACTGTGTATTCAGAGAAGGTTGAACAACCCATGTAATGAAAGATTGGCTGACCATCTTTATAAAAACGCGTTGTGCCATCAGGCATCAAACCTTTACCTTGTGTTTCACGAATTTTCTGACAAAGGTTAGTTTTACCTGATAAACAAAATTTACATTCGCCACACTCTGGTGTGTATAAAGGAATAACATGGTCGCCAACTTTTACACTCGTTACGCCTTCACCTATTTGTTCAACAATACCACCACCTTCGTGACCTAAGATCACTGGGAAAATACCTTCAGGATCATCTCCAGATAAAGTAAATGCATCGGTGTGACATACGCCAGAAGCAATAACTTTAACTAATACTTCACCTTTGCGCGGTAGCATTACATCAACTTCTTCAATAGATAACGGTTGGTTTGGGCCCCAAGCGATCGCTGCTTTTGATTTGATAAATTTGTCAGTCATTTGAATTCTCACTTTTGTTTAAATATTGGTTTAAATAATAATCATGTAAATAACCTTTGAGTTACTCACTTTCAGTTTTTGTAATAATTAGCATTAAGCCTATTATTGAATGTTTTTACTCTAGCATGTCACTTAGTGTGCATGCCCTTGAGATAAATTAATTAATACAACCCCTGTGGCAACAAGTGCCATACCTGCCCAGGTCGTTAAATCTAAGTGTTGGCGATAAACGATAGTTGATAATAACGTTACACTTACAATCGCTAATCCAGCCCATAAAGCATGAACAATACCAACCGGCATGCCTTTCATTGCTTGCGACAAAAACATAAAAGCCGCAAGGTGCCCTATTAACACCAAAGCACTTGGTATCGGGCGGGTAAATCCTTCTGTTTCTTTTAACGCAACGTGAGATAATGTTTCAGCGATAACGCCTAATAAAAGAAATAACCAGCTCATGTATTCACCCTTATAAATATAGACATAACCTAGCTCAAAACTTTATTTTTTTAATAGGTTGCGCTTTGTTGATGGAAGCTATTATAACTATCTTATAAAAAATGATAATATGCTGTTTTAGTAATTCACTTGTACACAGGGGTAACAATCATGCAATGGGATGGTATCAGCGAATTTGTTTATGTTGCGGAAAATGAGAGCTTTACGCTCGCTTCAAAAAAAATGGCGATATCAACAGCGCAAGTGAGTCGCCAGATAAGTGCGCTAGAAAAGCGCCTTAATATCAAATTATTTTATCGCACAACACGCAAAGTATCCTTAACCGAAGAGGGACGTGTTTTTTATCAACACTGTCGTAGCGTACTCGATGGATTAGATGCAGCAGAACGTGCTATTACAAACTTGCAATCTAAACCTCAAGGGAAAATTAAACTAACTGCTCCCGTCACCTATGGTGAGAAACAGGTATTGCCCCTTGTGAATAATTTCATGAAGCAATATAACGATGTAGAAGTGTCTGCTTATTTAAGCAATCGTCAAATTGACATCGTTGATGAAGGGTATGACTTAGCTATTCGTCTGGGTAAATTAAGTGATTCGACAATGATGGCAAAAAAATTAGGTAAGCGAACAAACTATGTTTGTGCCTCGCCAAGCTATCTAGAAAAACAGGGGATACCACACTCTATATCAGAGCTTAATAAGCACAGTTGTTTATTGGGAACAAATGATCACTGGCATTTTAGAGAGTCAGGCAGAGAAAAAAGTATCCGAGTAACGGGGAGGTTACGATACAACAATGGTTATAGCTTAACCGATGCAGCACTCAAAGGTTTAGGGATAGTGCAGTTACCTGATTACTATGTTCAACATCATATTCAACGTGGCGAACTGGTTACCTTGTTAGACAGTTATCGTGCGCCTGATGAAGGTATATGGGCGGTTTATCCTCAAAATCGCCATTTATCACCTAAAATTAGATTACTCGTTGACTATTTAGCTGAGCAGTTACTTTAATCTCATTCTTTTCTCAACTGTATACCCAGATTTTATATAGCGCATCAATGTATGTAGTGCATATCCGCCACTGCATACAAACTCCCCCTTCTTTATTTGTTTTCTAATCAAGTGTCATTGTTACCATCAGGTAAAGGTTATTTACATAACTAGGTATTATCATTTATTTAGAAAGGTATATTATACCTCCATCGAAACGAGTCGTAGCAATTTAGCTACACATCGATAAGCAAATAATTAACTTTACTCTATGGAGATATAAATGAGCATATTTACTCATGTAACTGTTGGTACTAACGACTTAACTCAATCACGCACTTTCTACGATAACGTTTTAAATACAATTGGCCTTAAGCGCATCGCTGATTTAGATGAAAATGGCACTATTTGGGGCGTAGATGCACCATCTTTCTTTGTTTTAAAACCAGCAAATGGCCAACCAGCTAGTGTTGGTAACGGCGTTACTGTTAGCTTTGAAGCACCGAACCGCGCAGCGATTGACGCTTTCCATGCCGCTGCAATAGCTGCTGGTAGCCCTGATGAAGGCGCTCCTGGTACACGAGATTGGGCACCAAATGCATACGCGGCGTATACTCGCGACCCTGATGGCAACAAGCTAGCCGTCTACTGCTTTAAAGAAGCGTAAATTAACGCGACCTCTTAATCAAAATATAAAACACCGATTAGTCGGTGTTTTTTTGCATTCAGAAGCAGTATAAACCTATTTTTATCATCATAGATTTGGCTCCATATTTAGGGGGATTTATCAAAAGTTTTTATATAACACATTTTATTAATAAAGGAGAAATTTATGGCGGGCGGATGGTCTAAGGATGGAGCAGTTCAAGAACAAATCGATTCTAGCGTGGAAGACGCGGTAGCACAGGTTCGTAATCAATTACCCATGGGCGACAGCTTATTATATTGTGAAGAATGTGACGTTAAAATCCCTGAAGCACGACGTCGTGCAATCGCTGGTATAAACTTATGTATTAAGTGCCAAAGTATATTTGAAGAAAGCCAAACCCGTCATAACCTTTATAACCGACGCGGAAGTAAAGATAGCCAACTTCGTTAACATGCTGTAAAAAACACACTTTTATTGTTAACAAGTATTAGTCCAGTCCAGACTAGATTACCCAACGTTCAGAATAAATGTTGACATTGGCATTAATAAGTAACTTCTTATGCAATCTAAATGACCATGGCGTGAAATCAAGGTACAAAGTGTAATAGATCAAAGAGTTGTTCTAGTTATTATTCCGGTAAATTATTAACGTTCACTGCCTAAATATCAACGGCAGCAATGAGCTGTGAGTTCAACCAGCCCCACAAGTTAATAGTAAATCTAGGCTAATATTAGCCTAAAAATGCTCCTTAATGTGCAAAAGCTTAATGTCAGCTATTGGCTAGTTGAAGAAGTAACTGCCTAAATGTTCACAAAGATACGAAAGAAGACCTTAGCCTTAGCTTATCGAGTGACAAGTGATCCGATAAAGAAGACATTGACATGAGTAGGTCAACTATATTTTAAAAAAAGAAGGGTTGCCGTTCATTAAGTGATAGTAACAATTACGTTAGATTAATAAGCTTTGAAACTTCACTTTCAATCCAAATTTTAATTATATAATATGACTATAATTTATTTATGTGTCTTTATTAGCTTATGTCACTAAAAAATTCTATATCAAATTTGATTTTACTATGTCTTTTAATAGCCGCTACTGATGCTAATAGCACTCAAAAATATATTTGTGCTACAACCCATTACCCACCTTATACTACTTTTGATAAATCCAAAAAGGTATTTACTGGCTCCGATATAGATCTCATTCAGACACTATTCAAGAGGCTCGAAATCGACATCGAAATAGTCAATTTACCTTGGGCTAGATTAAAGGTCGAAATCTCACGAAATAATTATGACTGTTTTTTCTCACTAGGAAAGTTTCCAGATAGAGAAAAGTATTTAGACTACACAAGCATACCAACACATGTGACAAAAATTGCCTTATTCGCTGCTAAAGGCGATCATAATATTAATTTAGATTTATCTAATAAAACAGTTGGCGTGCATCGAGGTATAAATTTACATTTAGATATCCCCAGCGTGCATAAGCTGGAAAATGCAGCAATACATAAATTACCATCAAATGACATTTTATTTCAAATGTTAGTGGCAAAAAGAGTAGATGTAGTTATTACCAGCCAAATTGTAGGTGAATATTTATTACAAAATCAACATCCTAATTTTAAAGTGGATGTTGATGTTATTAAGAATTATGCACTCCCTGTGTATATAGCATTTAGAAAGGGAACGATAAATATTAGTAAAGTAAATAAGGAGCTGAATAAAATAAAAAGCGCATCAAATCTCTAAAAGTAATTTTCCTTTTGGGTATGCGTAAGTAATTTAGTCCTAGGAAGTATTCAGCTTTGGACGCAAATTCACTTAGCTCTTAGTCTCGATAATTGCAGCTATAGGCTATGAACGACAGATAGTAACTCAAAAGCCAACATCAGCTTTTGGCTAGTTGAAGAAGTCTCTAATGATCACTAGTTTAATGTTAACAAAGATACGATTGTTGACATTACCATCAATATATTTTTCCATCTGTTTGCTGTGCTTAGAAGGCGCAGGTTTACCTTTACCCTGAAAGACCACTAAGCCAGCATAGCAGTCGTTCTATGTTCAATTTGTAACGTTCACTCTGTTTAGTATAGAAGTGACTAGTAATAAATTTTAACTTCCGTAGTTGCCTTGAGCGCAGTTATTACAAGTTGGACTTACAAAGCTAACTTTTCAACAATTCTTTTCTATTGAGTAAGTTAGCTGGAGGTGTGAGTGATTAAATTGGCTCTTGGTTTTTAATATCTTCTTATTTCAAAAGTTAACGCACCCAATAAAAACAGAAGAAATTCAACACAATAAATTAACACACATCAAAATGTTAGATGTATTTTTTAATTGTTCTCCTTAAATCAACTTTCATTTTTTATATAAAGTAACTAGGATAATGTCTATATCTAATCAATAAGGATGAACATGATAAAGCCACAATCAAAATTCACTTTTCGGGTGTTTTTATTTTTAACACTAACACTTTTAGTCTCTGCAAATAATGTATTTGCAAACGAAAAAAAATCTCAAATCGAAAATTTAGTACAAAAATATAATGATTACGGAAAATTTACTGGCTCGGTGTTAGTGTCACAGAGTGGAAAAGTTATCTTTAAAAAGAGCTATGGCTTGGCCAACATGGAATGGAATATTCCTAATTCACCTGATACTAAGTTCAGAATAGCTTCATTAACCAAACAATTCACTTCCATGTTGATTATGCAACTTGTGCAAGACAATAAGATAAAGCTAGACGCAAAAATAACAGCATATATTCCCGATTACCGAAAAGATACGGGTGATAAAGTTACAGTTCATCATTTATTAACACATACTTCAGGCATTCCCAGTTACACCAGTTTACCAGACTTCTTCAGTGATATTAGTCGAGACCCATACAGTGTTGATGATTTTACTAAAAAATATTGTAGCGGGGAGTTAGAATTTGAACCAGGCTCTACTTTTAGATACAACAATTCAGGTTATTTCTTACTGGGTAATATTATTGAAAAAGTCACTGGAAAAACTTATCAGGATGTTTTACAAGAAAAAATATTTACTCCGTTAGGTATGAAAAATTCTGGTTTCGATAACGCAAAACCACTAATTAAGAATAGAGCAAGTGGATATACTAATTCATTAGACGGATACACAAATGCTAATTATTTAGACATGTCATTACCTTACGCCGCAGGTTCAGTTTACTCGACTGTTGAAGATTTATATTTATGGGATCAAGCTCTTTATACCGAAAAACTTCTGAATAATAAAAACAAAGTAATAATGTTCACTCCATATTTAAAAAACTATTCGTACGGTTGGGGAGTAAAAGATATTGAATTAACTGAACCAAACCATAAAATTAAATCAATAGCCCATAGTGGTGGTATCAATGGATTTCAAACACTGATCACTCGATTACCTCAGGATCAACATATGATTGTACAACTTAATAATACTGGCGGAGCTGCCCTTAATGAGATGACTGATGCCATCATTAGAATTCTGTATGGTGAAGCTTTTGACGAGCCCAAAAAATCGATTGTTAGTGTTTTATACAAAACTATAAAAGAAAAAGGTATCGACTCAGCTATTCGGCTTTATCATGATTTAAAAGAATCTAAATCTAATGAATATGAATTTGCAGAACATCACCTAAACAATATGGGTTATCAACTACTAGAAATAAATAAAGTTGTTGAAGCGATTGAAATTATGAAACTTAATACCATTGAACATCCTGAATCAGGCAATGCTTATGACAGTCTAGGTGAAGCTTATCTCGTCAACGATCAAAAAGCACAAGCATTAAAAAGCTATAAAAAGTCATTAGAGTTAGAACCTGACAATAAACACGCTGTTACTGTGATTAAAGAGATTGAATCCAAATAAGCATATTCACAGAGTAAAATACTAATGTAATAAAACCAAAATTATAACTGGTCATGAAGTAAAACCGGAGGGATATTTATTCCCTCCTTCACCTTGCGATTCACTACTAAAAAAATCACTTCCCAAGCAATATGTCAGTTTGTAAAGGCTAAGTGATTTTGACTATGAACGTGCCGACTTTTATGAGCGAAGTGAATATATACAACATACTAAATTAGACAATATAATATCAGTAATATCAGTAATATCAGTAATATGGTATATGGTTCCCCTTCCGATACGAATATTCAAAGACAGCAATGTAGTTCAAACCAGCTCCACAAATAAGCAGTAAATTTTGTTAGAATTGTCATGAATATGACCATGATTCAACAAAAAAATAATGTCTGTAATTGGCTAGCTGAAAAAGTCTCTAATAATCACTAGCTCAATGTTAACAAAGATACGTTAGCGCACGTAGCATCAATAGATATTTAAGCTGTTTAGAGTGTTCATTAGACGTTGAGCTACCGTCATCTTAATAATCAACAACTTCAAAGCCACCAAAGCCGTCATTAGAGTTTACATGCTAAAGACAGGAGATCCGACAAGCCGACCTTATATAAAGTGGACAGTTACAAAAAATATGCCACAGGTTCAGTTAATTAGGTGGCTGAATTAACTATGTAACTACATTTAAATAATTACCTATTCTTAATATTTAAACTATAATTCAGACATTTGTGGAATAATCTAAAGTTTGTATGAATCTAATCAAATATTTCTTATTTACCCTTTTATTTATTCCATTTTTATGTTTTGGCGAAGAGTCGATAGATTTATTTGACTTGTCATTAACTGATTTACTTAATTTGAAGGTTTCAATCGCATCAAAAAATGATGAAACAATCAAAAACAGTCCTTCTTCGGTTACTATTTTTACCCGTAATGATATTGATAAAATGGGTATTACTTCTTGGACTGAACTTATCAGTCAAGTGCCCGGTTTTTATAGTATGGTTAATCCGGTCGAAGGAAACCAATCACATATCGTCATGCGTGGTCACGCACAAACATACGCCAATACACTACTTATTTTACTCAATGGCCATAGAGTGAATGATGATTATACGGGTGGCATTAATTTCTTTATTCAATTTATGGACCTAGCTGATGTTGAAAGGGTTGAAATCATTAGAGGTCCTGGTTCTTCAATATATGGTTCGAATGCATTTAGTGGTGTTATTAATATTTTAACTAAGCCCCAAAATAAAATCTCTGTGGGATTGGGAGACTTTGGTGCTCAAAAATTATTAATAAACACATCACACACATTAGGAGATTGGCAGTTAGGAGCAAGTTTGTCTTTGTTCAAGGATGATGGTTATCACTATAATGATGTTTTCGACCGTAATGAAATTCAAACAACTACACGTGATCCTAGAGAATCTACTCAACTTCGTGCTTATCTTACTCATAAAGATACAAAATTATTTGCTCAACTTTTGGATACAAAAAGATCCGATTATTATCTTTTTAGACGTTTACGAGATGGGGTAAACATCCTTGAGTTACAACATTTTATCGCCGGTATAGATCAGCGAATATATAATTCTGAGACAATGAGTTGGGATATTAGTACTAGTTACCAGCAAGCAAAAAGACGAGAACTGGGTGCATTGGTACCCAAGGGAGAAGTGCCCTTTGAGCAGGTGGACTTTCTCTTTGGAACCGACTTTAAATATCATGCGATAGATTTTGCTTTAAATGGTAAATATCAATTAAACGAAGATTTTAAAATAAATACTGGCTTGTCTTACTCTCAAAGTCAGGTTCCTGACGCTTATTTAAGAAGTAATTTCGATATATATGGCGATTCTTCTCAACTACCTGAAGTGATTACGTTTGATCAAGACGAACAAAGAACAGTTTTAGATAAAAAACGAGAAATTTCCAGTGCCTATTTGCAAACGCAGTGGCAAGTAACGTCGGCTCTGCAAATGACAGCGGGCCTTAGATATGATGGTTACAACGATATTAACAGTGCACTTATGCCTAGGTTTGCCTTGGTGCATCATTTAAATGAAAAACAAACGATTAAGTTTCTTCATGGTCAAGCTTATAGAGCCCCATCGCTTGGCGATATGTACGATGAAGAGAGTGGTCTCACTCAAGGTAGCCAAGATTTAGAAGCCAGTGAAATTAGCACCACCGAAATTGTTTATCTACATTCATATACACAATCACAGTTTACGGCAACGTTATTTTCTAACAGACAAACGAATATTATAGGTTATAAAGCCAATGAAAATGGGGTCCATGCGTTAGATAATATTGCTAAAAATGATGTTGAAGGTATTGAATTAGAATTGATTTGGCAACCAATAGATAGCTTTAGATTAGTGTCTTCTGCTACTCATTTATCAAAAAACAAAACACACTTGGAACAATCATCAGGACTACCCAAGTCGGAAGATCTTTCTCCAGATAGTTTGTTGAATTTCAGTGCTTATTACCAATACCAATCTTGGTCGTTCAATCTCAATGGTAATTGGCGCTCTAAGGTAAAAGTATTAGACGAAGGTTCGTTGTGGCTGTTAAATAGCCATATAAAAAATCAACTATCAAAAGAAGTAAGTCTATCGTTAACTATTTCAAATTTACTTGATGAGAGCTATGCCACATCATCACATACATCTTTAGGAGTAGATGAAAACGTACAAGCATTTCCTGCACGAGGACGCCAGACGATACTAAAACTTAGTTATAATTTTTAGTATCATGGTCAACTGAAACTGGACGATTTTAAGTCAATTAAATTTCATTGTGAACTCAATAAAGTAATGGCTCGCCCTTATTTTATGCCCGTATATAGATTAACAGTGGGAGCCTAAATTCGAACACTGTGTCTTTCTGCTTTGTTTCCAAAGTGATTTTGAAATACCGAAATAATTTGTGGGATGTAAGAAATAAGGTAAAAGTTAGTGTTTAGAAATGAAAGTCCAACAGCAGTTTTGGGCTTAAACCATCCCCACAAGTGAGCAGGAAATCTTGGCTAATATTATTGCTAAATATGATCTAGGATGCACAAAAGCTAATGTCGGCTTATGGCTAGTTGAAGAAGTCTCTAATGATCACTAGCTTAATGTTAACAAAGATACGAATATATACGTTAGCTTTGGCTCATCTAGCGACAAGTGTTCCGACATAGCGGTCATTCGCTGATACTTATTTTTGTCCCAAAATGTGTTTAGTCTAAGATTAGATTTTCGACATTCGATCTACAATAAATGTAATCATGGCTTAAAGTTTACCTGCCCCTGTCTATCAAGTGAGAGGCATATAGGTTGCAAGTATTCTAAACTCAACTTTGTTTTATGTAGTTTCGCACCGTAGGCATAATTCTTCGACTTACGGGGACTTCCACTGCGTCGTGCAGTCGCAGGAAGCCTGCACCCGATGTTTCAGACTGTTGTGAGCTTTTGGTATTCAAACTGTTAATAAATTCCACATTCACTAAATATGAACGATGCACCCTTAAAAATGTTTTAGGAAGGCTAGACTCTAACTCTTTTAAACTGCCTGTAAACAAGCGCTGTTGGTGGTCTTTTAGATTTATTTCTACGTAATCACCCGCAGCTTTGCAAAACACCACTTGGTTGCTGGCGATGATCTCTATTTTCCCTGCGCTGTTAATTTTGATTGTACTTGGCTCAGTTTGTTGTTGGTTTTGTTCTAGTTTGAATTGCAGTTTTGCGACTAAGGCTTGTTCTGCTTCCTTGTCTTTTTGTTCTTGGTTGAGCTTTTGCGCTTGAAGAACAAATAGTAATATTAGCACCCCTGTAATGATGTAATAAAACAGCACATCGTGAAAGGTAGTTAACGTTAATACAATTGTGACTGAAAACAAAACAAACACAGCAGCATAAATTGCCCACTCTTTTGATTTGGTCTTTACAGCTTGAGTCGTTAAAAGTGTGGCACTAATCGCACTTGGGACAAATATCGCCAAAGCGGTTTTAGGGTCAAAACCAGGGGTTAACAACACAGTTAATAAACTAAAACTGCCACCTGCAAAAATCCACAAATACGGCTTGTTCTTTTCTAATTTTAAAATAATAAAAGTCAAAAAACACAAGCCAAATAGAAGCGAGAGCGAAACAATGAGCAACAGTCTGACATCCTGAAATGGATACGGATAAGAAAATAATGAACGGGATATTTCGGCAAATAGCTGTAATGACGCAAACGAGGTCATCAATAAAAATAACAAATTGTTTGGGCGATTTCTGGGGCTGAAACTAGCCACCAAAAAGTAAATAGCGCCTAACAGGAGTGCACCTAGCGGCACTATTGATACACCTAAATTCCGGTGAATAAAGTAAGTAGGGTCGGAGTAGATGCCAAAACCGATAAAATTCAGCGGGTTGCTTAAGGTTAAAAATCCGTGATGTGATGACATTTTTATAATAATTTCGTTGATTTTAGGTTTTATTAAATTAGCGGGTACATAAAACATTGCATCTATTTTACCTACCTGTTCTAGGTTAGGAATAACATTAGGTGAGCCGTTACTTCCTAAATATTGACCATTAAAATAGACCTTACTCGCCGCCTTACCTGAAATATAAACACTGTGAGGATTTTTGTCTTTCAGCATATATTCAGGAACATTGACGGTTGTTTTTACCCATAAAGCTGTGTTTTGAGGATCTATTTTCCAAGCGTTTGTTGTTTTACATTCTCGTTCACTAAAACTGGGTATCACATTAGAGGAAGAGGTAATCGGGCAGATAATGACTGAGTCTAGATTAATAGTCACTAATGATTGTGAAAAACCAAACCCAGAATACAAGCACAGGATGGTACAGAGTTGAAGTAGAAAAATACGTATTGTCATGTTAAATATTATATTAAAAATTCAGTCGTTTTGCTCGACCATTTACCGATTAGTTTATACCACTTAACGGAATAAACGGAATAAAACATGCCTTTCAACGAGTTATGGATGCATCTATTTGTTACTTAAGCAATAGTGACGACATTAGAACTCGAAGGAAGAAATTATGAATATTAAAAATTTAACCGTTGGTTTGTTGTTATTAACAGTCACATTAATGTCATTTTACAGTTTTGCGGCCAAGACGTTTGGCAATGAGAAAGAAATTCAATTCAAAAGTGGTGAGCAGTCAGTGATGGCTTACGAAGGTTCTATTCAGGTATTGGAAAACCGTAACGATAAAAATAGCCGTACCATTCCACTGACCTATGTACGTTTTCCTGCCACTGGCAATAAAAAAGGGTCACCTATAGTTTATTTGTCGGGAGGACCTGGAGGCTCAGGTATTTCTACTGCGCAGTACCCAAATTTTCGATTCCCACTATTTATGGCGTTAAGAGAGTTTGGCGATGTAATCGCTTTAGATCAGCGTGGAACAGGCAAGTCGCAGATTGTCCCTAAGTGTGAATCGAAAAAATCTTTACCATTGAATGAACGTTTATCTGAATCACAAGTGACCAAGATTTATCGTGCTGCGGCAACAGAGTGTGTTGAGTTTTGGAACAAAAAAGGCGCTGATGTACTTGGTTATACTACAGTGCAAAGTGCCCACGACTTAAATGATTTAAGGAAACACCTACAGGCTGACAAACTTACTTTATGGGGCATTTCTTATGGTACTCATCTAGCACTTGCCAGTCTAAAGGTGATGGAAAATCACATAGACAAAATGGTACTTGCCAGTGCGGAAGGACTAAACCAAACCGTAAAACTACCAGCCAGAACTGAAGCGTATTTTAAGCGTTTGCAGCAAGCTATTAATCAACAGCCTAAAGCCAAAGCAGAATATCCTGATGTTATTGGCTTAGTAAAACGTGTAAACAGAAAATTAGAAGCTAACCCTATTACAGTAACAATGCCGCAAAAAGACGGTGAGCCAATTGAGTTCTTATTTCAAAAAAGTCACATGCAAGGAATAGCGTCTGCAATGATTTCAGATCCGCACCGCTATGTGTCTATGCTGTTGCAAATATACTCAGGTATTGATAGTGGAATAACTGCAATGTTACCTAGCGTTATCGAACGTGCTGGTTTTATGGACTCTAAAATCAGCTTCGACATCATGTCGTTTGGTATGGATGTCGCATCAGGCGTCACAGACGAACGATTAAACTTAATTGAGCAACAAGCTCCCGCTTCATTAGTAGGTAAAATGCTGAATTTCCCAATGCCGCATTTAAACAAAGTTATTCCAAATTTAGACTTAGGTGATGATTTCCGCACTAAGCCAAAAAGTGACGTACCGACGTTATTATTAACAGGCACACTAGACGGAAGAACATATGTACAGTCGCAATATGAAGCTACAGCAGGTTTGAGTAACTTAACAAAAGTAACGGTAAATAATGCAGGTCATAACTTGTTTATGGTATCACCCAAAGTAACTGAAACGATTAAAATATTCTTGAGTGACAAGCCAGTAGAAGACAAAGAAATCGAGTTTACATTACCGCCATTTGTGAGGTAATAAATCGCATTTAGCTAACGGCTGCAATAGTCTGTGAACAGCCGTTAGTAACTCAAAAGTTAATGTCAGCTTTTGGCTCAGGCTGTGTGAAAACTATTTTTAACTTGCGTAATTTGGAAATATCAACGAAAAAAGGCTCTGTAGATTTAAATCTGTAATAAGTTTAGTGTCAAACTACCTTTGAATTTACATAGCGTTGCATAAAAATTGTAAGCTGAGAGTTTGGGCTATAAGCAGTCTTCTATAGACTGCTTTTTAGTTTCAATATTAGTTCGGCTTTGTACCTTCCTGACATTAGCCTTCATATACTTTTTAATGCATTGTTTCTATCATGTTACGGATACTCTTCAGTGAAACACAACTACCGGTTAATTTATGCGTTAGGTTTTGTTTAAATAATAGTTAAATTGATTTTAAATTTGGGCTATTACGGCGACTTCTCATTATTATTTTCTGATAAAAAAATAAAAAGACATCTAAGCATGACAAATAGCAATTGGCTATTAATGGAGTGTTATTAATACTAATCCGAATTCAGTTTTATCGCATTAGTGCTAATGTCTCAAAAGTGGCAAAAATGATCATTAGAAGCCAATCTCATTTAGTGATTGGTCGTCTCAAACTTTATACGCTTGCACACAAGGTGATGATTTTAAGATTATTCATATGATGACCTTGCTTATATTATGAGTTTATTTACGGACTTAATACTTTATTAACTAGTTAACTCTTTGCTGACTATAACTTTTCAACTAAGTCTATCAAACGCCGCCAATACTCGTTTATAATCCAAGTGTCATTCTTAATAAAAGTATAAAAAATGAAAAATAAAATAGCTTTAACCTTATTTACTTTAGCGCTGGTAAGTGGCTGTGGCAAAGAAAGTAATGTTTCAAAAAATACCGAAGTAGATGTTGCGGCGAGTTATCAAAGCATTAACAAAGAACAACTTATTGAGCATATCAAAGTACTTGCTTCAGATGAGTTTGAAGGGCGCGCACCGTCAAGTAAAGGTGAAGCGCTTACGCTTGATTACTTAACTAAACAATTAACGGCAATAGGTTTTAAGCCAGGCAATGGTAATAGTTTCCTGCAAGCTGTACCTATGGTGTCAATTGAGGCATCACCAGACATGACATTGTCAATTGGTGATAAAGACTATCAATACGGAACGGATATGGTAATGGGCTCTGCTCGCATAAGTAACCTTGAACAACTTAAAGACTCAGAATTAGTCTTTGTTGGTTACGGTATTAATGCGCCAGAATACAACTGGAATGATTACCAAGATTTGGATGTTAAAGGTAAAACCGTTGTGATTTTAGTTAATGATCCGGGTTTTGCAACTCAAGACGCTAAACTTTTCAACGGTAATGCGATGACCTATTACGGGCGCTGGACCTATAAATATGAAGAAGCTAGCCGACAAGGTGCTGAAGGTGCGATCATCATTCATGAAACCGCTCCGGCATCATACGATTGGTCGGTAGTAGAACACTCGTGGTCTGGTCCTCAATTTGGCTTTGTGCGTGAAGACAAAAATAAAGACCGTGTTGCGGTTGAAGGATGGATAAATAGCGAGGTTGCCAAAGAGTTATTTACTAAAGCCGGTGTCAACTTCGAACAGGCTAAAGTTGCGGCTGCCAAGGGAAGTTATCATCTTGATATGGGCGACTTAACAGCTTCTGTTACCGTAAATAACACCGTGAAAGAATCAGTGTCTTATAACTTTATCGCCACCTTACCTGGAAGCGTTAAGCCTGATGAGCATATTTTATATACCGCACATTGGGATCATTTAGGCAAAGATACCAGCTTAATTGGCGACCAAATTTATAATGGCGCTGTCGATAATGCATCGGGTACTGGGGCACTTATTGAAGTCGCTGAAGCCTTTGCTAAATTGCCTGTTGCACCAGCGCGTTCCATTACCATCATGGCAGTAACTGCAGAAGAACAAGGGTTGTTAGGTTCTAAGTTTTATGCGGCTAATCCTATTATTCCAGCGGCTAAGACAGTTGCAAATATTAATATGGATGCTTTAGGGGTGAATGGTCGCAGTAGCGATGTCTCTGTCTATGGATTAGGGCAGTCAGAACTTGATAACTTTCTTAGTGATGCAGCGAAGAAGCAAAACCGCACTATAGCCGGGGATCCTCGTCCTGCTGCGGGTATCTATTACCGCTCTGATCACTTTGCCTTTGCAAATATCGGCATTCCGGCGTTATATGCTAAAACGGGAGAAACTGCCGTTGATGAAGCGACTAAAGTGTTGCGAACTCAATTAAAGGAAAGTCTTGGTAAGTGTTATCACAACCTTTGTGATGAATATAATGATACATGGGATCTTTCTGGCGCCGAAGAAGATATGCAAGCATTTTTTGACATTGGTTATCAGCTTTCCAAAGAAAATGTGTGGCCACAATGGAGTAAAACATCAGAGTTTAAACGCTAAATATAGCTAAGCGAGTACAAGTCTACTTTATTGATGACTTTGCTCGCTTAACTCGTTAATAAAGTGTTTTTAGATGATTTTTATACCAGCTTCTCAGTAAAAAAGGCTAGGGTGCGATGCCAGGCAAGCTCGGCATTTTCTTTATCATAACGGCTGGTTGAGTCATTATGAAAGCCATGTTTGGCATTTTTATAGATCTGCATTTGATAGGGGGCTTGAACAATTTTTAAGTCACTTTCATAGTCAGGCCAAGAGTTATTAACCCTTTCATCGAGTTCAGCCAATTGAATCAGTAACGAAGCCTTAATATTTTTACGTAATTCTTTTTTGGCTGGTGTGCCATAAAAAGGTACGCCAGCAATAATCAAATCAGACTCCACTGCGGCTAAGTAATTGACTATGTAACCACCAAAACAAAAGCCAACAGCACCAAGCTTTCCATTACTTCTGTGATGTTTTTTGATGAATTTTGCTGCTGCAACAAAGTCATGCTGTATTTTTTCAGCATCCATCGACTTTTGCATAGATCTGCCTTCATCATCATTACCAGGATATCCACCTAAGGGGAACAAAGCATCTGGAGCAAAGGCAAGATACCCGGCTTTAGCTAAACGTCGAGCAACATCTTTTACGTAGGGGTTTAGGCCTCTGTTTTCATGAATAACTAAAACAACAGGCAAGGTTCCTGTTTTGTTGGTTGGTGTTACTAAGTAGCCGGCACCTTTACCGTAACCTTCGGGTGAATCGAAAGTTTCATAGGTAGCTTTTATTTCATCATCATTAAAAGAAACTTGTTCGGCTAGGGCATAATTTGGAAGCAATGCTGATGTGAGCACTGTCATTGAGTATCCCACTGCAACTAAAGTCGCTAATTTTGCCATAAAGCTTCTGCGATCCATACCGCCATGAGCGTATTCGTCGTACCAGTCAAATGCTTCTTGAGGGATATCACTAGCTGATTTTTTTGACATTTATTTATCTCACTTATTAATTTAAATAATCTAACCCTTCATAAACACCTTATAAAATATATTTATTTAAGTATTTTCGCAAATTTATTAAGGTAATTTAGTCTTGATTACTTAGACGTTATCCTTGAACTTCGATAATAAAATTTTATAGTTTTTTGCCATAGTTCATTGCTGAAACGAGGCTATTACTCAAGAATAAGGTGTCGATATACTTGTAGCCTTAGTGATGGGTTTTTTAGTAGACAGGGTAGATGTGGTTATATTTCATTCGCTTTTATTATAAAGATGTTAAGTAAACTGATCTTAATTGTTTAACAGTACGTAAATATTGGCTGAAACTAAATATTATCCATTAAATAGGAATTAACATGTTCAATAAATTTATTACAACAGGTTTACTCGTAGTTGCCAGCTTAGCTTTTATGCCGACTTCTCATGCAGAACACCATGGTATGAAAAAAGACATTGTTGATGTAGCTGCTGCAAATGGTTCTTTCAATACTCTTGTTGCTGCAGTTAAAGCCGGTGGACTTGTCGATACACTCAAAGGCAAAGGGCCTTTTACTGTATTTGCACCAACGGATGAAGCTTTTGCAAAGTTACCTGCAGGCACGGTTGAAATGCTATTAAAACCAGAAAACAAAGATAAATTAGTATCGATTTTAACTTATCACGTCGTTGCTGGAAAAGTGATGTCTACAGATGTTGTTAAAGTAGACAGTGCTACTACAGTGCAAGGCCAAATGTTGATGGTGAAAGTAGATGGCGGTAATGTAATGATAAACAATGCGAAAGTGATAATGGCTGACGTTAAAGCAAGTAACGGTGTCATACATGTCATTGATACAGTGTTAATGCCTAAGTAAAGTTATTGTAAAGTATTGCTTTAACTACTGATACTTAATCAATTGTTTACTATTAAGCCAGCTTTAGCTGGCTTTTTCTATCGCGATGCGAATAAAAAACTTTTTACCCGCTTATCTGTTTGCCGATAAATCAATAATAGTGGCAATAAACCTTGCTGCCCCTCCAAATATAGTGATAATCGGGCAAGGTTCTATTTACTGAGTTTATAAAGTGCAACTATTAGCAGTAACGTGTTTGAATAAAACACTACGATTAGAAGGTTCAATGGCGGGATGGCAACAACTTTTTTGGGACGACCAGTGTGTCTCACAAATTGACGCAGTCGATGGCAACGATACCTTTACCCATCAATTCTCTCTACAAAGTGAACAAGGTGATTTACATATAGAACTTAAGGGCACACTGCATTGGCAGCCTTTTGCGCTTAAATACCAACTTTTTGTTGATAATAAACTTCAACAAGAAGATACCCTCATTGAAAAAGATATAGAACAACGCCAAGTTAGCCAAGCTAGCAAGCAGCCGATGAAATTTAGTTTCATTGGCATGGCTGGACTTGGCTTGAAATTGTTAAAAAGTGCCAAAGTCATCAAAGTGCTATTTGCTGCGGGTAGTTTAGCCGCATATAGCTGGTTATTTTCTATTGAATTTGCCATAGCACTTATTCTTTGTCTCGTCTTTCATGAATATGGACATATTAAGGCGATGAAATACTTTGGTTTGAAAACCAAAGGTATTTACCTTATTCCCTTTGTCGGAGGCTTAGCATTGAGCGACGATAAAATTAATACCCGCTGGCAAGATGTTGTTATTTCGATAATGGGCCCTTTCTTTGGCCTAATACTCTCTATTGCTTGCTTGGTAGGTTACTGGCTAACCGATTTAGAAATACTGGCCGGTTTAGCGGTTTTTAATGCCTTACTTAATCTATTTAATTTGTTGCCGGTATTACCCTTAGATGGTGGACACATACTCAAGAGTATTGCCTTTTCAATTAATACCCGTGTTGGTTTAGTTGCTTGTGTATTAGGTGCTGCATTAGGTGTTTATATTAGTTATCACTTTGGTTTAGCGCTATTAGGCTTTTTACTTGCTATTGGTAGTATAGAAATTTTCTTTGAATATAAACGTCGACATTTGAGTGACCTATTACCCTTAAACCGTTATGCTCAAGTTGTCTCAGTATTATGGTACGTCATTACATTAGGCGGGCTAAGTGGCATTATTTGGTTTGTTGGTCAAACAGGCAACAGTGCGTTGTCATTACCGCTGAAAATACTGGGAAGTTAATTTAACAGCTCGACAATTACCCGGCTATTATTACGTTAACGGCAAACGGCCATCTTTTTAAAGCATTCTTTTATCCTCTCTTCGTTAACACCACAATGATAACGGAGGGTCGATAGCTACTGCTTTTATAATATCGGTACGTGAAATAATGCCCACTACTTTGCCATTGTTTTCTAAAATAGGAATTATGTGCAAACGATTTTTTACTTGCAGGACCGCAATACGTCGGATGTCTGTAACTGGTTCTGCGGTATAAATTTTAGAATGCTCATTGAGAAATAAATCAGCGACGCTTTTTGATTTTGCACTTTTATCAACATCAGTGCCATGCTTTAAAAGATATTCGTAAAGTTGTTGTCTAGATAAGCTCCCCATAAGTTGTTGCTGGCTATTTACAATTGGAAATTCTTGATATGCCCGCTCGGTAAATATCTTAATAACCGTCGTTAAAGTATCACTGGCTGATATTACGGCAACGGGGTAAGTCATAATTTGATAAGCGTGACATATCAACTCTTTTGTCTCAGTTTTACTGATAGCATCTTTATAAGCATCAATGGCTTTTGGGGGCGGCGAATAACCTTTTTTTAGCAAAGGTGAAAGCTCATCGAGTTCCTGAAAACTTCGTGATTGCTCCGTCAATTGTGTTTTTTGAACATGATAGAGCTCTTCCAGTGGGCCTGAAAAGCTTCGTCCATTTGGCGTGTATATTGCGAACATGATTATCTCCTTTTACATAATGTGTTTATTGAATGCCCCATGCGCCAATATAATTATTATCATTTAAGTTTCTAGCGTTATGGTGTTCACTAACCCAGTTATTAAATAAACGAGTAAATAAGTTGCGTTATTTACTCGTTATTTTATTGGAAAGGGGTGAACACAGCGGATAGCATTGTTAGTTAACCATTAATTCAATACGCTCTAGTTCGACCCTTTTAGAGAGTTCAATATCACTTTTAGGAGACCAAGTCGGATAATTTTTTTGCTGGCGCTTTACCTTTTTTAAAAAACTTGCTCTTGCTCTTGATAGGGCAATATTCACCGCTGACATTACAGAGCTTTGATTATCAGTAACAACAATATCAGGCATACCTTTACTGTAAATAACTACTCTACAGTGCTTATCTTTACCACCTTTGGGGCCGTTAATATCATCAATGGTCACTTTTATTACTTGAACACGATCATAAAATTTATTAAACATGTGACGTGCTTTATCTCGGATGTGCGACAAGTTTTCTGACGAAAGTTCAATTTTCAGATCGGTAATTGTTAATTCCATAAGTGCCTCGTTTAATTTTAAAAATGATTATTTACTATGACTCAGCGCAAAAGTGTTAACAGCGATGTTATCGCTTAGACAACATCGTTGTTAACTGCTTAGCTGTGTTATTTATAACTAACTATTTACTGCAATTAAAGTCGATTGTAATTGTTTTATTATCAACTAAAAGTTGATAACTGTTTTTTTTAGTAGTGTGAATTACTGATAAGGCGATAGGGAATAAAGGGATGTTTAGGCTCAGTTTAACCATGCTGTTCAGTGGTGCTTTTATACGACAGTAAGCTAAGGTATAGTGAAAGGAGCGATTATTATTGCTAAATACTACATGTACTTAGTGTTAATGACCTCTATTCGCTAATAATGCGATGCATGCGCTATTTTATCAAAAGGTTAAATACTTGGCTGTTCAGCCAGTATCAACCTTATGAAAAAATTAATTTAATTAGCCCATCATTTAACCTACTTTATTAAGCAGGTTAACTTAACAGTGATTTAGCGAGATAAAATATCGTTTGATATCATTTCTTTTTGTAATAATGAACGGCCATTAGTTTCAATATGAGCAAGAAATTCAGCCGCTAATAAGGTTTGACGTTTTGATTTAGACCAAACAAAAAACCAATGAGCATTTATTGGCAGTTCACTTATTGGTAAACGCACTAGTCCACTTTGTCCACCATACATTAAGGTATGCGCTGATAATATTGAGATGCCAAGCTTTGACATCACCAGATGTTTAATTGCTTCATTACTTTCAATGGTCATTTTTACATTTAGCTTAGTGTTATGATGCTTTAAAAATTCCTCAATGGCATACCTTGTACCTGAACCTTTTTCACGCATAATGAAAGGTTCCTTGCTTAAATCTTTTAAAGTGAGGTTTTTCTTTTTAGCAATGGGGTGGTCTTGATGTGCTATGGCTACCAGCGGATTGGTTAAAAATTCAATCGACTCAGTTTCAATATCAGATGGCGGATGACTAAACACATAGAAGTCGTCAATACCTTGCTTTAGGCGATCAATGGTTTGTTGTCGATTACCAATATTTAACTGTATATCTATATCTGGATATTTTTCTAAAAAAGGTCCCAACAAATGGGGAATAAAATATTTAGAAGTGGTGACAACAGCCAACCTTAAGGTGCCAGACTTAAAACCTTTAATATTACCTATCGCCATATCAAGTCGTGAAAAACTATCAAGTACCTCTACCGCGGTTTTTACTAACTCTAGGCCTATATCCGTAAATAATATTTGTCTATTGGTATAGTTATATAGAGGAGCTCCCATTGCCTCTGCAAGCTTTTTCATTTGTATTGATACCGTTGGTTGCGTTAGAAAAAGTGCTTTTGACGCTTCTTTAATACTACCTTTATCATGAACTGACAATAATATTTCCAGCTGTCTGATTGTGCCAACATGAGCATGAAGCCTTGATTTCATAATTACATCCCGCCAAATAGATTTTTATCTATTTATACTATAGGTAATATCAATTTTTATCTATTTATCTTTTTTGTCATAATATCACTATCAGAATATTTAATTAGCGGATTGATGTTTAACTCAAGCCAGCGCTTAACCATTAAAAATAAGGCCATTTACAATGAAAAAGATTAAAGTCGCGATTATCATGGGATCACAGTCAGATTGGCCAGTGATGAAAAATGCGGTTACAGTTCTTGAAGCACTGGGCATTGAGTATAAAGCTATGGTTGTTTCAGCCCATCGTACCCCTAAGCGTTTATATGACTTTGCTGAGAATGCCGATAAAGAGTACAGCGTGATTATTGCGGGTGCTGGTGGCGCCGCACATTTACCCGGTATGGCTGCCGCATTAACTTGGTTACCTGTTATTGGTGTGCCGGTAATGAGCAAAGCACTCAAAGGAATGGACAGTCTATTATCTATCGTACAAATGCCTAAAGGCGTTGCAGTTGCCACCCAAGGTATTGGCGAAGCAGGCGCATTTAATGCGGGGTTAATGGCCTCACAAATCCTTGCCATTAATGATACGGTACTGCAAGGCAAGCTACAAATATGGCGTTCACAGCAAAGTGAAAGTGTCTCATGGGAGGTAGAATAATGCGCATAGCCATTGTAGGTTGTGGACAACTTTCTCGTATGTTGGCACTTGCAGGACTGCCACTAGGGATAAAATTCAGCTTTATTAATGATAATCTCCAGCAAGTAACTGATTGTGTTGACGGTTTAGGTCGAGTGGTTACACTGACTAAAAATTGGCGGGAAGAGCAAAATATTCATAAGCTCTATAACCTCCTTGGAAAGCCTGATGTAATTACCGTAGAAAAAGAACAAGTAGATATAGAATTGCTTAAAGCTCTGCAAGCATATTGTGATGTTTTGCCAAACATTGAAGCAATTTCTGCCTGTCAGCATCGTTATCGAGAAAAGCAATTATTAGAAAAATTATCAATACCAACTTCACCCTTTGCTTATTCGTTGCCAGCTAGTGAAGCATTGAAAGTCTTACAGCTACCTATGGTGGTTAAATCTTGTAGTGATGGCTACGATGGTAAAAACCAATGGGTTCTAAAAACCTTGGCAGATATTGAAGACTTTGACCATTTAAACATCGAAGATTATATTATTGAAGCTTGGATAAAGTTCGAACGAGAAATATCTCTCGTCTCGGTTCGTTCAAAAAATGGCAATATCGAACACTATGCTTTAACAGAGAATACCCATAAAAACGGTATTTTGCTGCAATCTATTGCACCCGCTGTAGATCAAAATAATACGCTAGCGCTTAAAGCTCAAACGTATATGGAAAGCGTATTAAATGCCCTCGACTATGTTGGTGTTCTGGCGATGGAGTGCTTTGTCGTTGATGGTGAATTAATGATCAATGAATTAGCACCTCGTGTTCACAATAGTGGACATTGGACACAAGCAGGGAGTATAACCTGCCAATTTGAAAATCATATAAGAGCGGTTGCTGGCTTAGTGCTAGGTAGCACAGAGTCGCTTGGCACAGCGGGTATGATTAATTTAATCGGTAATGAAAAACCACCAATGACTTCGCTTTCAGCTTTATCAACATTGCATTGGTACAACAAATCAGTAAAACCGCAACGAAAATTGGGTCATGTTAATTTTTTCGATAAAGACCGAGTAAATCTTGTTCAACAAATAGATAATTTTGAGTGCGATCTTAAGTTGAATCATATTCGTTAGGTTCTATGTTTTTCTGTTTACGGGTCAGATAAAATGTTATCTGACCTGATCATCTTTTTTAGTAAGGATTTGCGCGGTGTTTGGAAATCGTTTTAAAGAGTTCAATCTCAAAGGAGATATGTTTGGTGGTGTAACTACCGCAATTATTTCTTTGCC
This sequence comes from Colwellia sp. BRX9-1, assembly GCF_014077195.1. Classification (NCBI taxonomy): domain Bacteria; kingdom Pseudomonadati; phylum Pseudomonadota; class Gammaproteobacteria; order Alteromonadales; family Colwelliaceae; genus Colwellia; species Colwellia sp. BRX9-1. Next base: position 132,149 of record NZ_JACGVM010000006.1, read on the forward strand.
TTTAGCACTTGCTTTTGGTGTTGCGTCAGGAGCTGGCGCTGAAGCTGGGCTTTGGGGCGCGATAATGGTTGGATTTTTTGCCGCATTGTTTGGTGGTTCATCTAGTTTGATATCAGAGCCTACCGGTCCAATGACCGTTATTATGACAGCCATATTAACCAGCATGATGGCAAAATATCCAGAAACAGGCATGGCAATTTCATTTACTATTGTGATGATGGCCGGTGCATTTCAGATGTTACTTGGCACACTAAAGCTCGGAAAATATATTACGTTAATGCCTTATAGTGTGATTTCTGGCTTTATGTCAGGCATAGGTGTTATTTTAATTATCTTGCAGTTAGCTCCGTTGTTAGGACATCAGACACCTTCTGGTGGCGTTACGGGAAGCTTATCAGCACTGCCTAATATACTCGCAAATATTAAGTTCAGTGAATTATTTTTAGGGGCACTTACTTTAGGTATTTTATTTTACTTACCTAAACATTACCGCAAATATGTTCCGGCTCAACTGGTCGCATTAGTTGTTGTTACTGTACTTTCTTTAATTTTTTTCAACAGCGATGACATCCGCAGAATTGGTGAGATACCGGCAGGTTTACCTTCTTTAGTTATTCCTCATTTCAACGTCGACATCTTTACTACTATGGTGATAGATGCTTTGGTCCTGGGCACACTTGGCTGCATTGATACCTTATTGACTGCTGTGATTGGTGATTCATTAACACGAAAAGAACATGATCCCGACCGGGAGTTACGCGGACAAGGTATCGCTAATATGATCTCTGGCTTGTTCGGTGCTTTACCAGGCGCTGGCGCAACTATGGGTACCGTGACTAATATTCAAGTGGGTGCACGCTCACCTGTGTCAGGTATCATTCGCGCCTTGGTACTTGCATTAGTGGTGTTAGTGGCTGCAGGTCTAACTGAGCCTATCCCCATGGCTGTGTTAGCGGGGATTGCCGTTTATGTAGGTTTTAATATCCTTGACTGGAGCTTTATTCAACGTGCTCATAAAGTCAGTGTTCAGGGCATGGCCATTATGTATGGTGTTATGTTATTAACTATTTTTGTTGATTTAATTGTCGCTGTAGGTCTTGGTGTCTTCATTTCTAATATCATTGTTATTGAGCGTTTAAGTCGAGAGCAGGCCAGAAAGGTTAAAGCAATTAGTGATGCTGATGGCAATGATGTGCCATTAACTGTGCTTGAACGAGGCTTACTCGATAAAGCGAATGGTAAAGTGTTATTTTTTTACTTATCAGGGCCGATGATTTTTAGTGTATCAAAAGCTATTTCTCGTCAGCATACCAGTGTTGCAGATTTTGAGGTCATGATCCTCGATTTAACGGATGTCCCTATGATTGATGAAACGGTAGGACTTGCGCTAGAAAACGCAGTAAAAGATGCTCAAGATGGTCAATGTGAAGTTTTTTTATTGTGCCCAAATAAGCAAACACATCAACAGCTCGAAAAGTGTAATGTATTGGATTTAGTCGCCAATGATAATATCTATTCATTGCGCTATGAAGCTTTAGAAGCCTCGCTAACTTATCTAGAAAAAAAGCACAGTAAGCTTGACTAAATGCTTGCATGACACAAAAACTTATCAACAGAGAAACTTGTGCATTGAATATGCTCAGCTTATCTTGGCTGAACTTATTAAAATAATATAAAAGATAGCAGTTGCTTAGGTAAATAAACGATATACTGACAGCCTAAGTATTAAATAAATAATGAATTTTTAGGGAACAACCACATGTACATGATAATTAAGCATCTACACATAACCATAATTACACTGACTTTTGTTCTTTTTCTCATTAACTTTGTGTTAATGATGAAAGGGTCTGAAAAAGCTAACAACAAACTGTTAAAAATTGGACCACATATTTTATATACGTTATTTGCTGTTACTTTTATTTATTTGGTGATCGTTAACCCGCTTAATTTGTATCCTTTCGTTAATGGTTGGGCATCATCTAAACTTGCGGGTTTTGTTATCTATGTCCTCTCTATTACGTTGGCGCTTAAGTGGGCTAAGACTAATTTGTGGCGTATTGCTGGCTTAATTAGTGCCATATTTTGGCTAGCTATGACGGCGCGACTTGGTTTTGCTGATCATATTAAAACCAAGGGAATGAATGAAGATGTTAACGCTTATATTGACCTTGGGCGGGCTATGATAGCGAATATTTGCTAGTTTCGAGCCGTATTTTCAATATTGATATTTTCTATGATCATAACGTTATGGCTTTATGAACATAGATATATCGATATATTTACCCTGCTTTTCATATAGGAAGATCCATGAGACACGAAGAATTACCTGAAAATCATTCAGATCCATTGTTAAAGGTACTGCATCGCTCGATTCGATTTGCGATAAGAATACTGGCCTTGTTAATGGTATTAGTGATCTATTGGAGTATCGCTGATGTGGTTTATGTACTCTATTTGAAACTATCGATGCCGCCTTATTTTCTTTTAGATATTGATGATATTTTACAAACTTTTGGCGCTTTTATGGTGGTGTTAATCGCGGTTGAAATCTTTATCAATATTCGTTTGTACCTTGGCTCAAACGTTATCCCGGTAGAATTGGTTGTTGCCACAGCATTGATGGCAGTTGCCCGTAAAGTTATTGTGTTAGATCTTAAACTTGTTTCTGCAGATCAAATTGTTGGTCTTGCTTTGGTGACTATTTCTCTTGGAGTAACGTACTGGTTAATAAAAAAGAAAAGTACGCAAGCTAACGAGATAATTAAGCCTGAATCATAATTTATTGACTTCTTACATATAATTTTGAGTTGCAGTGTCCGTTTACCCCAATGAAAACATTAATTTTAATGTTAAATTTAACGTTTTCTTATGCGGTTTATCTGTTTGTTAGTATAAGTTATTAAGGCTAAATTCAGCGTATAAGTTAGCCTTAATACTTCGATAAATACGAATTAAACGCCTAGTATATTCGAATCTACATTAAATAAATCCGATAATAAATCAAGACTCCTGCTAAGGAATAAGCAGTGAGTCATGATGTTTTTGTCTTTTAACTTATTTCCCCTGTTACCGCCAAAGGTGGTCATGGCTCATTAGTCAATGAGCCTGCGGGTAAAAAAATTTGGCAGCACAACTATCAGGCTAAAGACCCGAGTTGATTATTGAGAATCGACTAGCTTGTCTTGAGTTTTAAGTTCAAAATCACTGGCATCATGGCGTTCATGTAATTGTTCTTCTAACTCTCCCCAAGTACGATTGACCATTAAACCACGCTTAACAGCTGCTCGATTGCCAACTTCTTCGGTCCATCGCAATAAGTTTGTATAGGATTGCGTTTGTAAAAACTCTGCAGCTTCATAGACTTTATTTTGTACTAATGCTCCATACCATGGCCATATAGCGATATCTGCAATAGTGTATTGCTCGCCACACATATATTTATTATTGGCTAAATGACGGTCGAGTACATCGAGTTGTCGTTTAACTTCCATAGTAAAACGTTCTATTGGATATTCAAATTTTTCGGGTGCGTAAGCAAAAAAATGACCAAACCCACCGCCTAAATAAGGGCCACTACCCACTTGCCAAAATAGCCATGATAAGCATTGTGCTTTAAGTAACGGCTCTTTGGGTATGAAGGCAGCAAACTTTTCAGCCAAATGCAGAAGTATCGCGCCAGATTCAAAAATGGGCAGTTTATTATCGCCACTATTATCAACTAAAGCCGGTATTTTAGAGTTGGGATTGATATCAACAAAGCCTGAGCTAAATTGATCACCGGCCATTATATCAATCAAGTGCGCATCGTATTCGGCTTCAGCTATATTTAACGCTAATAGCTCTTCTAATAAAATGGTAATTTTGACACCGTTAGGGGTAGCCAGCGAGTATAGCTGGAAAGGGTGCTTACCTACGGGCAAGTCGCCTTGATGCGTTTCTCCTGCAATAGGGCGATTAATACTGGCAAATTTACCACCAGACTCTTTATTCCATTCCCATATCTTTGGTGGTACATAGGTATCTGTAGACATTGTAGACTCCGTAATTATGATTGAGACTATCATTGAATGATAGTGGGATTTTTAACTAAGTAATAGCAAATTATAAACCCATAATATCAGCTTAGTCTGCTGAAAAATAATGGTGTTAGTAAGCTAACCCCTTAGTGTCTTTAATTTAACTCTATTCTTTAAAATTCAACTGATATTTATTGAGTAATTCTTGATAGTAAGGAGACGCTTTTAACTGCTCAGTGAGTTGCCCAAGTGTGGTATTTATTGCTAGCGAGTCTTTTCTCTTCTTAGTTAGCGCCATATAGACAGGAGTCATTGATATATATGGCTCTATCGCCTTAACCTGGGCGCCAACCTTTTCTTTTAAAATTAATTGATTAAACACTAATGGGTTACTGATTAACATGTCTATTTGTTTGCCGAGCAAAAGTTTTAAAAGTACTTCTTCTGTTAATGCGGGCAATTTATTTAGGTAGCTGGCACCATCAAAATATTCGCCGTAGGAATATTCTCTAATAGTGCCGACAGAGTAGGGTGTTAGTTGTTTTAATTTTCCATCAAACTCAAAATTATTATCTTTTAAAGTGAATAATTGATTAATTTCATTAGCATAAGAAGGCTCAATAAAATGATACATTTGTTCGCGCTTCGGTGTTTTAAATAAGGTCAGTATTAAATCGATCCTGCCTTCTGCAACCAAGTGAACGGCCCTTGGCCAAGGGAGAATAATAAACTCAAAATCATAGTTTGAATGCGCTTCAATATAATTAAGAACCTCAACCGAAAAACCTTTTATTTCACCATTTTCTGGATAGTAAAATGGGTAGTAACCAATATTTTCCGTAGCTACGGTTAGAATTATTTTGCCCTTTTCCAATAACGCCAAATCTGGCTTTGCGCTCGATTGTGCTAATGCACTTAATGAGTAAAGGAAAAGTAAAGGTATTATTTTTATAAATTTCATCATTATAGGCAGTATAAAGCTTTATTTTTATTTATCTAGCCACTATTGATAGTCAACTTAAAGCCAGTAAAGAGCATAATTAGTTGTTAACGTTTTCACCAATTATCTGTTTATACCATTTATTTTCACTGACAAAGTCTGTTGTCGACTTTACTTTGTCAATAAAAGTTAAACCGTTCAAATTCATGCTGAAAAACTGGCTAATTCTTTTTGTTGTTCAATACCTTGTCAGTGATAATATCGGAACCTGATGTCACTGTACCATGGCACAAAACTGCGCATCTTAGGTACACTTAAACAGTCTTCTCAACCTCAACTGCACGTTGCCTTAATACAGCACCGCCTATATGCGCGATAGAGTAGGTCGCGGACTTTAGTTGTTTAATCTTTTGTTTTAATGGTTATTTCAATGTTTTTATTGTCACCGGCAAACCATTTTTGCACATAGATAGACCCTAAAACGGGGGGCATTCCATTCTCAGGTACTTCTTTATATCGAATACTGTTTTTATTGTGCTTTTCAAACTCGAAGTTAATCACTTTCTCAGACACCGGAAATTCACCTTTATTTACTATAAAGATGTATTGTATAAGTGCTGTTAAATAAATTCTAGTACTAGATACTCTCTATATTTCAGCGAAATATCAGCGAAATATCAGCTTGCGTTACTTAGTATTAGAACTCTTTTTATTGTTGGCTATTTTTTATTTTGCCACCCCTGATAACTTAAAAATATGGCTTAGTGATACATTTCGAGAAAAAATAGCGCTATCATTGACGTAACATCCTTTAATAATGCTATTTTGACAGTAAAATTAAGTCACTATTGCTAGATAAACAGCCATTGGCTGTTGAGTAAAACGCGATTGAATGCTGATATAAATATTAATTTTCTTAATCATATTGACAAAATAAGTGCTATTGATTGGCAGGCGTTAAATAATTCACCTAGCCCTTTTCTTGCTTATGAGTTTTTTAGCGCGCTTGAAAAAAGTGACTCAGTTAGTGTTAAACAAGGTTGGCAAGCTCATCATTTAGTGACATCAACAAACGGTGATGTCACAGGTGTGATGCCGATGTACTTGAAAAGCCACTCTTGGGGGGAGTATGTTTTTGATTGGGATTGGGCCGAGGCTTATCAACGCAATGAGATAAATTATTACCCTAAATTAGTCGCAACTATTCCCTTTACCCCCGTAACCAGTAATAAATTCCTTTCAGAAAAACTCCAAATAAATGAGTTGTTTGCACCGCTCATTGAACATTGCCAGCAAGAAAATATTAATAGTTGGCATATATTATACTGTGATGAAATAAAAACAGTTTTACCAGCGGATATTTATCAACGTAATACGGTGCAATTTCACTGGTTTAATCGTGATTATAAAACCTTTGACGACTTTCTAGGTACGTTTACTTCGCGCAAAAGAAAAAACACTCGCAAAGAAAGGCTGTCTATTACTCAACAAGATATTAAAATTCGTCAACTGAAAAATAGCGAAATTAGCCGACAAGAACTTGATTTTTTCTATCTAACTTATCAATTAACTTATTTAAAACGGGGTCATCAACCACACTTGAGCTATGATTTTTTTAAGCAAATAGTGCTTAGTATGACTGATAATATTTTATTGATCATCGCCAGTCATCAGCAAGAAGACATCGCCTGTGCGCTCTTTTTTTATGATGATACTCACTTATATGGGCGATATTGGGGCTGTACTAAACATTATAATAATTTACATTTTGAGCTTTGTTATTATCGAGGTATCGAGTTTTGTATTGAACACAACTTGCAAGTTTTTAACCCGGGTACTCAAGGTGAACACAAAATTCAACGGGGCTTTGAACCAACATTAACCTACTCTTACCACTGGATAAAACATCCAGCTTTTAAGGCAGCAATTAAAAATTTTTGTCATCAAGAGCAACAGCATATGCTAACGTACCAGCAGCAATGCCAGCAGGCGTTACCTTTCAAAACGTTAGCTACCAATGAATCAACTTAAGAAAAATAATGAATAAACCTTTTTCCCAAGCATGTGAAAACAATAAGTCACCTATTTTGAATGTTTTAACCAAAGTGTTTGCAAGTGCTAAGCATGTCCTTGAAATTGGCTCAGGAACGGGGCAACACGCTGCCTTCTTTGGTCCGAATTTACCCCATCTAACCTGGCAAACCAGTGATTTACTAATAAACCACCAGGGTATTAATGCCTGGCTCGATGAAAGCAAGTGGTTGAATGTAAAAAGGCCGGTCGTCGTTGATCTAAATAGAACTTGGCCTAAGCTTAATCAAAATGCCCCCCTTGATGGCGTATATACCGCTAATACACTGCATATCATTAGCTGGCCATTAGTGGTTAAGTTTTTTGAGGGGCTTGCGCAAAACTTATCATCTTCAGCAAATATTTGTATATACGGACCTTTTAACTATCAAGGGCAGTTCTCTAGTGAGAGTAACGCAGACTTCGATGTGTGGCTTAAAGAAAGAGATAAGAATAGCGGTATTAGAGATATTGAGGCAGTCTTATTATTGGCAACGGGAGCAGGACTTGAGTTAATTGACGATCATCCAATGCCCGCGAATAATCGGCTATTAGTTTTTTCTAAAATATAAAAATTCAATATCGTCAATATTTAACGCCGCTCTCGATTTCAAGCGATTAACAAAAATTGATTAATGGCTTGATGAAAGCCGCTATTTGAAATCGCCGATGTATTTGTTGACGATTGTCTGGATCTCCCCATTACTTTTAAGCTTTTCTACTGATTTTTTTAATATTTTCATTGTCTGGGTATTTATCTTCTTTTTAGAAAAATGAAGTACAAAATCTTTGAAACTTAGTTGTAATGGTGAATTCAATACCTCAGGTTTTATGCCAAGTTGCTTAGCGTTGTAATATAATCCAACATTGGTACCAATACAGCCGTCAATTCGACCACTGATTAACAGTTTTAGCATTTGTGTGTAATTATTGACTTCAACTTTATTAATGGCGGCGTCATTATCAAAATTGACATCAAATTCACCGCCTCGCACCACTCCCACTGTTTTTCCATGGAGATCCTTTAGGCTTCTATAGTGAGTTCCCGCCCTAGACAGGATAATAATTGGCATAGTGATCACTGAGACTAATGGGATAGAGATCGCGGGCAACTGATCATTATTGAAACGTAGCACAAAATCTGATTTGCCTTGTTTCAGGTGAATAATAGTACGAGCATAAGGAATTATCTTATTGGTATAGTTAAGCCCTGCTACTTCGGCAATTCTATTACTTATTTCGAACATCATTCCAGTTGGCTTACTATTGTCCCCAATAAAGCCAAAGGGAGCGACATTGATTGTTTCAATCTGGAGTGTTTGCCCGGAAAGTGGAAAAACATTGCCTATTAACGTCATCAAGGTAATAAATTTTACTAGCATATTTTTATTACGTTGTTTCATTACGGCTCTCTTATTATGAAAAGATAACTGTTCAACTTGCGATTAAACGCTTTACGAGAATAGTGTTAATAGCACACAGCTAACCACCAATTTTACTGGAATGTGTATTTAATTAATTAAACTCACCATGTTTTTTTGCCACTTCTTCCTGATAGTTAACAATGCACCACGTTGCTCAAGTAGCATCATTGCATTAATAAGGTTATCTACAATGACTTGCTCTGTGTTTAAACTGCAAGCAAAATGAAAGTTGAGTGTTAACGCCTTAAACTGAAATACATTTTTATATTTTGTTGTTTCTCCCAAGTTTTTTACTCTATTTCTAAGTAAATCATCATTGAGAACAACTAAATCAATATGGCGACTAGATAGGTCTAATAATTTTAATAAGGCATCATAATTGTCAACCACATAAAGGTTTTGGTTTTCAATAAATTTTTTTGATAATAAAAAATGGTGGGTAACATCATCACGTATCACCGCAATGTTATATTTTTTAGCTTCTTCTATAGCAGAGATAGTTATCTGACTATTATTAAGGGAATAAAGAGAGATGGTACTTGAAGCAATATGTCCAACCCACTTAAACAAAGGCTCACGCTCTGGGATACGAGCAAGTGAATATATACAGGTGTTTTTTCCATGCTGTGCTCTTCTATAAGACAACGCCCATGGGTGAGCACTGATGGCGTATTCATACTGAGCTTGTGCTAACGTCGCTTCGACTATTTCTGTTGACAAGCCTTCTATTGCATTGGTCGTGACAATTTGAAAAGGAGCCAAATGTTCAGTAAGAATGCTGATCTTAGTTGCAGATACTTGGCCGCAGTAAAATACCAATAACAATACTAAGCCAAAAGCTAAATTTTTCTTTAGTCCTTTCATAAATTTTATAATTTCATTCATCATATTTTAAACTATAGCTTAGATAATCATTTTACCAACCCCCTCAGGCAATTAATGTTAACGGGATAAACTTTAAATAGCCGTCGGTACTTCTTGATAGATTTTATAAGGTTAAATACCGTAATAATAGGGTTATTGGCTTAATGACCCGTAACCACTTATCCCCTTAAAGTAACTTTGCGGTTATCACATACCTTTCATTGCTATTACTGCTCGAGTTATTAAAAGGGTAGCAAGTGATTAATATTAATGATGAGTCATCAGCTAGCAGGGGCATTTGACCTGTTGAAGCGTCAACAATGTTAATCGCTTCAACTTGATAAAGCTGGCTTTGACCATATCGGTCAGTTAATGAAATAATATCCTTCATATCTACCTCGTCTAAAAATGAAAAGTGGCTATCTCTATGGCCAGCAACCACAAAAGGTTGAGCACGGCTGACCTGGTTGAAAGGAGCAATAGCCCCGGCTGAAAAAGCGAGTGTGGTTGGGTCGCCGCCATTAAGTATCACCAGAGACTTTGCTAAGCGTTTAAATGAAAGCTCGGCAATAGGGTAGGTATCAGCCCATGGCCAAGGTTTTATTCTTTGCTGTAAAGCCAGTGTCTGATGCCAGCTATAATTAATTAATTGCTGAGATAACCAAGCTTTAGTAGGCAACCAACTGGCTTGTAAACACAGCAAGCTACCGATGATCAATAAGGATGTTTTAATTAATTTTTTCAAGGTTGACCACCCCTTAATTTAATACACTGATAACCCCGCAATATAATAGCCTCGCTCATAGTTACCAATAACAAGAGTGCCATGCCAAGCAGAAATTGTAATTTCCACCCTAATGCTGTTTTAGGCATAGCGACCATTAAACTTTCATGGGCTTGAAAAATGGTATTCTTAGCGAGTAATAATCCGTCTTTTTGCTGTTTCTCTAAAGCTATAAAGCTGGTATAGGGCGATATAATTTGATGCTTGAGTGAGGTAGTAATAACCTGAAATTTCACCTCAGCCTTATCTGCTCCGCTGACTAAGCTATCGAGTAAGCTTTCTATTTTTCTACGCGCCCAAAGGGATGAAATACCGGTTGAAGATTGCTCGCTATCAATAATTAATTCTTGGTACCAGGGCGCAGTGACGGTATCACCTGTTAATTGCAAACTCGTGATAGGAAACTGAGATTTTATCGCTATCTGCAAGGGCTCGTCGAAATATAAATCAGGGATGCTTTTAGGATAAACCTCGAGGTGTTGATGAACTCGGCTGTCGATGATTAAGTCGATATTAGTGATTGCGGGTTGACTTATTTTAGTCATAAAGTCGCTCATCTTTTGTTGAACATCACTTTGGCTTTGAATAAAAACATAACGACCCCTACCAAATTGAGCGGCTTTCTTCATAAAGTAACCATTGGGCGCAGCGCCTATGCCAACGGTGTATAAACGAAAATCACCTTGGGCATTTTCAAGCAGTTGCATAAGTTCAAATTCGTTAGCGACAGCTCCGTCGGTTATAAAAACTATTTGGCGAATAGCCTGCGCTGCTTGCACAGCACTTTTTTTCATCATCAAAGCGTTACTCAAGGGACGGTACATTTCAGTGCCACCATCGGCCATTAAGTGACTAATAAATTGTTGCGCTTTTTTAATATGATGACCTGCAGCCATTTTGGTGCCGGAAAAGAGTAATTCGGTAGTGTCATTGAAAGCGATAATATTAAAACTGTCTTTATCGTTAAGTTGTAATATAGCTAACGAGAGACTCGCTTTTGCTTGTTCCATAGCCGAACCTTGCATAGAACCTGAGGTATCAATGATAAAAATGATATCTCGTGCGATCACTTGTGCAAGGTCTGTCTTTGGCGGGAAAAAGGTCAGCAGCGTATAATATTCATCTGCTACTTGTTCAGTAAAACTGCTGATTTTAGCTTGCTCACTGGCTAATAATCGCCAGCTTAGAACGAAACTTTTATGAGCGACCACTTTGGCCTGATTTAAGGTAATAAAGTAAGCATTTTGATGGGAGTTTAACGCGCGCATCACTATTTTATGACTAGCACTACTAATCGCAGTAATCGCAATACCCGAATTTAAGGAAATATTAATAGATGATTGACTGCTGGCAATTGAAGGTAAGTGGCTAGGCGCTTTTGTGGTTGATGCTTGCAGCTGTGCAGGTAATTTATCCGCAGAGTACGCTATTCGTTGCTCTGTAAGCTCAGAAGCTTTTGCTACTTGTGGATTTTCAGATAATGGCTGGGATAATTTGGGTTGGTACCTTTGAGTCATTGCTAGTGGTAATCGTAGATCAAAATTACCCTGTGAAAAAGAGACTGGCATCATAAAAGTTAGCGTAACAATAACGCTTGCTTGTGGTGGAATATTAGCAATTTTATTGATAAACAAATTAGCTTGTTGTTGCTCGAGTAAGCTCGCTTTTCTTCCTTGGCTTTTCGCTTGTTGATATAAAACCTTAGCGGTGTTTTTTGCCATTATCTCGCCAACTATCTCATTATCGCCAACCTTTATCATTAACCGTTTTATTGCAGCATCTTCAGGTAAGGGAAATTGATAGGTTCCTTCTAAAGCAATCGCATGAGGATTAACGAAGGTTTGTTTTATTTCTACATAAGCAATTAAACCATTAATCTCAACATTGGTCTGAATATCAAGGGGTAAATTGGCTTGCTTTGCTGGATTTGGGTGATCAAATAATAATTGTGGACCATAAATAAGCGTATTATTATTATTATTGGCTGTATTTTCAGTCAAAGCCATTTCACTACTTTGCGCATAACGCACTAAAGCCAAAGAAGACAATAGGATAAGAAACACTAGCAGTGATAACTTTAACCATTTATTTCGACGTTTTTTATTCTGTTGTCGGTAATAGTATGAGTCTTGGTAATCTATAAATTGTCGGTTTTTTCTAGAAGTAAACATCACTTGCTCTTTTGTGTAAGTAGTAGATGATATTAAAGCAAAGCATTGAGCGTTAGCGGGGGCGGTATTAGGGCAAAGTACTGACCAAATATGTCAATAATAGGGCAATTAAGTTTTGCTAACGGTTAACACTCTCAGAACATTACAAAATTCTTACAATTTACTCACAATTATTGTATTGCCTATTGGGCTGTTTCGTATTAATTTTACATCTAGCGAATCAAGCGCAGGCTTAGCTAGTAAAGTGTTATAATGTCTTCATCATTAAGGGTTACTTGAAAATTTTATGTGTAAACAGTTATTAATAAAATTTTGTCTTATGTTTTCAGTAGCGACGCTTGTTGGCTGTACATCTATAGGCATGAGTGATTTGTTTTTTGGTTACAGTCAACAGATGCAAGAATCTCGTTCAGCTCAGTTAAGAGGTGATTTCGTTGTTGCGACAACATCAGTTATCTCGGTTAATCGCCAGCATAATAATTATGGCTTGAGCCAACTAGAAAAAGCCCGTTTACAGTTTCTTTCTCATGATTGGCTGGCGAGTCAAAAAAGTTTTGAATTAGCCTACCAACAAGTGCAGGCTGAAGAGCAAGCAGCGAAAATACAAATAAGCAGTGGCTTGAAAAAAGTCAGTGCGGTGGTGACTAATGACAATGCTATTGGCTATGAAATACCTTCATACGAGCAGGGTATGTTGCATTCTTATCAAGCGCTAAATTATTTATATCAAGGCAGTTTAGAGGGCGCTTTGGTTGAAGTGCGCAGAGCTAATTTAGTGCAAGAACGTGCATTAAAAACTAATCAAGCTGAACTCTACAAAGCTGAAGAAGAAATGGCCGAAAAAGGCATCAACAGTAATAAATTATATGAGAACTTCCCATCAATGGATAACTTAATTGGTGATCTAAAAAACAGTTTTCAAAATGCTTATACTTTTTATCTTTCGGGTTTATTGTATGAAACAGCTAAAAAGTTTGATGATGCCTATATTGACTATAAGCGAGCGCTAGAAATATATCCCAATAATACGTTTGTGCAACAAGATGTCTTGCGATTAGCTAATAAGCTAAATATGAATGAAGAACTTGCCCGCTTTGAGCAAAGGTTTGGTCGCTATCAAGGGCAAAATAAAATAAAAACAGGTCAAATAGTTGTTATTTTTGAACAAGGAATTGTTAGTGCAAAAGAAGAGGCAAGTTTAAATTTACCTATCTTTAATACTCGCTCAGATTTTAAATTTTTCACTTTTGCTTTACCTGTTTATCGAGGGCGCTTACCGGCATTAATACCTTTGAGTATCAGTATTGATGAAAAAAGTTACCTTTCGCAAGAAATTGTCAGGCTTCAGTCTTTAGCAAGCAAAGACTTAAAAGAAAAATTGCCGGGTTTGGTAACAAGACAAGCGATACGTTTAGTCGCCAAAGAGCAGATACGTCAGAATTTGAGCAAGTCGGGTGGTGATGTCGGTAATATTTTAGCCAGCCTTTATAATATTGCTTCAGAAAAAGCCGATACTCGCAGTTGGTCAAGTTTGCCCGATAATGTGCAAATAATGAGGTTGGATAATGTTGCGGTAGGTCAGAAAAAATTGACGATTTCATATGCAGGTAAAAAGCAGCTCGTTGACATTGACGTAGCAGAAAATAGAACGACGCTCATTAATTTTACCGCTCTGGGTAACTTTACCGGTTATCAAACTATAAATTTGTAAGGATAAAAATATGCATTATTTTATAAGAATTTCAGCTATTACCGTGTTCAGCTCAATATTTTTTCTGGGTTGCGCTGCGCCAATAACCTCGGGTATCGGTACCAGTGCGATGACACAAGGTGATGAGTTTTCGAAGCATTTAGAGGTCCATAACCCTAAATTAGCACAACAGCTAAAAATTATTGATGTAAAATCAAGAAAAACCAATGGTTTACTAGAAATAAATCTACAGCTTAACAGTACCTATAAAAAGTCATTGAAATTGCAATACCACTTTAACTGGTTTGATGCGCAAGGATTTGTGATTGAATCACGAAAAACACCCTGGAAGCCACTTGAATTACATGGTTTTCAGTCAACAAGCTTAAGTGGACTCGCACCGAATGAACAGGTTGCTTCGTTCACTGTTTACGTGAGAGAAATCCCAGAAAAAGCTTATAGATATTAAATATTAAAATTTATTACGTTATATATTAAGGAAGTACTTATGAAAAAATTAATGATTGCTACTACTGTTGGTTTAGCTATTACCCTTGTGGCGGGTTGTGCACAAAAGTCAGTTGTTCGCTACGGTGATGCGACAGCGGTTGAGACGACCGATATTAACTTTGGCTCTACTGACTTACAAAAAGTTGCTGGAGAAATGACTGACTCGCTATTATTGTCGCCAGTTGTAGGTACGTTAACGCAAAATAAACGTCCGATCATGTTCGTTGAGCGCCTAAAAAATAAAACCAGCGAACATATTGATACTGAATCAATTACTGATTCAATTTCCACAAAGTTACTACGTTCAGGCAAGTTTCGCTTTGTTGATATGGCGCGAGTAGAAGCGGCTCGTGAACAAATAAAATTTCAACAAGACAGTGGTATGGTTGACACCAATAAAGCTGTGCAATTTGGTAAGCAAGTTGGCGCTGAGTATATGCTTTATGGGAACTTATCAAGTATTGTAAAATCTAACAAAGACAAGTCTGATGTCTATTATAAATTTACACTACGTTTAATGGATTTAGAAAGTGGCTTAGTTGAATGGGCTGACGAAACTGAAATTCGCAAAACTAAAGTTAAAGCATCAGTGGGTTGGTAAGAGCTGATATTCAATATTTAGGGGGAGATCATGAAAACAAAGCTATTTTCTTGTTTGTGCCTATTAACGATTTTATTAAGTCCAGTAGTGAATGCGCAATATGACAGAAATAAAGCCGTACCTGTCGAAAAAGTTCTCTTTGGAAAAGTACAATCGGTTAGAAATATTACTGAAGTAGAACTTATCGAAGATAAAGACAAAGGCTGGAAAGTTTTTGGTGGTGCGCTTATTGGTGGTGCGGTTGGCAATCAATTTGGTAGTGGTAGTGGCCGAGATGTTGCTACTGTCCTTGGTGCTTTATTAGGCGGTTCTATGGCCAATAATAAAAACCCACAATACCACCGTAAGACGCTTCATTTAGTTGAATTAATGATAAAAACTGACCAGGGTAAGGAGTTTATGGTCATACAATACTTAGACTCAAGAATGATTTTTCAACGTAATGACGCTATCCGCCTCATTTATTTGGAAAATGGCTCTGTTCGGCTTGATAAACAAATGTAAATATTCAAATAAATATATCAGGCTTGATAAAAAGTGAGTTGGTGTTAGCACCTGCTCATTTTTTTTGTTTAAATAATAACGACTTCGATGTCATTATCCCTATCTTGTTCAAGATATAACTGTGCTAGGTCAGCACTGCCGAATGATTTTTTGATTTTTTGATAAGCAATGAATTTTTGTCTTGCGAGTTTGGGGTCTTTACTTTTAAGCAGAAATAACCAAGTTTTTACCAGAGCAGTTGGCATTCTTTTCATATTATTACTCCATTAATAACATTTTGATGGAGTATAGATAATATTAATAAAAAAACGACCTTTATTTTAGAAAAAGGCGCTTAAAGCACGCTAGAGTAGATAAAGAAGTTTTAGCTTGTAGTAAAGTACTTGGCCACTTATCAAGTTAATAACTAAATAGATGAGTATTTATCCCCTTCCTTGATAAGAGACAATATCATCGATATAGCCGCTTTCTACTGTCGTAGAATGAGTTTTTTTCCTCTATCAACAAAAAACCGCTAGATATTGCTATCGAGCGGCGAAAAGTATTTAAAACAAGTTGACGAGCTTTTAGTGTTGAATACCACGTTTGTTTTCTTGCCAGCTTTGTTGTAAACCAAAGGTTTTCATCGCTTGTTCAAGGTTATATTTCTCAACCATTTTTACCACTTGCTCTGAGGTTTGACGTTGCCAAGGGATCTGGTCAAGGTTAGCAATACCTAAAATAGTTGCCCCCATAATAGCGGCGTTCAATTTTAATTGTTGTTGGTCTACTTTTTCAAAGGTATCTGATTGAGCATGATAATTAGATGCATAGTTAGCGTCTGCTTGGTTAGCCACAAGGTTTGCGATACCTTGCATCATAAAGTCATAATTGTCAGTGCCAACAACCGGATCGATTATTTGGCTAAATGAACCCAATTCAGTGTCGGGATGCAAAACACTGTCGATGGTTGCTCTAATTTCTTCACGACCATTAATAAAAAAACCAGTAATAGCACCGGTGCCAATGTCTATGGTTGCGGCTAAGACATGATTATCTAACTCGTCTCTATGTGTTTGAGTGTACCCCCAAGAACCGTACATACCTTGTTCTTCGCCGTTAAAGAGTAGAAAGCGAATAGTACGCTTAGGTGTTATAGCAAGCTTAGTGATTTGACGAGCAAGATCTATCACTAGACTAACATTAGCGCCATTATCAAGAGCGCCAGTACCCAAATCAAAAGAATCAATATGAGCACCAATTAAGACAATCTCATCGGGATAGGTGTCACCTTTTATTTCAGCAACAACATTATTAGCTTGATAAGGCTTTTCACCTAATATATTTATTTTCGCTGTTAATTTTAGTGATTCACCTGAGTTCAGTAGGCGTTGAGTGCGAAGGGCACTTTCCCTTTCCATAACAACAATGGCTAATTTATTATCAACCCCTGAGCTAGGTAAGTGGCGGTACAAGAGGTTTTTTGGCCGAGAAGACATATAAATAATACCTGTGGCTTTGACCGCTAACGCTTGTTCTTCGATGATGACCGCATTGTTATACTCTTGAAAAAGGCCTGAGATGCCGCGTTCATCATCCAAAATATCGGTTTCAATAAGTAGCCACTTATCTGCTAAGTAATGGTCAATATTCATTTTTTCAAAATCTGCCACGCTACCTTTATTCAGATTGACGATTTTAGCGCTCAGGCCTCGATAATGGGTTTTTTTAGTAAAAGGCATAGCAACAATACGAGGTGAAAAATTTATTTGGCTATTAAATACTTTAGCGCTAATCGTTTTCTCAGACCAAGCTCTTGGCATAGTAAAACTTTCTTTTTTAGCGGTAACACCCGCTTCATGAAATTTTTTCAGCGCCCAGTTAACCGATTTTTTATTTGCCTGAGTACCTGTTAAGCGAGCGCCTATTTCATCCGTTAGTTGCTTCAAGTCTGAAATAACTGGGGTGGGCGCCTTTAATGTGGCAATTAAGTTCTCAATGTCGCTATTAAAAATAGAGGTCGCGTAAGCACAATTGATTAAAAAAGCTGGCATAAGCAGCAAAGGAATAATTTTCATTATATTATTTTCTTTTATTGTTTTAACTATACATAACGCTTGGGGAATAATCAGTCAAGTTTGTTTTCAATAAAATATTATTAAGAGAAAAAATAAAAAGTTAACATCTTAAAGTAACTAGATAGAGATCAGTTAGATATAAGAATTTCTTTAATGATTTATTAAAACTTTACCCGTGAATTTTTAATATAAATCAGTGGTGAAGCTATCAATTAAATTACAACTCATTTTTAGAGTGACTTTATTTATCAATGTGTTGCTAAAAGTTTACAGAAAAAGTAAACCTTTTAAATTTGTTTACTATTTTTGGTATGAATTCTATACGTTTAGGCTAATGTTAGTTTGTTCAGTTTAACTTAAGTTACGTTTAGTTAAGGATATTACGAAGTTGTACTTGAGTGATCAGTGTTAAGGAATTAGCTGAATAATTATAAAAATAAATATAATTAACTAAAGGATAATATTATGACAAAAGCATCCCCAATAGCGAAAGCTATCAAATACGCACTGCTTGCTGGTGTATCTACTTCAATGTTATCAATGCCTGTTTTTGCTGAAGAAGTTGGCGCAGAAAAAGAAGTTGAACGAATTTCCGTTACGGGTTCACGCTTAAAAAAAGCAGAATTTTCAAATGCTTCACCTATCCATGTCATCACGGCTGAAGATGCAATGAAAGCTGGCGTTAGAACAGTCGCTGATTTATTACAAAATACATCAATGGCAAATGGTCAACAATTTGATGGTTCATATAACTCTAACTCTGGTGGCTCTAATGCATCAGAGGCACCGCCAAGTGGTGGTGTCGGTTCATCTAATGTTGGTTTACGTGGTTTAGGCCCAGAGCGAACTCTTATTCTTATTAATGGTCGACGATTGGGCTCATCAGGTGTGCGAGGTGCTCCATCACAACCTGATTTAAGTTTGATCCCGGTTAATATGGTGCAGCGTATTGAAGTGATCACCGAAGGAGCTTCATCTATCTACGGCGCCGATGCTGTTGCGGGTGTTATTAATATTATTCTCAAAGAAAGTTTTGATGGTTTTGAAGTTTCAGCAAATATTTCTGATACGCAACACGGTGGGGGCGCTACAAAAGATTTCTCATTTATTACTGGTTTTGAAGGTAAAAAATCAAAATTCACCCTCTCTGCATCTTATTATGAGCGCGATCGCATCGCCGTAAAAGACCGTACCGATTGTATTCGTAAAATATTTGAAGACGACAACGGCAAAAGAACCTCGGTGTGCTCAAGCCGCTTTTGGGATAATTCTATCTTAGATATTACCGGTTACAATGCTGATGATCCAAACGCGCCAGTGATGACCTATCCGCATCCATCAGGTATTGGTTTTTTTACCACCCCTGGCTCATCTGATGTTGGTATTCCGGGTTTTAGTTCGGCTTTTGGTTTACCCATTCCAAATGATCCTAACATTGATATTACCAGTTCAGATCAATTTAACCGCCGTATATACTCACCGGCACATTCTGATGCTGTTGACCGTATGGAAGCCGATTTAATTCAACCAGTAACTCGTTTTACTCTGGCGGTAAATGGTAGCTACTCACCTGATTTTTTTGGTGGTGATGAAGAAATATTTTACGAAGGCTATTATTTCCATCGTAACCTAACCAGCTTAGCTTCTACTGAACAAATTTATCCAACAATAGCTGCTAATATCCCCCATGAAGATGCTAATGGTAATTTAGTTACTAACCCCGATGGCTCATTGAATTTAGTTGATAACCCACTAAACCCATTTCCAGATTATGATGTTTCTCACATCATGACTTTAGAAGACTTACCACAAAAACGAGAGGTTGAATTAAATCACTTCCGCTTTGTTACTGGTTTACGTGGTGACTTTACCAGTGACTGGCTATCTAATAAGGGCTGGAGTTATGAGGTGTTTGTTTCATACGACCGCGGTGTTGGTGATCAAACTCAACCCGTAATGAATGAAACTAACCTAGCATTAAGTTTAGGGACATTGCGTCTAGACAATGCCGGTAACCCTATTTGTGGTATTAATGCCCCAGCTGGTATTGGTTTTATTACTGCCAATGAATGTGTTCCTGTCGACTTTTTTGCAGAATCTATCTTTAATGGCGGTAGCTACGGTGGTGGTACATTCGCTACACAAGCAGAAAAAGACTTTTTAATCGGTACGCGTATTAATACAACAACTGTTCAGCAATCAATGCTCTCAGGTTTTGTTACCGGTGACGTCTTTGACTTTGAAAAAGGTGCGGCTGCAACCGTTGCCATGGGACTTGAGTACAGAAAAGATCGCATAGATTCTGCGGGTGATATGCTAGGTTCAACAGGGTTAGTCGCGGCAGAGAATCCTTTAACAGAAGGAGCAACCGTTGGCTCTCGTGATGTGAGTGATGTTTTTGCGGAGATATCATTACCGATTGCGGTCGATCAAAACTGGGCAAATTTATTTGAAGTTGAAGCGGCACTTCGTTATACCGATGAGTCTAACTTTGGCAGTGAATTAACCAATCGTGCACGTGTTACCTACAAGCCTTCTGAAACTTTACTATTTAGCACTTCGTATGGTACCTCTTTTCGAGCACCAAATTTACGAGAGCAATTTCTTGCTAACCAATTTGGAGGTGTAAGTGGTAGTGCTGATCCTTGTATGGTCTCTGAATCTTTAACGACAAATAGCCAATATGATGCCTCTAAAGAAAATCGCTCACAAACAATTTTAGATAACTGTAGTGCTCAAGGTGCTGACTTTACTCAAATTGGTTTGAGTGGCGTACCCAGTATCCCAACCTCTTCAAGCGGTAATGCTAAAGACCTAAAACCTGAAACATCAGAAAATATTACGGCAACATTTAAGTGGACACCGGTGTTTGAAGGGGATTACGAGTTTAACTTTGGGGTTACTTACTTCAGCTTAGTCGTTGAAGATACCATTCGAACAATTAGTGCGGCGACTATTTTAAAGCGTTGTTTTGACTCTCCTAATATGGAAAGCTCATTTTGCCCTCGTATTTCAAGAAACAGTGGTAATGCACCCGTGATTAATTTTCCAAATTTAATTGATACCTCGTTTATTAATATTGGTGAAGAGACCTCGAAAGGTGTTGATGTTAATACACGGTTCGTGACTAACTTTGATAATGTAAGAATGACATGGGACAACCAATATACCTTACAAACTGAACGAGAAGTCACTATATTCAAAGGCGAATCATCTGAGGACTTGTTAGAAGATTTTGGTACGCCAGAGCATCGTTTAGTGTCAACCTTGAATTTTTCAATGGATGAATGGAACTGGATGATCATGGCAAATTATATGTCGGGTACTCAATCAGCTGATGATGTCAGAGATACGGCTAAATGTGATGTCTTTATTAAAAATGAAGACTTAGTTGGTAAGCCGCAAACGGTGCCTGTTTGTTCTGCCGATAGTGCGGTTTATGTTAATACATCAGTCACTTATACCGGTGATGACTTTTTAGTGACAGCAGGTATGAAAAATGTCTTTGATAAAGCGCCAGAGTTAGTTGATTTAACTGCTGGCTCGAACCGTGGCAACATGGTGACTTCATCGGGATATGATTTATATGGACGTAGCTTTTTCTTAAATGCTTCGTATCGCTTTTAGTCATTTAAGTAGTCATATTTAAGCAAGTCGATAAAGGGCGATACGAGAGTACCGCTCTTTTTATTCAGGCACTTGTTTGCTACGAATCAAGTTAAGCAGATAACCTTTGTTATTGGCCTAAGCCTATAGTCTTAAGCTTTATTCGCATTTAAATCATGGCTAGTTGTTAGTAAGGATAAACGCTATCAACTTGTTTTTTTTGCATTAAAACGCTAATTTTTTATCATCGGTTCAGGTACACTACCTTTGATAATAATATGACAAAAGGTGAGCTACTTGCAAAAAATCCTTATTTTTGGCAATGCTGCAGCAGGTAAGTCGACTTTAGCTAAAAAAATAGCGGCAAAACAAGGCTTAGCACATTTAGATCTTGATACGCTCGCCTGGCTGGCAACATCTCCACCGCAAAGAAAATGCCTGTCAGATTCAGCCATTGCAATTGACACATTTACTCAACAACATGAAAATTGGGTAATAGAAGGATGCTACAGTGACTTACTAGAGCTACTGATTAATAATAATGCAGTAGACCATGACAACGTTAACAAGAAAGCGTTTGCTAACGAAATTATCTACTTAGATATAACGATTAATACATGCATTACCCATGCTGAAAATCGTCCGTGGGAAGCGCATAAATATCCATCAAAGCAAGCTCAGGATGATAATTTAGCTATGCTAATCGATTGGATAAAGGCTTATGATACACGCACCGATACTTTTTCAAAGCTAGCTCACCAGCAACTTTATACTCGCTTTGTCGGTAAGAAAAAAACCATAAAAACCCATGAAAAATAACTCACACCTAGGTTTAAAACCTTAAGATAACTTTATGAAATTTCGTATTCTCCATACTTCTGACTGGCATCTAGGCCAAAATTTTTACGGTAAAAGTCGTGCTGCAGAGCATCAAAAATTTTTAAATTGGTTACTCACACAAGTTAGTGAACATGACATTGATGCAGTGATTGTTGCGGGTGATATTTTTGATACCGGCACGCCACCTAGCTATGCCCGAGAAATGTATTTTGATTTTATTGTTAATATGCATGAAAAAAACTGCCAATTAATCATTCTGGCCGGTAACCATGACTCTGTTGCCATGCTTGGTGAGTCGAAGCAGTTATTGTCACATCTATCATGTCAGGTGATCACCAGTGTTAGCGATAAGATAAATCAGCAAGTCATTACGCTTAACAATAAACAAGGTCAACCAGGGGCGATATTGTGTGCTATTCCTTTTATCCGCCCGCGCGATATTATTAGCAGCAGTGCGGGGCAATCTGTTAAAGATAAACAACAGTCATTGCAGCAAGCGATTAGTGAACACTATCAAACACTATTTACCCAAGCAGAAGTTATTTCTTCAGTAAATGATGAAAAAAAATTACCGGTTATTGCCACTGGGCATCTAACCACCGTTGGTGTGACCAGTAGTGAGTCGGTGCGCGATATTTATATTGGCACCTTGGAAGCTTTCCCTGCCAATGCTTTTCCGCAAGCTGATTACATAGCGCTTGGCCATATCCATCGCAGTCAACGGGTTGCTAAATCTGAGCATATTCGTTATTGCGGATCGCCAATAGCCTTAAGCTTTGATGAAGCAAGTCAAACTAAAAAAGTCTTAATCGCAGAATTTGAACAAGCAAAACTGAGTCAGGTTATTGAACAAGATATTCCCTGTTTTCAACCTTTATTGATGGTAAAAAGTAAATTAGAACAGCTCAGTGAAGATATCAATAAGCTGGTTAGCGAGCTCAATAGTTCGAAGACCTCATTAGAGAAAGAACAAAAAATTTGGCTTGATATTGAGATTAACAGTGCTGAATATTTACAAGATTTAACCCCTCGCATTGAAGCGCTTGTCAAAGAACTACCGGTAGAGGTCTTGTTGGTGCGACGCAGTAAAACATCTAGGCAGTCGATGCCTGAAAGCCAAAAGAAAATTACCTTAAATGAATTATCTTTAGCCGAGGTGTTCTCAACGCGATTACAGCAAGAAAATTGGCAAACAGACACAGAGATAAACCAAAAAAATCGACTTGAAAAAATGTTTGCGCAAACGCTAGAGCAAGTGCAACAGCAAAATACCACAGGCGAAAAACACAGTGAAAAATCTCAAGTTGCAGGTGAAACTAAGTGAGAATATTAAGTTTACGATTTGAAAATATCAACTCACTTAAAGGTGCGTGGAAAATTGATTTTAGCCAAGCACCTTTTGACAATAGTGGCTTGTTCGCCATTACAGGACCAACAGGCGCTGGAAAAACCACCATATTAGATGCTATTTGTTTGGCGCTCTACCATCAAACACCCCGTTTAAATATTTCAGATAAGCAAAACCAATTAATGACCCGCCATACGGCGAGTTGTTTAGCTGAAGTTGAATTTGAAGTGAAAGGTAAAGCTTACCGAGCCTTTTGGAGTCAACGACGCGCTAAAAATAGTGTTGAAGGGAATTTACAGAAACCGATTGCAGAACTTGCTGAAATTTCAATGTCGACAGCAGATAATGATCAAATAATAGCAACAAAAGTCTCGCAAGTGCGCAATGAAATAGCCAGTTTAACCGGTTTAGACTTTTCTCGTTTTACCAAATCTATGATGCTTTCACAGGGACAGTTTGCCGCTTTTTTAAATGCCCCCAGCAACGAACGAGCTGAACTTTTAGAAGAGTTAACCGGTACTGAAATTTATGGGCAGGTTTCACAGCAAGTCTATCTGAACCATAAAAATGCCAGTAACGACTTAAAAATATTACAAGCACAGAGTCAAGGTACCGTTATATTATCGGCAGAAGAATTAACCACGTTGACTCAACAACTTGCAACGCTTGGTGATGATGAACAACGAGTGACCACTGAACATGATTTGTGGCAAAAAGCACATCTTTGGCAACAAAAGTCGCTTGAAAACCATAACAGTATTAATGTGGTTAACAACCAACTTGAGTGTGTAGCACAAAAAGAGCGCGACGCCGAAGATGACTTACGCTTATTGGCTTTAGCTAAGCCGGCTGAGAAATTGCGACCTGTTTTCGAGCAACATCAGCAAAAAATACAATTACAAAAATCATTAGTGGTCAGTAACAATGAACTTTTAATTAGTTGTAAAAATATCGAACAGCAAACAACTATCGCTCAGCAAGCCTATGAAGCCTTAACGAAAGAGCAGGGCATTCAATATTTAGCCGATCAACGCATTGAAAATCTGATCATTGAAGAAGTGCTCCCCCTGGATAACAAAATCTTTCATTGGGTTAAACAAAAAGAAGAATCAGCCAATAAATTAGTTGAGTTAGCTAGTGCTCAACAATTATCAAAAAATAATTGTGACAAGTTAGCTAACGAGCAAGAACAACATCAAGTACAGTTTATTAAAAATGAAGGCTTTATTAGCAATAATCAGATATTGAAACTTTTGCCCGAGAAGCTGCCATTATGGCAAAGTCAGTATCAATATTTATCGCTCACTGAAGATGAAGTACAGCAAATCCTGAGTGACCAAAAAAGCTTACATTTACAACGTCAACAATTAAATGTTCAACAAGAAACCCAGCAAAATTTGATCAATAAACAGCAAAGTGTGCAAGATGGTCTTATTGAGCGATTTGAACAATATCAACAAGAAATAGCCGACGTCCTAGCGCAAGTGTCGATGAATGATCGATCAGCTTTACAAAACAAGATACAACAACGACAAGGGCAAATTGCTGAGCAAATAACTGCCCTTGAAAGCGCTCGTCGCTTTAACTTTTTATCAAACGAAGTCGCTAATGCTAGTGCCGATAACGCAGAAAAAAAACAGCAATATCAACGCGTTTCTGAACAAGTACTTGAATTAAGAAACCAATATCGACAAGTGCAGATAAGGCGTGATGATGTCATGCTTATTGTCGATCAACAAAAAACTATTTTATCGTTAAATGAACATCGTAAAAATCTTCAGCCCGAGCAAGCGTGTCCATTATGTGGTTCAAATGAGCATCCAGCTATTGACGAATATTCATCATTAGCCGAGGGGGAATCGTCTGAGTACCAGCAAAGGTTTGAGCAGTTAACGCAACAATTAAAACAATTAGAGCAGCAAGGCAAGGCTCAAGCAGAAATACAAGCTCAGCTTAAGGCGGAACTTGGCGTTGCCGATAAACAACAAGAAGAAAAATTAACAGAGCAACAAGTTTTATTCAGTCAATGGCACTCAAAAGCACAGCCACTCGATCTAGATTGTCCAATAGCAGATTTGGCCTTTATTGAGTCTTTTATTGGCGAGCGAGAAAATAAGCTAGAAAATTTTGTTAACACAAACGTTAGGCTTCAAAAGGCTGAACAACATTTACATCAGTGCCAGCAGCAATTAGTCGCTGCTGAAAAAGATAAATCAACGCTTGAAAACCAAGCTTTACTGCTGATAAATAATCAAGAAAATGTCCAAATAAGTTTGCAACAATTAACGGTTCTTCTCACACAAAAGCAAAAAATTAAGGCCGAAGGGCTTACTGCTTTTAAAGCCGATATTACCGCCATCGCCAAGCAGGTAAATACCGAGCAAAGTAGCATATCATTTGCAGCGTTGTTTAACGAAAACACTGAAACGCTAACCAGTAATGAAATTTTTTCTACTTGGTTTACTGAAATAAGCGAACAAGTAAAACACTATCAACAGACGTTGCAACAACAAGAACAGTTCTTGCAGGTCATTACAGGGTTAAAGCAACAGTTGGCTGTTGCACAAATACACCACAATGGCCTCAATGACGACCACGCGCAAGTTAGTCAAACTCACGGGCAAGTTGTCAGTGAACTAAAACAAGCTCAACAGCAACGCTTTACTCTTTTTGAAGAAAAAACCATTAGCCAAGTCAGAGTGGATATCACCACTAAGCGAAATGCGGTAGCTGATGAGCTTGATAAATTACAACAAACTTTTCAGCAATGCATGCAAACGCACCAACACCAACAAGGTCTTTTAAAAAGCGCTGAACAGCAATTAACACAGCTGAATGAAGAAGTTGAATTATTGACTTCAGCGTGGCAAAACGCCTTATCTAAAAGTGATTTTTCGCAAGAAGTTGATTTTATCAATGCGTTATTACCTCCTGATAAACAAGATGTGTTTCAGCAAGTGTCAGACAGTATTACCCTTGAAAAACAGCGTTCACAAACACTACTCGAACAATATCAGCAACAACTTCAACAATTGACTATTGATCAAGTTGCGATTCAACAAGCAGGTGTGAATGATTTTAGCACCTTGGCGATCACGGAAAAATTGGCAGCATGTAAAGAGCAGTTGAAACAAGCGCAGATAAAACTAGGACAATTAGGGCAAACATTAAAACAAGACGATATTCAACGCCAACAACAACAAGGTTTACTTGAAAAAATAACGGCTTTACAAAAAGATGTCGATGATTTAGCTCATTTAAACGGCTTAATTGGTTCGGCAGATGGCGCAAAATTTAGAAAGTTTGCTCAAGGGCTAACGCTTGCTCATCTCGTCTATTTAGCGAATCAACAGCTCGAGCGCTTACATGCTCGCTATCAACTTAAGTGTCAACAATCTGAGGCATTAACTCTTGAAGTCCTTGATACATGGCAAGCTGATAGCGTACGGGACACCAAAACACTTTCTGGCGGTGAGAGTTTTTTAGTGAGTTTGGCGTTGGCGTTAGCTTTGTCTGATTTGGTCAGCGCCAAAACCAGTATCGACTCTCTTTTTCTTGATGAAGGTTTTGGCACACTTGATAACGATACACTCGAAGTAGCACTTGATGCGTTAGACAGTTTAAATGCTAGTGGTAAAATGATTGGTGTTATAAGTCATGTAGATACGCTTAAAGAACGTATTCCTGTGCAAATAAAAGTTAAAAAATGCAGTGGCTTAGGTGTAAGTGAGCTGGAGAGTCAGTTTAGATTTTAGTCGACAGGGGATAGGTAAGAGTAGGTTGTTAAATAGTCATTAACCTACTCTTGCTTATTTTTATTGTGTTAAGAACCTTCAGAGAAAGGAGGTGCTGTTCTTGCGGGTATGTTGCTTAGTGCTTCTAAACTTTCAACTTTTAATAATAATTTTTTATTCTGCTCACTGAGTTGAGTGACGCGGCTTGCCAGGGCTATTTGTTGTTTATCACGACGTTGAGAGTTTGACTCTATAGCGGATAACTCCAGCGATAAATTTTTAATATTTTCAGTCAACTTTTCTTTTAGCGCGTCTATTGAGAACTCAGTAGCTACTTGCTTATTATTGACCTCGTTTACTGTGGCGTTTGTTGCCACAAGTGTTTTACCTTGAGTTACCGATAAGTCAGTCAATAATTTATTGTCTTTTTGTAAAGTCTTGATTTCAGATTGGTTTCTTCGCCAAGCAGAAGCCCAGAGCTTGTCCATTTCTTCCCACAGTTTATCACTGGTCTTGCCGAGTGTTTCTATGCGTACTTTCATCTCTACTGCAGATTCACCCATTTCTTCGCCTGTAGCGGAAAGTTGGTGCTCTAAGTCGGCAATACGTTGCTCTGCTGAAGCTATAATGGCATTTGTTTTAATATTTTCTTGATAAAGCCAATAGCCAGCACCCGCAATAAATAAATAAATAAAAATAATAGCCGCTTTAGCTATTTTTATTGGTGGTGAACTAGGTGTTTTTTGTGGCTTTACTATTTTAGGCTGAGGTGATGTATTATCAACCGAATTAGCTGAAGCGGGAGAATAAGTTCGAGTATTTTTGAATGCCTCGACCTGATCTTTATCAGGCGTGATACTCGGCATGTTATGGTCGATTTGCTTGGTCAAAATATTTTCCTGTTAGTACTATTTATATCATTTTTATCTTATTAGTTATTCTACACAATTATAATTCTATGTATTCAAATTAATATCATTATTTTAATGAGATAAAAAATTGAAAAAAAAACCAATAAGTCAGACTTATCGGTTTTATAATATTTTAAGGATAAATGCTAGTAACTATCGTTATGAACACTCATTACCGCTCGACCTGAAGGGTCAGCATTATTTTGAAAACTTTCATCCCATGCTAATGCTTCTTCAGTACTACAGGCAACAGATTTACCACCAATAACACAGTCGGCTGCTGAGGAAAGTGGAAACTTATCTTCAAAAACAGTACGATAAAAGTAGGCTTCTTTACTGTCTGGTGTATTCACTGGAAATTTAAAGTTAGCCGTTGCAAGTTGCTGATCGGTCACTTGAGACTCAACATGCGCTTTTAAGCCGTCAATCCAAGAATAACCAACGCCATCAGAAAACTGCTCTTTTTGACGCCACAAGATATCTTTAGGCAAATAACCTTCAAACGACTCACGTAAAATCGCTTTTTCCATTTTTCCATTGCCACACATTTTATCTTCTGGGTTGATGCGCATGGCAACATCCATAAAGTTTTTATCTAAAAATGGCACTCGGGCTTCAATACCCCAAGCTGACATAGATTTATTGGCACGTAAGCAATCAAACTTATGTAATCTGTCTAACTTACGGTTAAGTTCTTCATGAAACTCTTGTGCGTTAGGCGCCTTATGGAAATATAAGTAACCACCAAAAATTTCATCAGCGCCTTCACCTGAAAGTACCATTTTTATACCCATGGCTTTAATTTTACGCGCCATTAAGTACATAGGGGTAGAAGCTCGAATAGTGGTGACGTCATAAGTCTCTAAGTGATAGATAACTTCTTGTAAGGCATCTATACCTTCTTGCTCAGTAAACACCACGCTGTGATGAATAGTGCCTATGCTGTCTGCTACTGTTTTCGCGGCAATTAAATCTGGTGAGCCTTCAAGACCACAAGCAAAGGAGTGAACCTTTGGCCACCAAGCTTCAGCTAAGTCATTATCTTCAATACGGCGAGCGGCAAATTTTTGCGTTATAGCCGATATTAGCGATGAATCTAAACCACCCGATAATAAAACACCATAAGGTACATCAGTCATTAAATGACTTTTAACCGACTCTTCTAGCGCTTCACGAATTTTTGTTTTACTGGTGGTATTATCTTTTATCGCAGAATATTGTTGCCAGTTACGTTTATAATACTTTTGTAACTTGCCAACACGACTGTCAAGAATATGGCCAGGAGGAAACTCACTCACTGTTTTACAAATAGGCATCAATGCTTTCATTTCAGAGGCAACATAAAAGTTACCGTCTTCATCATAGCCAGTGTAAAGTGGGATAATGCCGATATGATCGCGTGCTATAAGGTAAGAGTTATCAGTTTCGTTGTATAAACAAAAAGCAAACATGCCTTGAAGTTTATCAATAAATTCGACGCCAAATTCTTTATATAGTGGCAGAATAATTTCACAATCTGAGCCAGTTTGAAATTGGTAATCTACCGTTAAGTTTGCTGCTAGGACTTTATGGTTATAAATTTCACCATTTACAGCGAGAATGTTTGTTTTGTCTTCGTTATATAATGGTTGAGCACCATGCTCAGTATCAACAATTGATAAACGTTCATGCACTAAAATAGCATGTTCGCTGCTGTAAATACCGGACCAATCAGGACCACGGTGACGTAATAAACGAGAATATTCTAGGGCTTTCGGACGAAGTGCGTCTGCACCTGTTTTTATATCTAATATACCAAAGATCGAACACATTGAAGCGCTACTCCTTTAAATTATTAACAAATTGTGAGGTACGTATAAAATTAATCGTTTATACGATAGGGCCACTGTGACAGCTATAAAAATATTATCAAGTGCTATTTTGCTGAATAACTTATATATGGTTATAAAGAGCCATTTTTAATGTAAAAAAACGCTAAAGACTGCAGTCAATAGCGTTTTATTAACCATCAAATGTTATTGATTAAATATTGTTAGTCACATCAACCGACAATTTTATCATTTGACCAGGTTGTAAATATTTTTTGCGATTTAAACTGTTCCAGCGTTCAATATCACTAATTGAGACCCTAAATTTATTGGCAATACGTGCGAAAGAATCACCACGTCTTACCTTGTAGGTGATATTTCGCATGATTGCCTGCTCTGGCGGCTGGTAAGACGTTGTGCTGGCTAAATTGTCTTCAACCACAGCGCTTTTCTGCCAAATAACCAGTTTCTGGCCAAGTTTTAAAACATCGCGTGGCGCCATACCGTTCCATTTTGCAATACTTCGGCTACTGACCTTATAGGTTTGTCCTATATCCCATAAAGTATCGCCTGCTACGACAAGGTGTGTTGTTTTCTCTCCACTTCGTTGACGGTTTTTAGTTGTCGCCGTCCGTTGCTTTTGAGAAAAGACATAACTGTCGAGCGACTGCGTCGCTACAGGAATTAATAAATGTTTGCCCGCACGAATTTGTGTGCCTCTAATATTATTAACCTGTTTAATTAACTTGATATCAGTATTAAATTTATGGGCAATTTCACCTAAGTTATCACCTTCTTTAATTTTATAACGTTGCCATGCTAAACGATCTTCTTGGGGAAGTTCAGCAAGCTTCTTCACAAAATTAGCGACTTTATGGTTTGGTATCAATAAACTGTGAGGGCCATCAGGGTCAGTTGCCCAACGATTAAATCCAGGGTTTAAGCGCTGTAATTCAGCTAAAGATAAATCAGCTAACTTAGCCGCTTTTGCTAAATCTAACTGCGATCCTATATCAATATTGGTGATCTGACTCTTGTTTTCAATTTCGTAAAGTTTAATATTGAAATCTTCAGGACGTTTTATTACATCGGCCAACGCAAGTAATTTTGGTACGTAAGCTCTAGTTTCTCTAGGTAAATCTAAAGACCAAAAATCTGTTGGTAAATTCTTACGAGCATTTTTTTTCATTGCGCGTTTTACGCGACCTTCACCAGAATTATACGCAGCGAGCGCTAATAACCAATCACCATCAAAAAATTTGTTTAAATATTTTAAATATTGAATCGCACCTTGTGTTGATGCAATGACATCACGGCGTCCGTCATACCACCAGTTCTGCTTCATATTGAATCGCTTGCCGGTTCCTGGAACAAATTGCCACATACCTGAAGCACGACCATGAGAGTATGCAAAGGGATCAAAAGCACTTTCAACTATAGGTAAAAGCGCTATTTCTAGCGGCATATCATTTTTTTCAAGTTCTTGAACAATATAAAAAATAAAGGGCTCAGCACGTTTTGCTACGCGGTCAAGATATTCAGGATGTTTTACAAACCAATTGCGTTGCTGCGTAAGGCGTTTATCTTCTGGAATTTCAAAGGTAAATTTAGTGCGAATACGTTGCCAGATATCATCGGATACATAAATATCATCAACAATTTCTGGGTCAGTTAAGGTAAATTCTACATCCGCAACCGGATGAATAATGTCAATGTTTTCATCGGCTAATATCGCCTGATTAATTTCAGCAGTGCTAGCGATCATCCGTTGGTCAATATCTGTTGCTTGAGCGCCATCACTATTTTGCACTGACGTCGCTTGACAACCCATTAGCATGACCGAGAAAGCAACAGAAAATGATAGCGGTAGAGCTTTTGCAAAAGTATATTTTTTAGCAGGTGATTTGTTTGATGTTTTTAAGATAAATTTCATGTAGGCACTATATTATTTTACTTAAGGTTAGTTTCACTTATTTAGCCTGCTTATTCAAGCGTGGCTAATACATTAGTCAAAGTGTTCTCGGCTTAGAATTCATTCTTCCACTGCCTAATAACGGTGAAAGTTGCTAAGGTATTTATTGAGTTTTTACCACTATAATCAACAGCGCTTTCGATGATTTCTTGTTGTTGGCAACGTAAAAACGGATTGATTTTTTTCTCAAGTAAAATAGAACTAGGGATGGTGGGAATATTTTTTGCTCGTCGTTCTACTACTTGATTGTAATAGTGAACGAGTTCAGCGTTATTTGGCTCAACCGCTAAAGCAAACTTTAAATTGGCTAAAGTGTATTCGTGCGCGCAGTAAACATGTGTTCGATCGGGTAAGTCGGTTAAACGGGTTAAAGCGCTCAACATCTGTTTTGGTGACCCTTCAAATATCCGCCCACAGCCGCCTGAGAATAAAGTATCACCACAAAAAACAGCATCACCAGTGTAATAACCGATATGATCTAAGGTGTGCCCAGCGAGATCAATGACTTCAAAAGAAGTTTCAAGCGCAGGAATTTCGATTATTTGCTTAGCGACTACCCGAACATCAACATTGGTTATCTTTTCATTTTCAGGCGCGTAAACAGTAAGTGGCCAGTTCTTATTTTTACAGTAGCTCTTTAACTCAGCAACACCACCGGTATGATCAGCATGATGATGGGTGATTAAAATAGCGCATAGCTGTAAATTATTTTCCTCTAAATAAGTAATGCAAGGTTTAGCATCTCCGGGATCGACCAGAGCAACGGGTTTTAGCGTTTTATTATCGGTCACGTTTACTTCATGAGAGGTTATTGCCCAAAAATAATTGTCGGTAAAAGCGGGGATTGCCGTAATCAAAATTGGCTTTAGTGTTTGACTTTGCACGTTAAATCGTCCTCAATGAAGGTAGAGTAAGTAGTATACCCGTAAACGAACTAAAAAGGCGTATCTAACTGATGAAACCTGCTTTGGGCTATCGACAACCCCATTACCCAAAATCTTGGCAAGCTTTACCAAACGGCGAGGTCATTGTTAAAGAAATTGAACAAGTGTTAGCGCCGTGGTGGCCAAAATTTTTTGGTTATCATCTATTAAAAATTGGTGCACTCAGTGGTCATATTGACAGCTCAGGCTGTACAATTAAACATCAAATAAATTTAGTCGAGCGAAAACAAACCGGTGATATTATTGCTGATGTAGATGATTTACCCTTTTTAGAACATAGCATTGATGTTTGTTTACTTAGTCACGCCTTAGAATTTTCACTTGACCCTCACCATGTAGTGCGAGAAGCAAACCGAGTATTGATCCCTAATGGTTACTTAGTTATTACTGGTTTTAACCCTTTTAGTTTAGCGGGACTTAATAAATTTATTCCTTATCGTAAACATAACACTCCGTGGAACGAACGTTTTTTTTCGGCAATGCGAGTGAAAGATTGGCTGCATTTAATGGGCTATGAAATATTAGTTGATGAAAAAGTTATTTATTCTTCTTTATCGGGACGGTTAAGCCAAGGTAAAATTGTTCAACTTTGGCAAAAAATTGCCAGTGACTTCTTACCTAATTTAGGGTCTATCTATGTCTTAGTGGCCAAAAAACGTGTCCACCCGTTAACACCTATTAAGCCTAAATGGGCGATAAGGCCGAAGTTTAAACAGGTAGAAGTGCCTAGTATGAATTCATCACATAAAATTAACTAACTTTTAAGTTCCTAACAAAGAGAATACAGTAATGATCCATCGTAATGATTTAGAGCAGCACCTAAATGCCTTGCTAAAGCCTGAACAAATTAAAGACTTTTGTCCTAATGGTTTACAAGTTCAGGGCAGTGATCAAATCCATAAAATTGTCACGGGCGTAACCGCAACACAAGCGTTAATTGCCAGAGCTATTGATGAAAAAGCAGATGCTTTAGTGGTACACCATGGTTTTTTTTGGAAAAATGAATCTTATGTTATTCGTGGCATGAAATATCAACGAATTAAGGCGCTGCTTGATCACAATATAAGTTTATTTGCCTACCATTTGCCGCTTGATATTCATCCGATATTAGGAAATAACGCTCAGCTTGCTCAATTATTTGAAATAAATAATGTCCAACCTCTAGAAGTTGGCAATCCTTTAAGTGTCGCTGTACGTGGTGAATTCTCGCACCATATTTCAGGTGATGAACTGAGTACACGTATCTCCCAGCAACTAGCGAGAAATTGCTTGCATATTACACCACCGTCTAATAAAAAAATAAAAACAGTTGCTTGGTGCAGTGGTGGCGGACAAAATTATATCGAGCTTGCTGCAGAGCAGGGCATTGACGCGTTTATTAGTGGCGAAATTTCAGAGCAAACGACCCATGTTGCAACAGAAATGGATATTCATTTTTTTGCTGCTGGCCATCATGCAACCGAGCGTTATGGCGCTAAAGCGTTGGCCAAACATCTTGAAAAAGAATTATCAATACCAACAGTTTTTATTGATATTGATAACCCTGCTTAGAGAATATACTTAGCCGTAATGATTAAACCCTACGTCATCCAGAATACACCCCATACGACATATGCCCCCCATCCGTCATCCTGAATTTATTTCAGGATCTCGTATTTCATAGCACAAAGACCAGATACTGAAACGAGTTCAGCATGACGGGCGAAGAAGATAAAGCCCAGATACTGAAACCGTCATGCTGAATTTATTTCAGTACCAGTATGACGGCGGAGAGCATAAAGACCAGATACTGAATGCACCCCATTCGTCATATGAGCCCCCATCCGTCATCCTGAATTTATTTCAGGATCTCGTATTTTATAGCACAAAGACCAGATACTGAAACGAGTTCAGCATGACGGGCGAAGGTGATAAAGCCCAGATCCAGAAACCGTCATGCTGAATTTATTTCAGTACCAGTATGACGGCGGAGAGCACAAAGACCAGATACTGAATGCACCCCATTCGACATATGAACCTCCATCCGCCATCCTGAATTTATTTCAGGATCTCGTATTTCATGGCACAAAGAGCAGATACTGAATGCACCCCATTCGACATATGAACCCCCATCCGTCATCCTGAATTTATTTCAGGATCTCGTATTTCACAACACAAAAACCAGATACTAAAACCGTCATGCTGAATTTATTTCAGTATCAGTATGACGGCGGAGAACATAAAGATCAGATATTGAAACCGTCATCCTGAATTTATTTCAGGATCTCGTCGTTCATAACACAAAGACCAGATACAGAAACCGTCATGCTGAATTTATTTCAGTATCAGTATGACGGCGGAGAATACAAAGACTTGATACTGAAACGAGTTCAGTATGACGGGCGAAGAACACAAAGACCAGATACAGAATGCACCCGCGTACGTCATATGACCCCCCATTCGTCATCCTGAATTTATTTCAGGATCTCGTACTTCATAGGACAAAGACCAGATACTGAAACCGTCATGCTGAATTTATTTCAGTATCAGCATGACGGGCGGAGAATACAAAGACCAGATACTGAAACGAGTCCAGCATGACGGGCGAAGGTGATAAATATCAGATACAGAAACCGTCATGCTGAATTTATTTCAGTATCAGCATGACGGGGAAGAATACAAAGACCAGATACTGAAACGAGTTCAGTATGACGGGCGAAGAACACAAAGACCAGATACAGAATGCACCCGCGTACGTCATATGACCCCCCATCCGTCATCCTGAATTTATTTCAGGATCTCGTCGTTCATAACATAAAGACCAGATACTGAAACCGTCAGGCGTAATATAAGCCGCTATTAGCTCTTTAACGACTGAACCACGCGGCCTATGCTCTCATACCAGGCATGAGTTGTTTGTTCTAATTTTTTTGGCGTAGGGATATAATCTTGCCAATATTTTTCGTCATTCATTCCTTTGGTCCATTTACCTGCGGGGGCGGCGATGGGGTTAATACCTTCTCGTTGGAAGTACTTAATTGCACGCGGCATGTGGTCAGAATTAGTTACTAAGACAACGTTTTTTCCACTGACCCTTGGCGCCATTAATTGTGCTTCTTCTTCGGTATCTTGTGCAAATCCCTCAACAATTATTTTTCTCTCAGCAACACCTAACAGCATTGCGGCTTGCTTAACCTTCTCGGCATTACTTGTTTCGTCATTACCAGCATAACCTGAGGTAATTAAGTGCGCTTCAGGGTGAATACGCAGAATACGCATCGCTTCAACGAGTCGTTGCAACGAACAAACACCTAATTCGCTAGTCGCTGGTAATTGAGCATCTGTGGTGTGCTTGCAGCCTAAAATAATAATATAATCAACAGGTTTACTTGAACGTGTGAACGCGGAGTATTGGCTTTCTAGCGGCGCCATAACTAGATTAGCAACCGGACTTAATGAACCTAGCGTTAATAATAAGGTCGCCAAGATTAAGCAGCTATAACTGAATCTCTTTTTATATTGATAAAAAATAATAGCTAATACCAATAATAGTATGACGATACTTAACGGCATGATCAGCGCGCTAATAATTTTTTTAAGTAAAAATAGATCCATAGTAATTAATCTTAGCTCGTTGTATATTTGAAAAATTATTCGAGATTATAATCATCATTGATGGATATACCAAGTGAAGTCATTGATTGATCACCTAGTGAGAGTTTACATGTCATATTGTTATGAGGTTGCCGTATTTTCTGTTAGTAAAGAAAATCAACAAAGAGTGATTGAATTAAGTCAGTTATTGTTTGAAGAAATGAACAAGGAAAGAGCCGTCTTAATATCACATCGTATATTAAGTAAGACCGATAATGATGAAGAAATTTGTTGGCAATTAGTTTGGTTAGATGAAGCAGCGGTTGAAGAAAATGCTAAAAAGTGGGCTACTTTTCCTAGCAGTGCAGAGCTAGAGTCACTGGTTGGATCACGGCTTTATTACGGACATTTTTTAGCGATTTAAATTTAGGGTAAGCGACTAAAAAAAGCGAAGCAAGTTATGCTTCGCTTCGCTATTCTTTAAATTAAGCTGGTTAACATTTCGGCATTATATTCAACCAAATCTTCACCCACTCGCACTTTAGCGACGTAATCAGCATTAGCAATAAAAGGTCGTCCGATTGCGACTAAGTCAAACTTATTATCGGCAATGGCATCACTGGCAGTATCTGGAGTATAACTGCCTACACCCACTAATGTTTTAGTGTAGTTGGCGCGGATATAACTTGATGCTTGGCCATCTAAATAATCGAAGACCATAGAATCATCAAAAATACCTAAATGTAAAAATGCCAGATCACGCTGTTCAAGTTCGGTCAGTAAGTGATCAAATACTTGGCGGTCTCTTCCATCCCCAGACATGAAGAAATAGGCACCTGGGCTTATTCTTAATGCCGTTCTATCTTTACCAATGCTGGCAATAACCGCATCAACAACCGCTAACGGAAAACGTGTCATGTTTTCTGGTGTTTCGCCGTATTCATCGGTGCGACGGTTGCTGTCGTAATGAAGGAACTGGTCAATTAAATAGCCGTTAGCACCATGAATCTCGACACCGTCAAAACCTGCTTCGATAGCATTTTCTGCCGCTTGAGCAAAATCTGCTATTAACTGCTCAATCTCTTGATGAGTAACAGCTCTTGGCACTTGATAGTTTAAATCACGCATTCTCGGTACTGTGCCTTCAACACCTACCGCCGATGGCGCTAAAACGTCACTAGAGCCATTATTATTGTGCTCAAAGAAGTGAGGATGAGCAACTCGGCCGGTGTGCCAAAGTTGAGCAAATATTTTACCGCCCTTATCGTGAACTGTCTTGGTGACAAATTTCCAAGCATTGACTTGTTCTTGGGTAAATAAGCCCGGTGTATTCGGATTACCTTGACCATCAGGACGGATTATCGTTGCTTCAGAAATGATTAAACCCGCTTCTGCTCTGCGGCCATAATATTCGGCCATTGCTACCGTAGGCACTAAGTTATCATCGGCCATACAGCGGGTTAATGGCGCCATTAATATACGGTTATTTAAAGTGATGGTGTCATTTAGTGCATAAGGTTGGAATAAATTATCAGTCATTAATTATCTCTATTAATTGATTTCTTTCTTGAATATGCGTTCAAGATAACGTTATTTGAACAATCATTCAAGTATTATTTTTGAATGATTGTTCAAAATTAAGTATCATGTCGTTATCTAGTAGATAAATGAAAAGTGGTGATCATGAGGAATGCTGAGTTCGACCGAGAAAAAGTGTTAAGAGCAGCGATGAGCTTATTTATGGAAAAAGGCTATAGCAAGACAAGTATGCCTGATTTAAAAAAAGTGACAGGTTTACATCCAGGTTCAATTTATTGTGCATTTGAGAATAAACGCGGTTTACTGTTAGCCGCTATCGCCCAGTATAAAGCTGACCGTAATGCCGAATTTTCACAGTTTTTTTTAAGTGACGAAACCATTCTTGCACAATTAAAAAAATATTTAGACCATATGGTCAATGAGTGTGTCAGCGGTGACCCCGCGAAAGGCTGCTTATTTATTAAAACCCTTTACGAGTCAACAGAAGAAGATCAAGAAGTACAAGCCGTTATTGCCGACAATGTTTTACAATGGCAACAAGCGCTAGCTGATAAGTTTTTGCAAGCACAAGCAGCGAAAGAATTATCATTAAATAAAAAGAGTGAACACTTAGCGCAATTTTTAATCATGGGGATTTATGGTTTACGCACTTTTGCTCAATCAAATCCAGATGCAGAGACATTAAAAGCGTTAGCAGAGCAATTATTTAACAGTATTGATAATTAACCGGTCGTTAACTGTAAAGCCGCTATAATAGCCTTATTATTGCAGTTTTTTTCATGGAGTTTTGTATGCGTTTATTTTTATTAGCTTTTTCTATTATCACGGTACTCTCAGGGTGTGGTAAAGAAGAGCAGCCTTTTGAAGAAGTTATTCGTCCTATTGCATGGCAAGAAGTTCAGCAAACCTCATTTGACCAAGTGCGTCGTTTGTCTGGCACTATTTACCCGGTTGAAGAAGCTAATTTAAGTTTTGAGGTTGGTGGAAAAATACAATGGATAAAAGTAAAACTCGGTGATGAAGTTAAGCGAGGCGATGCCCTAGCGCGTTTAGACCAACGAAACTTTAATTTGAGTCGTCAATCAGCACAAGCAAACCTACAAAAAAGCTATGCCGCACTATCTGAAACTGAAAATGAATATAAACGTTACGCCGAGTTATCAGCCAAAGGTTTAGTGTCAAAGTCTGGCTTTGATAATGCCAAAGCAGCTTTTGAGTCAGCAAGCAGTGCCGTAAACATTGCTAAAACTCAACTTGATATCGCCAATAAAGATTTAAGTGATTCAATATTAACGGCCCCTTACAATGGTAAAATAACGAAACGTCTTAGCGAACCTTCTATGCAAATTTCTCCGGGCCAAGCCATTTTTCAAATTGAAGGTGACGATGGTTTAGAGGTGCAAGTCATGGTCCCCGAAACGATGATCAGAGATTTATCTAAAGGAAGCGAAATTGATATTCATTATCCCGCGTTTCCCGGCTTAAACAGTAAAGGCACAATCGCAGAAATTAGTTCTCGCGCCGCTACAGCTAATGCATTTCCGGTGACTATTCTTATTAATTCTGAAACAAAAAATTTGCGAGCAGGCATGACAGCCGAAGTTGACTTTACCTTTCAAGGTATTGGACGAACGGGTTATCAAGGTAAAGCTTTTCGTCTCCCTATTGCAGCACTGGCAGCAGATGAAGGACAAAAGTCGTATGTATTTGTTTATAACGTTGAACAACAAATTTTACAAAAACGTATGGTGCAAACAGAAAGTATTTTAAACAATGAAGTCTTGGTTTCTGCTGGCTTATCGTCAGGAGAAATCATTGCGATTGCCGGTGTCTCGTTTTTACGTGATGGCCAGTCGGTTCGGTTGCTTGATAAGCATGTAAAGCGTTTTAATTAATCACGTTTCCGTATAACTTGAAATTTAGAGACTTTTATGAATTTAACTAAAATTGCTTTTACCTACCGAAAGTCCATTTTAATGGTACTTGCCTTATTATTGATCAACGGTGTTTTTGCTTATTTAACCTTACCAGCACAAGAAAACCCAACAATAACTATACGTAAAGCCATTGTTACCACTTCATACCCAGGCATGGCCCCCGAACGTGTTGAACAATTAATCACGCGTGCCATTGAAAAAGAAATTAGAAAAATTCCTGAAGTTGAAAAACTTACATCGACCTCTATGACGGGACAATCGGTCATTCATGTTGAAATTTACGATCGCTATTTTAATTTAGATAATATTTGGCAAGACTTACGTAATAAAGTTAAACAAGCGCAATTGAATTTGCCAGAAGGGACTAGTCCTCCTTTTGTTAATGACTCATTTGGTGACGTATCTGTTGTCACTTTAGCCTTAACCGCTGACGGTTTTGACTTAGGTGAAATGTATGATATTTCTAAACATATTCGTGACAATTTATACAGTGTTGCCGGTACTAAAAAGGTTGATATTATCGGCGTTCAAGCTGAGCGAATATACCTTGAAGTAAAAACAGCTAAACTCGCTCAATTGGGTATTTCACCGCGTAGCATTATTAGTGAACTACAAAATCAAAATATTATTAGTCCAGGTGGACAAATCGATACGGGTTTACGTTCCATCGTGGTTGAGCCAACGGGTAATTTTTCTTCACTGGAAGAAATAGGTAATACTCATATTAGGATCACCGGGACTGACGATACCATCGCGCTAAAAGATATTGTTAGCCTGCGCCGAGGCTTTATTGATCCGCCAGATAAACCTGCCTACTTTAATGGCGAGCCCGCTATTATGTTTGGCGTTTCCATGCTGCAAAAATATAACTTATTGGAATATGCGCCAAGAGTTAAAAATATGGTCACCAACATTGAAAATACTTTACCGATTGGTTACAAAATCAATATTGCAACTTATCAAGCGGATCAAGTACAGAAATCTATTGAAGGGGTCTCAATCAATGTAATACAAACACTGGTGATTGTATTATTGGTTGTTATTTACTTTTTAGGTTTACGTACCGGTTTAATTGTTGGCTCAATTGTACCTTTTGTGATGCTAACCACATTAGCTATTATGAAGTTCTCTGGTATGACGTTAGAGAAAATGAGCTTAGCAACACTTATCATTGCCTTGGGTTTATTGGTTGATAATGGCATTGTTATCGCTGAAGACTTTAAACGAAGAATTGAACAAGGTATAGACCGCTTTGATGCCATGTGCCAGGGCGGTAAAGAACTTGCCATGCCATTACTCAGTTCATCGGTAACCACGATTTTATTTTTCTTACCCTTAATGCTTGCCGAGCATGTGGCGGGTGAATTCACCCGCTCAGTTTCCCTGGTTATACTGATAACGTTGATGACCAGTTGGGTTTTAGCTTTATGTGTTACTCCAACGCTTTGTTATTTCTTTATCAAAGCTGAAAATAAGGGGGCGGCAACAACAGATAAACCCACTGAAAATTCAACGAAATTCTATCAAATATATGAAAAATTTCTTCATTGGGTTTTAGCACATAAAGCCATTTTTATGACCTTGATGGTCGTCACCTTAATCGTATCTTTAAGTGGCTTTGGCTTACTAAAAAAACAATTCTTTCCTGACTCTGACCGAACTCAGGTGATGATGTACATTGACCTACCTAATGGGACTTCGGCAAGAGAAACTAATCGTCAAATGCAAGAGGTGTTTACTTGGTTAGATGATAAGACGAGTTTTCCTGAGATCAGTAACTATTCGGGGTATTCTGGTTTTAACGGACCGCGTTTTGTATTAACACTTAATCCAGAAGATCCCGCTAATAATAAAGGGTTTGTCGTCATTAATGTTAAAGATGAGACAAAAATTAATACTTTTGTTAATAAATTACATAACGGTATTATTGAAAACTTCCCCAATGTGTCTGGACGCGTTAAGCGGATGTTTGCGGGCCCTTCAGATTCAAGCACAATAAGTATTCAAGTAAAAGGTCCTGATAAAGACATTTTATATGAAAAAGCTAAAGAAATTATGAGCGTTTTACAAGCGGTCCCTCATACTAAAAATGTGCGTACCGATTGGGAAAATCGTATTGTTAAGATGCAAGTTAAAATTGATCAACATCGTGCCCGTCGAGCCGGTGTTACCTCTTCTGACGTAGCTACCGCCTTACAAGGCTACTTTAGCGGCGCTAATGTTACTGAATATCGCGATGGCGATGATATTATTCCCGTGGTGTTTCGCGCAGAAGAAGAAGAGCGTTTTAATCTAGATAGGCTGCGTACCGTTTCAATATTTTCTAATCAAACTGGATCATCAGTGCCCTTATTTCAAGTGGCAGACTTTATTCCAGTTAATCAGTATGCAAAAATTCAACGTGAGAACATGTTTACCACTATCACGATTGAAGCCAGTAATACCCAAATGACAGCGGAAGATCTAAAGGGGGTTATTGACGGCGATATTCAAGCATTAAAAAAAGATTTACCCGTTAACCATTTAATTGAATACGACGGTGTTATTGTCCAGTCTAAAGAAGCGCAACAAGCTCTTGGGGCTAGTATGCCGATGGTTATTGGTTTGGTGCTAATTTTATTGGTTATGCAATTTAATTCATTCCGCCGAGCGTCAATTATTGTGCTGACTATTCCCTTATCACTGATAGGGACGGTTGTTGGTTTATTAGTCATGAATGCGCCTTTTGGATTTATGGTCACCTTAGGTATTTATAGTTTGGCAGGTATTATTATTAATAATGCGATTGTCTTAATTGACCGAATTGAAATTGAACGAGCCACAGGGCAAAGTGACTATCAAGCCATTGTTAATTCGTGTTTAACACGGTTACGCCCAATAACGATGACAACCGTTACCACCATTATGGGGTTATTACCGTTATTGATAGACCCAATGTCAATGTTTTATGGTATGGCAACCGTATTAGCATTCGGCTTAGGCGTTGGTACAATTTTAACCTTAGCGGTTGTACCTGTTTTATATGCCAGTTTCTTTAAGATCAGTCGATGCTAGTTCATGTACTGTTAGTTGAAGATGATCTTGATTTAGCGACAACAATTATTGATTATCTTGAATTAGAAGGCATAACCTGTGATCACGCAGCTAACGGTGTTGCTGGCTTAGCATTGCTCAGTAATCACCACTTTGATGTGATGATCCTCGATGTGAATATGCCGCGCATGGACGGTTTAACCGTCTGCAAAAAAATGCGCGAGCAAGGAAATAGTACGGCGATTTTGATGTTGACCGCTCGAGATACCTTAGATGATAAACTGGCTGGCTTTGCGGCAGGATCAGATGATTACTTGGTTAAACCGTTTGAAATGCAAGAGCTGATTGCCCGTATTCAGGTGTTAGCAAATCGCCGCAGTGGTCAAACAAACCTATTATCACTGTTCGGTCTTGACGCTGATTTTGGCGCTAAAACATTAAAACGGCAACAACGTACGTTACAATTGTCACCAACAGGTTGGAAAATTCTTGAAGTACTGATGCGAAAATCACCTGAGGTTGTTTCAAAAAAACAACTGTTACAAGCTGTTTGGGGTAATGAACAACCAGACAGTGATAGTTTGAAAGTCCATTTGTTTAAATTGAGACAACAAGTCGATACCATCAATGAAAGTAAGCTTATTCATACGGTGGCGGGACAAGGTTTTGTTTTTCGTGCATGATGAGATTAATGAACATTATAATAGCGACTTTATAGTTAATAATTGATATGAGTAAAACTAAGAAAAAACCACAAACCCTTCGTCGATACGTCTTAAAAGTACAAAGCATGATTGCCTTAATTATCGTGCTTAGTTACACCTTAGTGATTAACTTTTATTTTATTCATGGGCTTGATGAAGCTAACTTTCAGGATCTTCATTTAGAAAGTAATGATTTTGCACGTCAATATCAAAAAAACATCGATCATCCAATGCCTAATAACATTCACTTCCAAGGTTTTTTAGATTGGAAAAGTCTTCCCGTCGAAGTACGAGAGCATTTTGCTGCCTTTGAAAATGTAAAAAAAATGGCGATGGATAACATTAGACTTTTCAGTGAAGACACTTTTATTTCATGGCCAGAGCAGGCTATATTTGTTATTGCACAGCCCTTATTTGATGGTAAAATTTTCTATTTAGTACGAAAAATAAATATTAAACAATATGATGCCTTAAGCCAAATGGGTATCAGTAAAATGTTCCAGCTAACGTGGCCAATCGCATTGATTTTTTTATTAGTGATGCATTTTTCTGTCCAGTTATTGCTTAAACGAACGTTAACACCCTTTTATCGTATTGGTGATTGGGTTGAAAGTTTAACCCTTGAAAATGTTGAGCAAGACACACCAAACTTTGAATTCTATGAATTAACAGCGATTGCAGTTCAACAACAAAAAGCGCTATTAAGGCTCAGTGCTATGCTTGGTAAAGAACAAGATTTTTTACGCCATGCAAGTCATGAATTACGAACCCCAATAGCGGTTGTTAAAAGTAACAGTGAATTATTAACC
Organism: Colwellia sp. BRX9-1; assembly: GCF_014077195.1. Classification (NCBI taxonomy): domain Bacteria; kingdom Pseudomonadati; phylum Pseudomonadota; class Gammaproteobacteria; order Alteromonadales; family Colwelliaceae; genus Colwellia; species Colwellia sp. BRX9-1. The sequence continues at coordinate 176,541 of NZ_JACGVM010000006.1, forward strand.
CGAATATTCTCTAGCGAAAATAATAAAGACAAAGGTGAACAGTCTTTAGCCCGAATCAGTAGGGCAGCACTCAATATGCAACACACCACAGAAACACTATTATGGCTCAGCCAGGAACACTCGATAGAACAAAGCAATCAACAAACATTGGCTTTAGTCGAAATAGACTTAAACTTGATGATTAACAACTTGGTTGAAGATAACGCGTACTTATTACAAAGTAAAAAAGTTAAAATAACACTTAAATTGACGCCTACTCATATTAAGGTACTTGAAACACCTTGTCGCTTGATCCTCAACAATCTAATTCGCAATGCATTTCAATATACAGCAGAAGGCGAAGTTATTATTCAATGTAGCCAAGGCCTAGTTATCGTTGAAAATATTAATATAAGTGAAGGTGACTTTGATCACAGTGGTGCTGATTACGGCTATGGTTTAGGTTTAAGGTTAGTTGATAAAATCGTCAATAAAATGCATTGGTCATATCAAAATAATGATGCAAGTGGTGGCCGTAAAGCGACTGTTGATTTTCGAACCTCTATTTAACTATTTAACAAACTAACTTCATCTTTATCGAGATAGGTTAATATCTTGGCATTTTAGATAAATGGCCTCTAGGGAAAATCACAGAAACTTATCACACCCTATTCATCGCGGAGTTGATGACTAGATAATAACATCGATATCGACTAACTATTATTAATGCAAACTAACATAAAGTAGCATTAATACAGCAATTACCTAATACCAATACGACTTAAATAACTCATCTGCTAACATTTATTGCCGTAATCACCATACAAGTTCTTCACCATCAATGAGTTGAGTTAGCCCATCTACTTATTAATATCAGTAAAATATTGTTATTAAGCGATCAGTGACTATAATTTTATAGATATCTTTTATAGGATTAACTTAATGAAAAAACATTTAATATTAGTAACAACTTTACTTACCATGTCTTCACCTGCGTTCGCTGACTGGTCATCAACCGTTACAGTAGCAAGCGATTATCTTTTTAATGGTGTTAGTCAAACAGATGAGGGCCCAGCACTTCAAGGTAGTCTTGATTGGTCTGGTGCGGGGGGGTGGTATGCGGGTGGTTGGGCGTCAAATGTTGATTTTGGTGATGATACGAATATAGAAGCAGATGTTTATCTCGGTTATTACACCGCAGTAAATGATAACGTTAATCTTGATGTTGGCGTTGCTCAATATACTTATAACGGCGCAAGCTATAGTTCTGACGGTAATTATGCTGAGATATATACTAAATGGAATTTCGGCGCTACCGATTTAAACTTTTGGTATGCTTGGGATTACTTTGGAACAGGGGCAGGTCATTACATTGTTATGTTAAATCATACCTTTACTATTAATGATGAGTTAACTTTATTAGTGGGTATTGACAGGTCGAGTAGTTTAGATGATGACAAATGGCAATGGGAGCCCGGTAGTGACAGTTATAACCATTGGCAAGTCACCAGTAACTTTAGTACCAATGGTTTTGATTTTTCATTAGGGCTGCACGGCACTGATTTAGATACTTATGGCGATACCACACTATTGCTTACCGTTGCTCGTACATTTCAGTTTTAGGAGATAGCCATGTTTAATAAAGTCATAAAAATTATATTAATTTTGTCTTTTAGCACACCCGCATTTAGCGACACTGTCCATCTAACCTCGTTAACTTGGCCGCCATATTCTGGAAAGGCTTTAAATGAGCAAGGTGCTTCAGTTGCTGTAGCTAAAGCAGCGTTTAAGGCAATGGGACATGAGTTGAAGGTTGATTTTTTCCCTTGGAGCCGTGCTGTAAAGCTTGCATCGGAACCAGACTCAAAATATGCAGGTTATTTTCCTGAGTATTACTATGAGTCTAATGAGTTTTCATTTTCTAATCCGATGGGGAAGGGCCCTTTAGGGTTAATTGAAAACAAGAAAAAACCCATAGTATGGTCGGCGGTTAAAGATTTAACGCAATATAAAATTGGCGTAGTTCAAGATTATGTTAATACAGCTGAAGTTGATGCATTGATTGCTAGTGGCGAAATAAAAGCGCAAACCGCTACCTCTGATGAAACCAACATTCGTAAAGTTGCGGGTGGTCGAATCGATGCTGCTGTTATCGATACCAATGTTTTCAGCTACTTACTAGCAAATAGCAAAGACTTAGAAAAGGCGCAAGAACAAGTGCAAATGAATACTAAGTTGTTGACAGAAAAGGAATTGTTCGTAGCCTTTAAAAAGAGTACCGAAGGTCAGAAATGGTTAGCTATCTATAATGAAGGTTTAAAGAAGATTGATATTACGGCAGTGATGAAAAAATATTTGAATGAATAGGACCTTATGTCAATTATACATAAAGAATAGTTTTTCAGGCTAACTCAATAGATTGCTATATTTACGCACTTTGTTATTAATGAATATGATAACAGTTGATTAAAAGCAGATGTGCGTAATTCATTCAACTAACATTACACAAGGCTAATACGATGAAACTAGTTATTGGTTTACTTACTATTGCTATTTCACTGCCAGCATCTGCAGCGACAGTTACTATTCGAGCGGATGACTGGTTTCCGATGAATGGCGATCCAAATGGTGACAAGCAAGGCTATATGATTGATATGGCTACAGCAATTTTTACAGCAGCAGGACATACTGTTGATTATAAGGTAATGCCATGGGAAAGGGCGGTAAACTCGGTTCGTGAAGGTAAGTTTGACTGCGTTGTCGGAGCGTATCCTGAAGATGCACCCGATTTTATTTTTCCTTCTTTGAATTGGGGAATGGATGGTACGGGATATTATGTTAATAATGCATCAACTTGGACGTTTACCGGTTTTGATTCGCTATTAACTCAGAAAGTAGGTGTTATTAGTGGTTATGCTTATGGCGAAGAGTTTGACGCGTTAATAAAAAGTCGACCCGATGTTTTTAAAGATGTTTCAGGAACTGATGCTTTGGAAAAAAACTTTAAAAAACTCGTTAATAACCGAATTGATGTTGTCGTTGAATCGGTTTCAGTCGCGAATGCAAAGTTAAAAGAACTTGGTTTTAATGAAGCACTAAAAAGCGCAGGGACTAACGCTGAAAAAGCACCGATTTACATTGCTTGTTCACCTGCAAAACCGACCAGTAAAATGTACATTGAATTAATCGAAAAAGGTACAGAAACACTTAGAGCATCTGGACAGCTAAAAGATATTCTAAATAAATATGGTCTACAAGACTGGCAGTAAAAAGGTATAAAAATAATATGAACGTTACTAAATCTATATCATTTAAACTTATTTTTTCAGCATTGATTATTGTCACCACACTCGTCATTTCTTTTGGTGTGTATGATTATATGGCACAAAGTAATTTACTGAAAAATAAGCAAATAAATCAACTTTCTTTGGTCGAGTCTCGATTGAAACTTAATTTACCTTCTGCTGTTTGGAATTATGAAGAAGATCAAATGAAGGGTATTTTAAACTCGGAACAACAATCAGAAGACATCGCTTTAATAGAAATAACCAATGAAGATAAAAAAACAATATCTCAATCAAAAGGAAAGAAAACAAACGAAGCGATCACTTTTAAGTTACAACATATTGAGGACGGTCAAAGTACCAGTGTTGGTAATGTTACTTTGTTTATCGATAGTTCTTCAATAGATACCGAATTGTCATCTTTAGCTTCTCGCATCATTGTTAAAGGAGTATTGCTTGACGTATTTTTAATTTCAGCGATCTACTTTTTATTCGCTAAACTAGTGACACAGCCTTTAAGTGAAGTTGCCAATGCTTTAGAGAATATTGCGCGTGGAGAAGGCGACCTAACGCAGCGACTACGCGTTAAACGTGAAGACGAAATAGGCCTTGTTGCAGAGTCATTCAACGTCTTTGTAGATAAAATTCAATTACTTGTTCAATCTATTCAATTGTCGGTAAAGCAGACTTCAGAGGTGTCACAAAATGTATATCAAGCTTCTGAGGCCAGTCGTGGGCATTTAGAAAATCAACAGTCTGAAACGGATCAAGTGGCTACCGCCATCACTGAAATGTCAGCGTCAGCAAAAGAAATTGCTAATAATGTTCAGTTAACTGCAGGCTCAGCAGAGCAAGCAAATCAAGATGCACGAGCAGTATCCGCTATTATTAAAGAGTCTATTGAGTCAATAAATGGCTTATCAGATCACCTTAATGAAGCCACTAAGGTAGTTGGTGCACTTGAGGATGATGTTAAAGGCATTGTTTCAGTCTTAGATGTCATTCGCGGAATTGCCGAACAAACAAACTTATTGGCGTTAAACGCTGCCATTGAAGCGGCTCGTGCTGGAGAGCAAGGGCGTGGTTTTGCTGTGGTTGCAGATGAAGTTAGGGCTTTGGCCAGTCGAACTCAAGAAAGCACTGCACAAATTCAGCAGACCATTGAACGTTTACAATCAGGTGCTAAATCAGCGGTTCATGTTATGGAAGATAGCCAGGTTAAAAGTAAGGCGTCAGTTGAAAATGCACTCAGTTCAGGTGAGTCTATTAGTAGCATTTTAAGCTCTACAGAACAAATTACTGAAATGGCGACGCAAATAGCCTCTGCGGTTGAAGAACAAAGTACTGTTGCAGAAGAGTTAAGCAGCAACGTTAATAGAATTGTTAGCGCAGGTCATAGCAGTTTAGAACAATTAAATGCGATGACAAAAAATTCTCAACTTATGCAAAGTTCTTCAGATGAGCTCAATAAATTAACGCAACAATTTAAAGCTTAACGTAAGGCAATAAATTTTTAGGTACGTATATTTACCGGTATGTGATTCTTTTACTGATAGACTTTACTTATCTATTTAAAAGGGGGAACTTTAAATAACTATGGAGTTCTCCTTCGCTCTTAGAGACGATTAAATGCTGATTATAATTTGCTAACAACAAATTATAATCAGTTTTTTTTTAGCTGTTTATTTCAGATCAGCGTCATGATTAAAGTGGCGTTATGGATTAGATATGCAGAGACGTACTTAATATACTCAGTTTATAGCTACTGAAGTGCGGCAGCGCTTTTTCAATTAAGTGAAAAACAGATGTTGTGTTCACTATGGGTTGATTTTCTTGATTGCTTTAAGTGATTAAAGCCGTTAAAGTTTGCCTAATTCCTACCAGAGTAATATCCCTTAATGCGCAGATCTTCCTACTCGCCACCTGAAAATGCCACCATTAATTGGCGAGTGCTAAAGTCACTTATTCCCTACTTACTCGAATTTAAAGTGCGAATAGGTTTTGCGTTGTTTTGTTTGGTGTTAACTAAACTCGCCAGTGTTTATCTGCCTTTTATCTTAAAAGATATCGTTGACGGACTTGATGCTCAACAAGAAAACAATATTTTCATTGTGCCTTTTGCTTTAGTTGCCGCTTATGGTTTAGTGCGTTTAACTATTGTGCTACTGGCAGAAATACGCGACACCTTATTTGGCCGTGTTACCGAACGAGCGATCCGCCGCATTGGTTTGAAAGTTTTCGAACACCTCCATCAACTTGACTTAGACTTTCATTTGGACCGCCAGACAGGTGGACTCTCGCGTGACATTGACCGTGGTACGTCTGGGGTTAACTTCTTAATGCGGTTTATGGTTTTTAATATTGTGCCAACCTTACTCGAAATAATTATGGTTATTACCATATTATGGGTGAATTATGGCATTTGGTTTGCGCTGATCACCGGCGTGTCTATTGCCAGCTATATCGCTTACTCGATTTACGCAACAGAATGGCGCACGCGCTACATTAGAGCCGCAAATAAAGCTGACTCATCAAGTAATACTCGCGCAATAGACAGTCTATTAAATTATGAAACGGTTAAATATTTTACTAATGAATCATATGAATCAACAGCTTACGACAGTCAATTAGCTGATTGGGAAAAAGCAAAAATGCAAAACCGTTTGTCACTGTTTGCTTTAAATGGTGGTCAGGCCATTATCGTGTCGTTAGCGATGACGGCAATGTTAGCGTTAGCGGCTTATCAAGTGACTCATCAACAAATGACCTTAGGAGACTTTGTCCTGGTTAATGCTTTTATGATGCAATTGTTTATCCCTTTAAACTTTTTAGGATTTGTTTATCGAGAAATAAAAGGTTCTTTAGCAAATATTGAGCAAATGTTTACCTTGTTGCAAAAAGTACCTAAGGTTGTTGATGCACAAAATGCCAAAGAATTAGCGATAAGCCATGGTGCTATTAAATTTGATAACGTTAGCTTCTTTTATGATGAGCAAAGACCCATTTTAAAAAATGTTTCATTCGAGGTTAAAGCGGGTCAAAAAGTCGCTGTTGTTGGCGAGAGTGGCTCAGGAAAATCGACCTTAGTGAAACTACTTTTTCGTTTTTATGACTGCCAACAAGGCTGTATTAAAATTGACGGCGAAGCAGTTACTGATATTACGCAACATTCCTTGAGAAAGAATATTGGCATCGTGCCACAAGATACGGTGTTATTTAATGAAAGTTTATTTGAAAATGTTAAATATGGCAATGTAAACGCGAGTAATGCACAAGTTGAAGAAGCCGCAAGATTATCGCATTTAAGTCACTTTATTACCTCGTTACCAAAAGGTTTCGATACCGTCGTTGGCGAGCGTGGTTTAAAGCTTTCTGGCGGCGAAAAGCAACGGGTTGCCATTGCCCGGACCATTTTGAAAAATCCTGCTATTTTGGTCTTTGATGAAGCAACGTCGTCACTTGATAGTCACTCAGAGCAAGCTATTTTAAAAGCAATCAAAGAGGTGGCTAAAGATCACACTAGCTTAGTGATAGCTCATCGATTATCAACTATTATTGATGCCGATAATATTATTGTCCTGCACAAAGGGGAAATAATCGAGCAGGGCGATCATCAAACGCTACTCACTAAAAAGGGTCATTACGCAACGATGTGGCAACTGCAACAAAATGCCTGATAAACAAATGTATGCCGTTGAAATTTCACAAACTAAGCAGTGGCTAGAAGAAATAATTATTGGTTTGAATTTTTGCCCTTTTGCAAAAAAAGAGTTTGTTAATAACACGATACATTATCAAGTTTGCCCAGCAAAAAAGGTCGAATCGTCTTTAGCAGAATTAGCCATAGAATTTGAAAGACTTGTCGCTGACCCCAGCATAGAAACGACTTTATTGATTTTTACTGAAGGCTTTAAAGGTTTTGAAAGCTACCTTGATTTACTCGATGAGGCTAATGAATTGTTGTTCACCTTAGGTTATGAAGGTGTCTTTCAACTGGCCAGTTTTCATCCTGATTATTATTTTGAAGGTGAGCCATTCAACGCAGCCTCTAATTATACCAACCGTTCGCCATTACCTACGCTTCATTTAATACGAGAAGCGAGTATGGAAAAGGTACTATCTGTGTATAAAAATCCACAGCAAATACCTGATAATAATATTGCCTTAGCCCAAGAGAAAGGTGCTCATTACTTTCAAAATATATTAAAACGTATTGCTAAATTACACCAATAATTCAGGTGAAAATTTATGCTATTTTCCAATATCAAATCAACTTGCTATAATGTTGAAAAATTTACACAAAGGTAGTCATTTTCGTGGATGAAAAAAAAGTAGTACAAATTGGTGGTAGCATAGAAAAGTCTTTGCAGGGTGAATATACTATTGACGTTTCTTCGGTATTAAAAGAGGCGTGGCAATTAACACTTCGCTCGCGAATCGCTATTAATTTAGGATTACTTTTTACGCTTATTTTGGGGATTGTTGTTTCATTTTTGATCAGTAATACCATGGGTGGTATTGAACAAGTGATTAAAGACCCACAATCAACAACATTATTAAATATTGTTGTCACTATGGTTATCTATCCTTTTTTAGTTGGTGTCGAGATGATGGGCGTTTTTCATGCCGTTGGTTTAAAAACCAATAGTAAATTAATTTTTGCTTTCTTAAAACGAGGCAGTTGGGTTGCTGTTTGTGCGCTGTTAACGTCAGTATTAATAACTTTAGGTATGAGTTTATTTGTTTTTCCAGGTATTTATTTAGCGGTCGCCTTGTCATTAGTACTGCCGCTTGTAGTAGATAAAAAATTATCACCGATAAAAGCTATCACCTTGAGTTTACAAGTTACACGTTTTCAGTGGTTTAAGTTACTCGCTATTTATAGCTTACTATTTTTAACTTTATTTTTATCTTTAATCCCCTTAGCCATTCTTGCTAAAACACAATTTTCAGTGATTGGTGTTATGCTTTTCTTAGTCGCATTAACATTTATAGCGCCGCTATTTTATAATGTTAAAGGCATTTTATATCGAGAAATTTTTGGCATGCAGTTACAAGCGACGGATGTACCCGCTCAGCAAACGAGTGATACATTTTCAGCGTAAAGCTCTGTGCAAAACCTTATTGTTAACAAAAAGGCTACTATGATCATTCAATATTTGATGAGAACTGTGTTAATAAGTGTATTTTTTCTTGCGCTTATTGCGCCCTTCACTTTTTTAGCGCCAACTTTTGAACTTCCCACGCCGGAAGTAACAAACGTTGTTATCGTTCCTGTGGTCAAGGCGAAAGTAAAAGTGGTTGAGCAACCGCTTCATAACGTTAAGATCCCAAACTTTGCTTCTATAAGCGATGTTAAAACGAAAAAACGTCAGTTTTTCCGTTATATTTATCCAGCAATAGCGCAAGAGAATAGCAATATTCTTATGTTAAGGGCAGAAGTCTCCTTGATGATAGAAACACTTTTCCTCGAGGAAAATCTTTTAGCAGATCAACAAGCTTTGCTTGAGCGATTAATTAAGAAATATAAAGTTAATCAAAAACACTCGCCGCTACAGCAACTTAATGAATTATTGTTGCGTATTGATATTGTGCCTGTTGAACTAGTATTAGTGCAGGCAGCCAATGAATCAGCTTGGGGCACTTCTCGTTTTGCTCGAGTTGGTTTAAACTTTTTTGGTATGTGGTGCTATAAAAAGGGTTGTGGCATGGTGCCAAGAGGAAGAGATGACGGTGCTAAACATGAAGTAGCGGCATTTAATAGTTTAGAGCATGCGGTACAGCGTTATTTACACAATATTAATACAAATCATGCTTATGGTGTTTTTCGTTCAATTAGAGGGCAGTTACGCGCTCAAGAACAACCACTATCGCCACAAATCTTAGCAACAGGATTACTGCGTTATTCTATTAGAGGCACTGATTATGTCTTAGAAATAACAGAAATGATCCGCCATAATAAAGTGTATTTTGATAAAATATTGTCGAAGCCAAAACCTAAGGTTATTTAGGCTCGGCTTATTGTATTACGCGTCAGATAATGATGGCGAGCGATAACATTCATTCTTTTAACTGGTGTTGTTATCGCGCTTAGATACTTGGTATTAATTAAGGTAGATTCTACTTTATTTCTATAATATTCAAACTGTTACTTAATGAAAGTTTGGCTTTTGAATTGTCTTCAATATTGACGTTGTTTGTTAATTGAGCGGCAATAATAGGTTCATCATCAAAAGCGATATCGCCACCATTGATAATGCCTGAATCAGCGTTAATCCCTTTAAAATCAAAAAGTTCACTGTCACACAAATGTGATGGAACCACATTGCGAATGGCAGTAAACATAGATTCAATTCGTCCTGGATGATTAACATTCCAGTCCTGTAACATTTTCTTAATGTTTTGACGTTGTAAATTAGGTTGAGAGCCACATAAATTACAAGGAATAATTGGGAACGCTTTTAGTTGTGCATATTGGATGAGTTCTGCTTCTTTACAAAAAGCTAACGGTCTAATGACGACATGCTCACCATTATCAGAGACCAATTTTGCTGGCATTGATTTTAATTTACCGCCATAAAACATATTTAGCATCAGTGTTTCAACCATGTCATCACGATGATGGCCTAGTGCAATTTTAGTTGCGCCTATTTCTGCCGCGACCTTGTATAAAATAGCTCTGCGTAAACGAGAGCATAAACTGCAGGTGGTCTTCCCCTCAGGTATTTTATCTTTAACAATAGAGTAGGTATCTTCTTGCGCAATTTTATATTCAACACCTAAAGCTTCTAAGTATTCGGGAAGGATATGCTCAGGAAAACCGGGTTGTTTTTGATCAAGATTAACGGCAACGATATCAAAATGAATGGGCGCTGATTCTTTTAACAACATTAAAATAGCCAGTAGGGCGTAACTGTCTTTGCCACCCGATAAGCACACCATTATTTTATCGCCATCTTCTATCATATTATATTGCGCGATAGCTTGGCCAACATGTCGTCTTAAGCGCTTCTCAAGTTTACTCAGCTGTATTTTTTGGCTGGGTGTTAAAGATGTTATTGGTGTCGCTGATTGAGCGCTCATAGTGTTTCCTAGAGATATTTGAAATAAAAAGTATGAATTTTACCGCGCGTAGTATAGCAAAAAGCCAAGGAAATCCTCGGCTTTTTAATGGATATTTACATATTTCAATATTAAGCTAATGGCGAGAGGTAACCATCAGGTTTTATCGCTAAGACATCACAGTTAAGGCGGTCAATGACATGCTCTGCAGTATTACCAATAAGTGCCGCTGAAATCCCCGTTCGACCAATAGTACCTAACACAACTAATTCAGCATCAACGTGCTTAGAAATACTTTGAATAACATCTTCAGGTAAACCTTCTTTAACATGGGTATTTTTAAGCGGAATATTAAAGCTATTAGCATGGTCTTTCATCGCACTTTTGTGATGATTAAACATAGTGTCGTTATATTCAGAGGCGTTAAACTCTGGAATTTCAATGGCAATATTTACTGGCGTACCTGGATAAGAATTCACCAAATGAACATTGGCTTTAATCAGTGAAGAAAACACTATTGATTCTTGGGTTAACTTATTATTAAGCGCTTTGTGCTCATCATCATCGCTACCGATATTGAGTGCGGTAAGTAAATTACCATTGCTTGGCCAGCTATGGTCTTTAACCAGTAATACTGGGCAGGGACATTTCCTTAATATATGCCAATCTGTTGGCGTAAAAATAACCGACTTTAGCTTGTCATGTTGATGGGTGCCTTTGATGACAATATCGAAGTTTTCAGCCAGTACTTTTTTTATGATCTTTTCAAATGGGCGATTATGCCAAATAATACAGGTATCTATGGTTATGTCTTGGTGATCAGTTTCTGAAATCTTTTCGTCTAACCATAGTTTACGATCATTAATAACCGATTGACGCATTGCTTCTCGCTCGTCGCCAGAAAGCATGGTGGTCATTTCATAAGATAAATCATAAATGGTTAAAAATGCAGTGATCTGTCCGCCACTATGTCGTGCTAATTCAATCGCACGTTTCAACGCTTTTTGATTTTCAGTGGTTGGATCAATAACGGCTAATATTTTTTTATACTTATCCATAATATTTACTCCCTAGTTATTAAATAATATTAATAATAGACCATAATTAATAGATATTATTTGCTTTAAATCATAATATTTCAATAAAAAAAATGCTTAACATCTTTAATGTTAAGCATTTATCTATAATTATTTAAAAAAGCGATAAACTACAGTGAAGCACACTCGTTAAGTTTATCCATATTAAGTATTGTGATGAGTTTTCCATCAACTGTGATTAATTCATTTTTTTGAAAACGATTTAATAATCTACTGATGGTTTCAACCGTTAAACCAATATAATTACCAATGTCACTTCGCGTCATCGTTAGGCGAAAATCTGTTAGTGACATACCCCGTGCATGATAGCGACTGGCTAAGGTTGAAATAAAAGTTGCTAAGCGTTGTTCAGCATTTTTGCGGTTAAGTAGCGTTAACATTTCTTGATCTGAGCGGATTTCGGAACTCATCATGCGAAGAATTTGTTTTTTCAACTTAGGCATCGTATTCGATAATGAATCTAAAGTATTGTAAGGTATCTCACAGACCATAGATGTTTCTAAGGCTTTTGCAAAACTAGGATGCTCTGACTCAGCAATAGCATCAAAACCTAATAAATCACCCGCTAAATGAAAACCGGTAATTTGTTCTTCACCTTGTTCATTAACCGTAAATGTTTTGAATGTTCCAGAGCGAATAGCGTATAAAGCTTGCATTTTGTCGCCATCTTGGAAAATTTGTTCGCCTTTATGAATAGGGCGTTTACGGTCAATAATGCTGTCTAGTGTATCGAGTTCTTTATCATTTAAAGAGAAAGGTAAACACAGCTCGCTGATACTACAGTTTTGACAATGAATATGTTGAGATGTAGAACATGGCTTTTTATACATATTAACCTAAATGAGTTATCCCTAATTTATCGATCATATTAAAACAATTGCTTATATGCAAACATTAAACTGTATATTCCGTATGAAATTATCATTAGCGCCATTATTTTCTTGAATTTCGTGTTTGTTACCAACGACTTTATACCAAAAGAGCCAAGTGAAAGACTTAACAAGGCTGGTAAAGTACCTAAACCAAAACTGGTCATAATTAGGGCGCCACTGAGGGCACTTCCACTGGCTAAGGACCAAGTTAATGTTGAGTAGACTAAACCACAAGGTAACCATCCCCAGACTGCTCCTAATGCTAGCGCTTGTTTAGCATTATTAATGGGAATAAACCTTTTACTTAACGGGGATAGATAGCGCCAAAGGAACTTACCCATTTTTTCAACTTTTGATAGCCACATTAACCATTGGCCTAAATACAAGCCTAATAAAATTAAAAATACCGCTGCAAATAACCGTAAAAAACCTAATGGAACGCCAATATTCTTTATTGCAATAGAACTACTAAATCCAACGATTGCCCCAATTAAGCTATAAGAAAAAATTCGGCCAACATTATATGCACCGACCAGCTTAAATTTATCGCTGCCTTTTTGTTGCGGTGATATAGCAGATGTTAACATCGTTGTTATACCACCGCACATACCGATACAATGTCCCGAACCTAACAAGCCGATGATGAATGCCGATAAATAATCTATACTCAACATGGCTGTTATTTACTACCCGTATCATTTTTAGCTGTATTTTCGCTATGGGTTTCAGTGGACTTTTTGGTGGTAGTGTTTTCATCTTCATCAAACAAGATACTCATACCTTGTTTCTCTAAATCATCAAATTGTTCAGTTTTTACTGCCCAAAAAAATAAATAAATGGCGATAGAGGTTAGGATTATCGCTATGGGGATCAAAATATAAATAATGCTCATGGTCTTTATGCTCTATTATAAGTTTGCGTTTACTTTTTTAATAAACGTAACGAGTTAGTGATAACCAATATCGAACTTGCAGACATACCTATAACCGCCATATAGGGAGTAATGTAGCCTGAGACGGCAAGGGGCAATACGATAGCATTATAACCGAATGCCCAAAAATAATTTTGCCAAATAATGCGACGAGTTTTATTGGCGACCTGTCTTAATGTTGTTATCGACTTTAAACGATTATTGAGTAAGATAACATCGGCACCACTTTTAGCTATATCGGTGCCACTCCCCATAGCAATCGAGACATGGGCTGCGCCGAATACTGGCGTATCATTGACACCATCGCCGACCATAGCAACGGTTGAGTTTTTAGGCTGATTTTTTATTATCGCCATCTTATTAGCCGCAGTCAAAGTACTATGTATCTCGTCTAAATGTAGCAATGCCTGAACTTTTTCACAGCCAGCAGGGTTATCACCCGATAGCATGATGGTATAAATATTACTTTTCTTTAAGTCATCTAACAGCGTTTGGGCATCATTGCGAATTTCATCACTTAAGTAAAAAGCAGCGACTAATTGGTTGTCTGCTACTAATAGGCAAGAAGCCGTCGCAAATTCTGCCAACATACTTGATTCGCTAAGCAACCAATTAGGTTTACCGATTTGAAAGTATTGACCGTTCACTTTCCCTTGAATACCAGCACCAGATTTAATTTCAACGGCTTGAGTATGGTAGGAGTAATCACGAAATGCTTTAAACGGTTTGGCTAAAGGGTGCTCAGAATAAGACTCGAGCGCTGCTGCTATAGCTAAAACCTGCTGCTTGCTATAGTTAAGCTTTTCATTATTAAAGCGCTTTATTTCATTAATAGAAAAATCACCAGAAGTTAAGGTACCTGTTTTATCAAAAGCAATAGTGGTTAATTTTGGTAATGTTTCCATAACATGTGCAGATTTGATCATGATACCTTCACGGTTTAAGCGTGTGGTCGCACAGGTTAACGCTGTGGGGGTTGCCAGTGACAATGCGCAAGGGCAGGTAGCAACGAGTACCGATAAGGTGATCCAAAAAGCTTCTTCAGGTAAATGCTGTTGCCAATAAAATGCAGTGCCTATAGCGGTTAGTAAAATAACCGCAACAAAGTATTGAGCGATTTTATCTGATAATTTTGCTAATTTGGGTTTATGCGCCTGAGATGATTCACTTAATCTGATCAGTTGGCTTAAAAAAGAATGTTCACTGGCTTGTTTAACTTCAACGTTGATATTACCGTCACCATTTATAGTGCCTGCAAAGACAGTATCGCCTATTGATTTATTTAAGGGTAACTGCTCACCCGACAACATCGCTTCGTTCAGTTGGCTGCTGCCTGTAATTATTGTGCCATCAGCGGGAACCACTTCGCCTGGTTTTATGAGTACAATATCGAGAGGACGAAGTTTTTTTGCTGGTAGTATGACTTCTTTTTCTGTTCCTTTATCATCAATGAGTTTTGTCGCTATCATCGGCATTAACTTAAGCAAGTTAGCCGAGACTTCCGCGGCGCGACTTCTTGCTCTAAATTCTAAAAATTTACCAATAAGTAGTAAAAAAGTGAACATCGATACTGATTCAAAATAGACTTCACCTTGCTGAGTGATTGTTGCCCAAGCACTGGCCGAAAATGCCAGTGAAATCGCTATAGCAACAGGAACATCCATAGATAAACGCTTCACTTTTAAAGCATTAATAGCTCCCTTGTAGAAGGGTAATGCGCCATAGGTGACAATAGGTAAGGTCAAAAATAAGCTCGCATAGCGTAAATAGATTAAGTTGTACTCATCCATGCCAGAAAAGGCGCCAAAGTATAAGCCAAAAGCGATCATCATGACTTGCATCATTAAAATACCAGAGATACCTAGGCGTTTAATATAATTATTACTTTGGGTTTTGTTAAGTTTTTCGGCGGTACTCGCTTTAAAAGGGAGGGCTTGGTAACCAATATTGCTGATATGATTAATCAGCTCACTAAGTTGTACTTCACTATTATTCCATCGAACAGTTGCACGTTGTGTCGTGGCATTTACATTAATTTTAATTAAGCCGTTTATCTTGATAAGTTGCATTTCGATAAGCCACGCACATGCCGCGCAGCTTATACCGTCAATCGTTAAAATTGCTTCGTTATATTCATCATTTTTATAAGTAAATTCACTTTGTAGGCTGTCATCATCAAGTAACTTATTACGTTGTAACTGCTCAGGAACCAGAGGCTCACCTTTTAGTGCGGGAGCTGTTCTAAAACGATAATATTCACCTAAACCGTTATCAATAATCGCTTGAGCAACACTTTGACATCCAATACAGCACATCGGCTGCATGGTATTCTCAATTTTTATTGATAAATCTAACCCATTAGGAACAATTTCACTGCAGTGATAACAAAGTGTTTTCATATGTTGAGGCCAAGCAAATAATTGGTTTTTATAGAGGTGTTGCTTAGGTGAGGTTAATCAACACCTAAGCTAATAGAGACTATTGGCGCTTAGTTAGCTTCTCTAACATTAGGAATAATATCGATAAATTCACTTTGAGGTAAGAAAATAGTATTTTGAATTTTCCAGTGATTCTCAAAAGGCGTTATGGTTAAGCGCCATTTTCCCTTTACTGGTTCATCAAAGACATGCCTAAAATAGCCATTACCGTCAGGCGTGAGTGCTAAATAGAAATCTCTATCAGCAAGAGTCGGGTGATAAAAATTAAGATTTAACACCGGGAATACTTTATCAATACCGGTAGGTTTGATAATTAATTCGTTATCTTGCAGTTTTAATGCAAAGCGCATCCCTAATTTTTGGGCAAGCTTTACTTTAGAGACTTCTAGGTTAATTGCTTTACCTTTTTTATAGTAATCACCAACGACTAATGGATCGGGATTATGGTTAGCAATAAAGTAAGTCGAAATACCAGCAACAACAGCGGTAGCGGGGAGAATAAAAACGAACCAAGCCCAAGGCTCTTTATACCAAGATGTTTTCATATTAAAAATTCAGTCGGTGAAAGTGCGCGTATTATACGACTTTTTTCTATTGGGAACTATTAAAAAACCAACAATTTACTCACTATTCTTGGCTTGGAAGATATAAAAAAACCTTGCGGTAATAATACCGCAAGGCTGATATATTGAGACTAATTAAACGCAGTTATTTTTGCGATAAACTATACACATATGCACTAACAAGATGTATTTTTTGTTCACCTAAAATATCTTTCCATGCGGGCATTACACCAGCTCGACCATTTTTAATAGATGACTCAACGGCACGTGGAGAGCCGCCATACAACCAGATGTTGTCAGTTAAGTTCGGCGCTCCTAAAGGAATACCCATAGCTAAACTACCTTTACCGTCAGCACCATGGCAACTTGCGCACAGAGCGAACTTTTCTTTACCGGCAGCAGCACTGGCAACGTCAACTTCACGACCACTTAAACTCAGTACATAGGCGGCAACATCTTTAACGCCTTGATCACCTAATGCTGAGCCCCAAGCGATCATACCGTTAGCATTACGACCATATAGAAGTGTATGCTTAATCGATTGTGGGTCTCCGCCGTATAACCAGTCTTTATCGGTTAGGTTAGGGAAACCGGTAGTACCACTTGCATTTGAACCATGACACTGAGAACAATTTTGTAAATATAGGCGTTGACCTACTTTTAACGCTTCTTCATCAGTGGCTAAGTCTTCAATGGTGCGTGCAGCATAGGCATCAAAAATTGGACCATATTTTAAATCGGCGGCTTCAATTTCACGGTCATACTGTACTAAATAACCATTTTCTTTTGCGGCGATTATCTGCGCTTTAGATTCAGCAAGATTCAAAATTCCTTGGTTAGAGCTTTTCCAACCAATAAATCCAGTCCAATTACCTAAACCATAGAGTGCTAAATAACCAAAAGCCCAAATGATAGTTAATAAGAAGAATGTACTCCACCATTGCGGCAGTGGATTATTCAATTCTTCGATGCCATCGAAGGTGTGTCCCATTGACTCACCTTCAGGAACACCTGCAAAGTTCTTTAAACAATAGCGAAGTAGTAAAAAACAACCGACTAAAGTTCCTAGGGTTAAAACCCAAACCCATATATTCCAGAAGCTAGACATTTTTATTAGTCTCCTGTTTGCCATTCACGTCATTAAGCTCAGTCTTTTCTTTATCTTCTTCGAAGATAGAGTTTGCAGCTTCATCAAAAGCGCTTTTACGCTTTTTAGAATAAGACCAAACCACAATAATAATAAATAGTGCCAATATTAATAAAGCTATTAACCCTCTGAGGGTGCCATAATCCATCATCATTATTTCAACGCATGACCGAGAGATTGCAAATAAGCAATAAGAGCTTCCATTTCCGTTTTATCTTTAACCGCGTCTTTAGCACCGGCTAAATCTGCAGCTGAATATAACGGGATACGATTACCTTGTTCATCTTTATGGCTGCGATTGCGCGTTAAGAAATTAAAAGTAGCTAATTTCTTCTCGGTTAATTCGCCATCTAACTTGTTTTCAGCTAACCAGCTAAACGAAGGCATATTCGACTCTGGAACCACTGAACGAGGGTCAAGTAAATGCGCACGATGCCAATCGTCACTATAACGACCACCAACACGAGCTAAGTCAGGACCTGTACGTTTAGAACCCCACAAGAATGGATGTTCCCATACGCCTTCACCAGCGACTGAATAGTGCCCGTATCGCTCAGTTTCAGCGCGAAAAGGACGTATCATTTGGCTATGACATACATTACAACCTTCACGGATATAAATATCACGACCTTCCATTTCTAAAGCGGTGTAAGGTCTGAGGTTGTCAACAGGTGTTGTCGTTGCTTTTTGAAAAAACAACGGTGTTATTTCAACTAAGCCGCCAATACTTATCGCGAGAATAGTGAAAATAGCAAACAAACCAACATTTGTTTCAAATTTTTCATGTTTATTTTTCATCGTCAGCCTCCTAATCTATGGCAACGGGCTTAAGACTTTCGTCTTCAGCATAGATAGTTTTGAACATGTTGTAAGCCATCAATAAGAAACCAGCAACAACTAATACACCACCAACGAAACGGATAAAGTAGAATGGGTATGATGCCGTTAAACTTTCAACAAAGCTGTAAGTTAGCGTACCATCGGTGTTAACCGCTCTCCACATTAACCCTTGCATGACACCTGAAATCCACATAGCAACTATATATAAAACAATACCTGTTGTGTGTAACCAGAAATGCACATTGATCAGCTTAATACTGTACATGCGGCCTTGATTAAATAGCACTGGAATTAAATGGTACATAGCACCAATTGACACCATAGCAACCCAGCCTAAAGCACCAGAATGCACATGACCAATGGTCCAGTCAGTGTAATGAGAAAGTGCATTTACAGATTTAATTGCCATCATAGGACCTTCAAAGGTAGACATACCGTAGAAAGACAATGAAACAATTAAGAAGCGAAGAATCGGGTCATGGCGAAGTTTATGCCATGCGCCAGAAAGCGTCATAATACCGTTAATCATACCACCCCAAGAAGGTAGGAATAACACGATAGACATTACCATACCAACAGACTGAGCCCAATCTGGCAGTGCAGTGTAATGCAAGTGATGTGGGCCAGCCCAAATGTATAAAGAAACTAATGCCCAAAAATGCACAATAGATAAACGATAAGAATAAACTGGACGTTCAGCTTGTTTGGGTACGAAGTAATACATCATACCTAGGAAACCAGCGGTTAATAGGAAGCCAACGGCGTTATGTCCATACCACCACTGCATCATCGCATCGATAGCACCTGAGTAGATAGAGTAAGACTTCATCATAGAAACAGGAATTACCATTGAATTACCAATGTGTAATACCGCAACAGTTAGTATAAAGCCACCAAAGAACCAGTTAGCAACATAAATATGCGAGGTTTTACGTTTAACGAGTGTCCCAAAGAAAACGATGGCGTAACTTATCCATACAATGGCAATTAAAATGTCAACGGGCCATTCTAATTCAGCATATTCTTTACTTGATGTGTAGCCCATAGGAAGCGTGATAACAGCGAGCACAATAACTGCTTGCCAGCCCCAAAAGGTAAATGAAGCAAGTTTGCCGCCAAATAATGTTGTTTTACAGGTTCTTTGAACCACATAATAAGAGGTAGCAAATAAGGCACTTGTACCAAATGCAAAAATAACTGCATTAGTGTGAAGTGGACGAAGACGGGAGTAGGTCAACCAAGGTGTTTCGAAATTCAACGCAGGCCAAATTAATTGAGCTGCAATTAGAACACCAACGAGGGTACCGACAATTCCCCATATTACTGTCATAACAGTAAATTGACGTACAACATCAAAATTGTAGTCTACTGATGACGCATTACTTTGAGACATGTTATGGTTTCCGCAGTTATAATTGTTAACGTAAAACGATTTTTTATGATTAAAAAAACTAAGCGCCAATGATAAGTTACAATTGAAAATATAAATTTCATTTAGCGATAAAAAATCTCCCGTATATAGTAATAATTTTGCATCGAAAAGTCATTAGAATATGCAGTAATTTTGTTGTAGATCAATAATATTTAAAAGCTTAGTACGATTAATGTACATAAAGCACCAAAGAGAGACTGTCCTATTAATAATTTTAATTACAAAAGGCTATTTATTGCTTTTTTTTTAGTCAGCATTGTCAGCTGTGACGCCCAAGAAAAATCTCAACAAGTGAGTTTGCCATTTCAGTGTTTAACTTCGCAAAGCATCTGTGAAGTTAAAACCATTTTTGGCAGGATGTTAGTTAAGTTTAATGTTGGGAAAGTGCTAACAGAACACCCTTTTGATATACGGGTTGAACTTAAAAAAGATCATTTGCTTAAGGATAACTTTTCCGCTGAAGATTCGTATAGTGTCGTTGGCTACATGGAAGGAAAAACAATGTTTATGGGTAAAATTCCCTTGTTTTTTACTGAGGACATCACCACAGAGAAAAATTATTTTGTTGCAGAAACAATGTTAGGTAGCTGCTCTGAAGATAATATGGTTTGGCGGTTATGGTTAACAGTAGAAAAAAAATCAGCGAATAATGATAAAGAACAAACAAGTTTTTTTATCGATTTTCAGTCGAGTCGCTTTTAGTTCAATTATATCTTCTGATAAGCTACACCAAATTTTACTTAGATAGTTACCCTGATGATTGATTACACCACTTTAGTTATATTCATACCAACATTCTTCTTTGTTAGTATTACCCCTGGAATGTGTATGACATTAGCCCTAACACTCGGCATGAGTATTGGTGTAAAAAGAACCTTGTGGATGATGCTAGGAGAACTCATTGGCGTTGCTGCAGTGGCTATTGCAGCGGTTGTTGGTGTTGCTTCAGTAATGCTTAAATATCCCGATGTCTTTGCTGTAGTAAAATATATCGGCGGAGCCTATTTGGTTTATGTTGGTGTACAAATGTGGTTGTCAAAGGGGCGAATGTCGCTAAGCAGTGCCCAAGAGCCTGCGAATATAGGGCGACTTACCTTATTTAATCAAGGCTTGTTTACCGCTATTTCAAATCCTAAAGGGTGGGCATTTATGGTTTCACTCCTACCACCGTTTATTAATACTCAATTGGCAATAACTCCTCAGTTAATGGTTTTAGTTGCTGTGATTATGGTTTCAGAGTTTACTTGTATGATGTTATATGCAAGTGGTGGTAAAACGCTGAGAATTTTCCTCTCGAAGGGAGATAACGTCAAACTTATGAATCGAATAGCAGGAACACTTATGGCCGGGGTAGGGGTTTGGTTAGCACTAAGTTAATCCTTGTTAAAAAGAGCATTATCATTTTTGGAGCTATTTAGCCCTATTTACTAGGGCACTGTTATTATTATCCAGCTCATAATAAACGTTATCTTTTACTCTTTGGGCCGTTGACTAAACTTTTATCACGTAAAATAAGCAATCATTTAAAGCGATGTTTTTATTTTCAGTTGCCATAAAAATGCGTAAATCAACGGCACAGGTTAAAATGTTTTTACGACAGCTAAAATGATCATCAATCACATTATTTCCATGCTCGTCAATGAGAACAAAATTATCAAGTCCTTTGTCATCAACCCAGCCTAACATTTGATCTTTTCGAGAAATACCATAGTTAAGTTGTTCAATATTTGATTTTATACAAACACCACTAAAGCCTTCATCGTGATCACCATAAGTTAAAGGGGTGTGTGGTTTTAACTCTAAACGTAATGGTCGATAAATAATATCAACCGCTCTATTTTGTTGGAAGGTTTTAGCTTGTTTATTTAAGGTCAGCTGCTTTAAACCTTGGTAAGCAACATGATGAGACTGTTCGTCCTTGCTACCGCCACATTTTACCGTGATCATTGGGCAATCAAACTTTCGTTCCATTAATGTTCCCAATTGTAAGCCTGATAATATAAGGGTCTGGCAAAAATAAGACGTTATTGATAACACCTCAGGCGTTATCATCGGTGCTATAGCAAACGCAGGTCCAGACCCTGCACAATTATGCAAGTCAACAAGAAGTTCTGGATTAACCTCTTTTATGGCTTTCTCTATCAGTAAAGCTCGTTGACAAAAGCCACAATCTGGAATTTTATCACCAGAAAAACAGCGATTAATATCTTTACCGCCATCAAGATAACGACGACTAAATAACGGCGAAATATTAGCGGCCTCAACCGAGCAAATAATAAAGCGGACATTGGTTGTTGGCACAGGTAGTTGCTCATTAGCCGTTAACCAACGATGCATGGCAATTAACCCAGAAGGTTCATTGCCATGTAATAGTGTGGTAAATACCCGACATTTATCTTGATCACTGCCGGTAATATCAATTACTGTAGGCCCGGTCAATGTCATTAAAAACTGTATATAATCGGCTTTTAGTAAAAGAGAACCTGGATTTTTTAAATAGGTGATTTCATCAAAATCTATGTCCATTAGCGATTTCCAATATCCTGTTTGTGTAAGTGGTAGTCATTAAAGATACTTAACTTTGTCAGCAAAGTGTCTCTCTAAGGCGGTACAATGAATTAGCATGTCACAACTTGGGGTAAGTCTTTGTTGATTAGGGTCAATAATGATGAGAAAAGCATGAATTATTTTTATGAAAAGTGTTTATTTAAAACAAACTAATAAAAGTTACTCGTTTATATGTTTGTCGAAAGAAAATTTTTCAACTAACCTTAATTTATGACTTCATTTGAGTCTTTGGCTATGGGACATTTTCATATACCGAGTAAATCGAATTTTGACATGGCAAAGTTTGCCGCGGTGATCAGTTACTTTACCGTTATTGGTTGGTGTATTGCGATACTGCTATATAGTGGTAATCGGTCAAGTTTTTCTACTTTTCATTTAAAACAATCTTTAGGCCTAGTATTAACTTTTACGCTTTTGTCCTTTATTCCTCTTATTGGCTGGGCAGCCAGTGTTTTTGTATTTATTATCTGGTTGATGGCTATCTATTATGCAATATTAGGTGAAAAATATTCGGTGCCTTTTTTAGGTGAATATTTTCAAAGACATCTAGACTTTATTCAATAAAACTAGCCGTTTCACCACAATAACTTAGCTGATTTTTATAGCTTTATTGGTATTGTTATGCTTAAATTTAGGCAGAAAATATTGCACCTAAGGCCTTCATATTGTTCTATCTTTATCCTGCTAATAAAATGGAAAATTTATTAGCACTTCTCGATAAAATCCAACAGGTTTCACCACTTCCTATTTTCAGCCAAGAAATGATTGTTGTGCAAAATGCCGGTATGCAGCATTGGCTTAATATGTCGTTAGCCCAACAACGCGGCATCAGCATGAATATCAGTTATGCCTTGCCGTCACAGTTTTTATGGAAACTGGTCAGAAGCATGGCAAGTGATGAAGATGTTCCCGATCAATCGCCATTCTCTCGTGAAGTACTTTCATGGCGAATAGATCAGTTACTCGCTAGTGCTGTTGTTATACAAGACCCTGATTTTTCCAGTGCAAGCCAATACTGGTTAGGGGGCGCTACTGATGAAGATGACTTAGCCAATAGATCTGTTGGCGAATCTGAAAAAATAAAGCAAGACAACCCAAGAGTATTTACCGAACAGCAAACCTTGAAACGCTATCAACTTGCTTGTCAATTAGCTGATTTATATGAGCAATATTTGATTTTTAGGCCACAGTGGATTAATGATTGGCATCAAGGTAAGAGCAGCCAAAGTTTTGTTAATAAAGAACAAGCGTTAGCTGTTGAAAAATGGCAAGCAAAATTATGGCAATTGTTAACGCAAGAGCAAAGTTATAACCCGCTTGAGTTAGTCAATAAAGCCATTGAAAATATTGTTAGCAAAAAGCACTTATTGCCACCGCGCTTATCTTTTTTTGGTATCAATGCGATGGCGCCAATGTGGTTATCGTTTATTGAAGCGATAAGTGAACATCTTGATGTACATTTTTTCCATCTTAATCCCTGTTTTGATTATTGGGGCGATATACAATCAGAAAAACAAGCGATTAATCTACTCTCAAAATGGGTCGTCGGGCACGATGATATTACCGTAAATGTTGGTAACCCTTTGTTAGCTAATTTAGGTCAGCAGGGCCGCGAGTTTATGGCCTTGCTTAACGATTATTCAACGGTAAATATTGAAGTTTTTGATGCGGTTGAACAAAGTGATGGAGCAGAAAATATTTCGGTTTTGCAGCAAGTTCAACAAGACATTTTAACGTTAACTGATCAAAGAAGCACCGCCAAAAACCAACAAGACAACTCGATTGTTTTTTCTAGCGCACACAGCGCATTACGTGAAGTACAAGGCTTGCACGACTGGTTACTGCATCAGTTTAATGATGATAAAACCTTAACCCCCAAAGATGTATTAGTGATGTGCCCACAAGTTGAACAATATGCCCCTTATATTAGTGCTGTATTTGCACGAGGCTGGCAAGACTTAGCGGATAA
Organism: Colwellia sp. BRX9-1; assembly: GCF_014077195.1. Classification (NCBI taxonomy): domain Bacteria; kingdom Pseudomonadati; phylum Pseudomonadota; class Gammaproteobacteria; order Alteromonadales; family Colwelliaceae; genus Colwellia; species Colwellia sp. BRX9-1. Next base: position 200,723 of record NZ_JACGVM010000006.1, read on the forward strand.
AATCCCGCCATTACCTTGTTCTATTGCCGACCGGGTAAGCAAAGATGCAGAGCCCGTTGTCGCCGCTTTTACCCAATTACTGAGTTTACCCGATAGTCGTTTTCAAGTTTCCCAAATCATTGGCATGTTACGTTTACCTGCCATGCAAAATAAATTTTCAATTAGTCTTGAAGAGCTAGACAAAATGTCTGCTTGGCTTGAGCAAGCTTGTGTGCATTGGGGCGTTGACCAGCAACATAAGCAAGAGGTCTTGCATAGCCTCGAAGTTAATAATGCTTTTACCTGGCAACAAGGTTTGTCGCGATTAATGCGTGGCTTTGCTTTTTCTGACCGTTCAATATATGTAGATGAACAACTGTATTTACCAAATGTCGAGGGCAACGATGCCATTTTACTGGGTAAGTTAATGTTGATTATCGAGCAATTACAGCATTTTTCCCAACAACTTGGCCAAGATAAATCAGCCAATCAGTGGCAACAATTTTTATTAACGATGTTAAATAGTCTTTTTGAAGTAACCGACGAAATGGCCTTTAACGTTATTGACCAAGCGATCGGCTCTTTGGCCGAATACTGTCAACATGCCAATTATCAGCCCAATATCAGTTTGAGTGTGGTACGTGACTTTCTGACAAATCATTTTAGTCAGCCCGATCCTGGTCGGCAATTTATGGTTGGGCAGATAACCTTTTGCTCGATGTTACCGATGCGCAGTATTCCCTTTAAAGTGATTGCTATTTTAGGCTTGAACGATGGCGAATTTCCTCGACAACGCCAACCGCTAGGTTTTGATCTTATGGCGAGTAGTAAAAGCGAATTGGGTGATAGATCGCGCCGTGGTGACGACAGATACTTGTTTTTAGAAGCCATTATATCGGCGCGACAGTCATTATATTTAAGCTATCAAGGCCGTAATATTCGCAATAATAATGAAAAGCAGCCATCGGTTGTCCTGAAAGAATTGATGGAATATTTAGAAGCAGGCTATGGCTGGCAGTTACATAATGCTGAGGCTGGCAATGACGAAAATGGTAATGGTGATCGATCTTCAGATATTAAACAATTACCCATGCAAGCATTCAGTGAGCATAACTATTTAGGCAAATTTAAAAGCTTTGACCCTAATTGGTTGAAACTTAAATCAGCTAAAAAAATCCAACAAAGCGATGCTTTATTGTTACCACTTTCGATCATTGCTGATGATGATCCTAAAGTTGTCGATATTAATGAACTGATCCGCTTTTTTCAGCATCCGGCAAAAGCCTTTGCTCAACGACACTTGCAGTTGTTCTTTGAAAGCCACGAAACACAACTTGATGATACTGAACCATTCAGTGAAAACTTCTTGCAGAGTTATTTGTTACGTCAACAGCTGTTAGCGCTTTATCTCGTGGGTAGCAGCGAAGATGAGATTTCTTCTGCGGTAAGTGCGGCAGGGGTGAGCGGCGTTTTTCCTGATTTACCCAGTACCCATGATAGTCTAGAGCGCTGGCGTGATGACAGTGAAACCTTTAGTGAATTCATTCAAAGTCAAAGCCAATTAACCAACGACAGCTTACCGATAACGTTTATCAATACCGAGCTTGATGTGGTACTTACCGATAACAGTCATTTTACCCTCAGTGCTAATTTCCCGGTGCAAGCGGACAGCTTAATGTTTTATCGCAGCTCTTCGGCAAAAGGCAAAGACTTGTTTGGCCTTTATCTACATCAAATTATTATGCAGTGCTGGCAAGCAAATACCTCGAACTTAAATGCGGCTCATTTAACCGAAGAGCAAAATATGCTTGCGCAGGTGAATGTCACTAAAGGTTTTTATTTTGATACTAAAAATCAAAAACCAACACAGTACCGTTTTAGTAAAATAGACAATGCCCAGGCACAACTCGCTTTTATTGTTGAGACCTATCTTAAAGGGCAACAGCAAGCTTTATTACTTAATACTGAATTGATTGAAAAATTCTTTAAAGCTAAAGCCTTTGCGCAAAGTAGTTTTGAAAAACTATGGTCTGACAGTGGCAGTATGCTTAGCGTGGTAAAACCCCTAGGACAAGACCCTTATATGCATTATTTCTGGCAGCAATGTCCTGAATTTTCCGAGTACCAATCAACATTCACCGCACTTTATCAACCGATGTGGCAAGCTCAGGAGCAAATAAAATGAAGATGAATAATCTTATTGCTCACCAGATCCCGTTGCAGGGTAAGCACTTAATTGAAGCCAGTGCCGGTACCGGTAAAACCTTTAATATCACCCGCTTGTATTTACGGCTATTACTCGAAAAGCAATTGCCTGTTGAACAAATACTGGTTATGACCTTTACCAAAGATGCGACCGAGGAGCTACGTGGCCGTATCGATAGTTTTATTCGCCAAGCGCTTAACCATTGGGACGAGTTAATTGTCAGCGATGAGTTCTTTAGCGCGATAAGTCAGCACATTGATGAAAAGTCGGCAAAGATACGTTTGCGCCAAGCATTGTTATATTTAGATGAAGCGGCAATATTAACCATACATGGCTTTTGTAAACGGGTGTTAAGCCAACATGCCTTTGCTAGTGGTGTGGCCTTTAACGCGCAAATGGAAACTAATTGCCAAGATTTAGTGCTACAAGCTTGCCAAGATTGGTATCGAGTATTGGCAAAAGATAGTCCTGAACACTTTAAGCAAGTGATGCAGTTTTGGCCAAATCCGTTAAACTTTCTCAGTCAATTCTCTAAAGCTATTAGTAAACATAATGCGCTTGATGTCGTCAATGTTACTGCAATAGAGCAGTTATTTACCGAATTAGTACAGCAAGCGGTTTATAACCTCGAGAACAATCTACCACTGCTTACTCAGTACCTTATTGATGTTAAAAAAGGCAGTGAACGTGAAAAACGTCAACAAGAGCTTGACTCATTAATACAATGGTTACATCGACTTGCTGAAGATCTGGGGGTTGCTGATGAAAAAATGCCAGATGGTTTTATTGATGGCAAGCGTTACGCGCGCTCGGTGGGTAAAATTGAACTGTTAGCGGTATTTGAACCCGTAAAAATGGTTAAAGCTGAATTGAAATCCCTGGCTAAAAAAATTGAAAAAGTCAAGGCACTGGTCATTGTCCGCGAAGGTATTTATCAAATACGCGCCAATATCACAGAACAAAAAAGCACCACCAATATTTTAAGTTTTGACGATCTTATTTCAACCTTGGCTAATTGCTTACAAGCGAAAAGCAGTAACGCACAAGTCCTAGCACAAACCCTATTTGAACAATATCCGGTGGCGTTAGTTGATGAATTCCAAGATACCGATCCCTTACAATTCTCGATACTAGAAGCCATATATTATCACCAAAGTACGGCTGCTTTATACATGATAGGCGACCCCAAACAAGCGATTTATGGTTTTCGAGGGGGCGATGTTTTTGCATATTTATCTGCCCGAAAAGATTGTGACCAACAGTGGTTAATGGATACGAATTGGCGGTCAACACCAGCAATGATCGCTGGCTATAACCGCTTATTTTATGGCGAAGCGATCACCGATAAAGTTGATGTTACTCAAGGGAATAGTCGGGTGTTTGGTTACGATATTCCCTATATTCCAGTAAAAGCTTCACCGCCAGCACTTATTAAATATAAAGCAATTACCGATAACGCCTTACAATTTGTGCATTTTGTTGATGAAGAAGCAAAAAAATCGGTTGCTCAAAGTTTTCGCCCAGTGATGGCCACTTGGTGTGCCAATGAAATTATCAATTTACTTGCCGCGCCTACTAACGAAAATAACCATAAATTAAGCTCAAAAGATATTGCTATTTTAGTGCGTGATGGCGCTGAAGCACGTGATATAAAACAAGCGTTAGAACAAGCTAATTTAGCGTCAGTCTTTATGAGTAATCGCGCTAACTTAATGAAAAGTGAGCAAACAGAGCAATTGATACAGCTGCTAAAAGGGATCTTGTTTGTTGAAAATGAACGCTACTTTAGTGCTGCCATTGCCTGTGATTTACTCGACTATCACCCTGAAAAATATCGTGAATTACAAGAAAATGAACTTGCTTGGCAAACATTGAAATTTGATTTTGAGCAACTACGTAATGAATGGTTGTATAAAGGCTTTATTTCGATGGCATTAAAATTAATGCATGACCATTTTTGTATCGCCGATGAAAACCAAGATCGCATTTTAACCAATTTATTGCATTTATTTGAAATACTGCAAACGGCCAGTCAACGCCACCGTCAACCACAAGAATTACTTTATTGGCTTGAACAACAAAGTCGGGTTGACGATCCTGAAATTGAAGCCGAGTTACGTCTAGAAAGTGATGATAATTTAATACGCATTATTACCCAGCATGGCTCAAAAGGTTTAGAATACCCGGTGGTGTTTGTTCCTTTTGCCACCCGACATAAAGACCCACTTAAGTTCGGTGCAAGCTCGGTGACCTTTATTGAGTATCATGATGAAAACCACCAGCTCAAATTAAGTTTAGATGGCTCTGACCATTCTAAGGAGTCAATGGCCAATGAGGCTTACGCTGAAGCCATTCGGCTATTATACGTTGCGGTAACCCGAGCAGAAAAACGTTGTTATATCTTAACAACCGCTTTTGATAAAGCCGAGCATTCGCCACTGGGTAGAGCGTTAAAGTGGCAAAGTCAGCAAGATATTGAAGAAAACTTACGCCAACTGGTTAATGATGAACCTAACAACATCAGTTTAGTGACCCTATCATCATTAGAAAACGCCAGTGAGCTTATTGCTCAACAAGCGCCATTAGCGGAAGTTAGTGATAAAACCGGTCAAGTTGCTCACTTTAACGGTAAAATAGAACGCGATTGGTGGCTAAGTTCATTTTCAGCCTTAAGTCGAAATTTACGTCACGGCGGTGTATCTTCGCCTGATCGAGATAACCCACTCGAAAAAAATAGCATGACTGAGCTTCAATCTAGTGCAATGCAAGCGAGTAGTTTATTACGCTTTAATTTAGCAAAAGGAGCTCATACGGGTAATTTATTGCATGATATTTTAGAACATACCGATTTTAATGCCCCCGACTGGCAAGAAGCTATGCATTGGCCCTTGCAAAAGTACGGAGAATTAACTGCGGGTTATCAAGCTGAAGATCTGCAGAGTTGGTTAGCGCAAATGATTAATTCGCCGTTGGGTGATAGCGCATTAGAGATTGATAATAGCGAGCCCTTTAGCTTAGCTGACTTAAAGCAAACAAAAACACTGCGAGAAAGTGAATTTTATTATCCAATGTGCTCAGCGAGTACTGATAAATTAACCCAGATATTGTCGAAACATCGTAATACGCATAGTCAATCAACACAGCAATCAATTGTTCGTTTACCGGCATACCAGCAGCTAAAAGGTATGATGCACGGCTTTATCGATTTGATTTTTGAGCATAATAATAAATATTATATCTGTGATTATAAGTCCAGCCACTTAGGCAATGATTTTAGTGACTATAACCAGCAAGCAATGAAAGAGAATATTGAAAAAAATCACTATGACTTACAATACTTGATTTATGCGTTAGCCTTGCACCGTTATTTAAGTCACAGCTTAGATAATTACGACGTAGAACAGCATTTTGGCGGCACTTACTATTTATATTTACGGGGTATGACTGACCAAGTTGAACACATTAATTGTGGTGTTTACTATCGAAAAATCGAGGCGCACGAACTTGCCGCACTTGATCAATTGTTTTTAGGAGTTGAATAAGCATATGGCAGTGTTATATAAGCAGTTCAGTCATGCTCAACAGCAGCTTAATAATATTGAAGCGGTTGACTACTTTTTTGCAAAAGAAATTCAACAAAGCCTAGTTAATCGCGACAAGCATAACAATAATGACAACCAACAACTTTTTCACTTACTGATTGCCCTCAGTGAAAGCCTTAGGGCAGGCCATAGTTGTTTACCTTTAGCCACCATCGCGTGTACACGTTTTGGTTATAGCTGCGATAAACAAGGTATTGTTACTCATAACGGTTTTACCTTTGCTGAGCAACCACAGCTAGTCAGCTTATGTGAACAGTTGTCTATTATGGCTGATGATAACCATGCTATTGTTTTTTATGAAAATAACCTTTATTTACGTCGTTATTACCATTTTGAGCAAGAGTTACTGACTTTTATTTCAGCTAAAAGTGCTCAAGCCAAGGATTCAAATGTACAAACATTTGACGCCGTTGATATTAAAAACTGTTTAGCAACACTCTTTCCACAGCAACAGTCAGCAGATGATAACAATGAAATAGATTGGCAAATGGTTGCGGTCGCCAATGCCATTAATAAAAAATTCAGTATTATCGCTGGCGGGCCAGGCACAGGTAAAACCTATACGGTGACTAAGTTGTTAGCAGCTTTGGTGATGTTAAACTCAAGCTCAAGCTCAAATGAAAAGCCCAATGCAGACTTAAAGATAGCCTTGGTAGCGCCAACGGGTAAGGCGGCTCAACGTTTATCTGAATCAGTCACTAATGCTTTGCAAGGATTTACAGGACAAATAAGCGCAGCGGTTTTATCAAAAATACCGCAAGAGGCACAAACGCTGCATCGACTCTTAGGTGTTATTCCTAACAGTGTTAACTTTCGCCATCACCAAGACAATTTACTGAATATTGATGTGCTGTTAATTGACGAAGTGTCAATGGTCGATTTGGCGTTAATGGTAAGAGTTTTTAGAGCTTTACCTAGCCATTGCCAAATCATACTTTTAGGCGACGCTGATCAACTGCCGTCCGTTGCTGCTGGTAGCGTACTTAACGATTTAGCACCTAAGCCTCATCGTGGCTACAGCCCCGAGAATCATCAATATTTAAGCCAAGTCAGCCAATGTGCAAACTTACCTCAGTGGAAAAAGTCGCCAAAATCATCAGGGTTGACCCTAGCCGCAGATCACGTGGTGTTTCTTGACAAAAGTAGACGTTTTGATGGTGAAGGTGGGATCGGAAAAATAGCGAGCCATGTTATTAATGGTCGCTTTAGCGAAAGTTGGCAACTATTAACAGAAAAACCAGTTATAGATAATAATCACCAAGACGTGCCTCAGTCTGGGAATACCTTATGCTTACTCGAAGGTAAAACTAGTTCTTGGTTAACGGCATTCGTCAGTGAGTATTACGCGCCCATTTTTGCGCAAAAAACAGTGTCTGCTGCCTTTAAACAATTACAAAAATTTCGTATCTTATGCGCAACACGTGTTGGTGAGCAGGGGGTTGAGTCGTTAAACGAACAAGTACAAAATATACTGATTAAACGCGGTGATATTAATGCTTTTGATACTCGCTATTGCGGGCAACCTATTATGATCAATGTTAATAATTATTCACTAGGTTTATACAACGGCGATATTGGTTTATTGTGGAAAAATGAGTCGGGCCATTTAATGGCTGTTTTTGAGCAAGCAGACAATGAATATAAGTGGGTGAATCCGGCGCGTTTACCTCAGCATGAAACCGTTTATGCGATGACCATTCATAAAACTCAAGGCAGTGAGTTCGAACATGTTGTGATGGTATTACCGGAACAAACTGATAATAAATTACTTTCTAGGGAATTAATGTATACCGCTATTACTCGGGCTAAGAAAAAACTGAGTATAGCTACCTTAGCGAATGTTTGGCGACAAGGAGTCACGACAAAAACAACACGCTATTCAGGTGTCGACCTCTATAAAAAATAAAGCTAGAGAATAGGGTTTACTGAAAGAAATTACGTTAGAATAACGTTTTAATTTTAGTAACCCATTAATAAGTTGTACCATGACGTTAAAAGACATAGATAAAAAAGCTTATCGCAGTAAGCTTAATCAAGTGATTGTTGGTTTTATTGTTACCTTCGCAATATTAGCCATTGCTTTTGGTGGTATATTGATTGCGGTATTTGCTGAGCCTTTAGCGCTTGATACCATGGCTCAAGCGAGTATGAATACCGCGATAGAGTCGGGTCAGCAAACCAGTAACTTTCGTTATAACTTTTTAGGCGTTATTCTGGCATTGTTAACGTGTGCAGGGATACTAAGACAATTAAAAAACACCCCCTTTTTTAATGAAATTTATTATGTTTGGCAACTTAAACAAACGCAAAATATTATTTATCGTCGTTTGAAAAAAATTAAACAAGCGAGTGTTAATGGTGATGAAAATGCCTTAATTATTTTGAAATTTTATTATGCTAGCCTAAAGCAACTTTATTTATTAGATGACAATACACTGACTATGTCGTCGTTAGAGGCTGATATTACTCATCTTGAGGGATTAATCACTCAACATGGAAAAGAAATTACTACCGAGCAGTTTACCAAAGTGTTACTTTCAAGCTATAAATAACGAATCGACCTTGATGGCAGTAAATTAAATGCCTTTTACTTTGATGTGAAGCCACAATAAAAGAAGCCCAATGAAAAAACCTAAAAAGTTAAAGAATGAAACCGCTTTATTAAAAAAAGCGATTGAAGTTGGCGAAAAATATGCGATGAACCGAGGTTATAATGGTTTTTCTGCCACCAATGCTTCAAAAGACAAGGTTGAAAGCTTGTACCGTCTATTGGTTAACGACAAGCTTATTCAAGCTTCGCCTGCTGATGGTGAAGACTTGCTTAGTATGAAACATCGATTAGCAATGTGGATAGCAAAGCAATTACCCGAAGACCATCCATTACTTAAGTAATAAATGCCTATTTTAATGATAGGGTCTGTGCGTTTAAATAACGCTTTATAAATTTAAATATAGAAAAATAAAATGAATCGTAAGAAAAAAATAAATGCCGCGTTAAAAAGTAAGCAGAAAAAAGCCAATGCTAAATTACATACCAGCAACAAGCCCCGTTATGTTTCAAAAGCTGAACGAGCACTTTTAGAAGGAAAAGAAGCGGCTGTTCAAACAACTGATGAACCGCAACTTACTGAGTAATTATTGGTTATGCTAGCTAAACTATTAAATATTATAAAACCGGCGAGTAAAATTGATGTAAGTGATGCCATTGACCAAGATAGTCATCAATGGATCCTCGATACTTTTTCTTGGGCGCTTACACATTTTGATGTTGCAGAGTTTAAAAACAATAGTCAGCTTGTATTACCTAATAATCAATTTTATCAAGGTAGTGTAACTAGTGTTCATGAAATGGCACTGAGTATTTTTAAACAAACAACCACCTATGCTGGTATGCAGCAGTGGCCCATTATATTGATCACACCAGAGCAGTTTTTTGCGGGTACTCAGCAAATAACCATTCCACCGTTTAATATGGTTGACCATTGTCGTGGTGACAATACGCCCTTTGCTAAATTAAGTGAAGAAGATACAGCGAAGCTCCAACAACAGCCGATCATGCTTTCTTATGGCGAAAATCAAGTTAATCAGCCACAAGATCTTATTTCGTCGATTGTACAAAACCTTGCGAATATCCTGATTGTTCAACAAGCTAGTTTACCACCAGGTGGCAAAGAGTTTATTCCTCAAGCCGTTGATGTTATCGCTTGTTTTATGGGCTTTGGTATTATATTTAGTAACACAGCTTATCAATTTAGAGGCGGCTGTGGCTCGTGTAATAATCCTAATGCAAACCGTCAGTCGGCATTGCCAGAAAATGAAACAGTGCATGCTTTAGCGCTATTTTGTTTGCTTAAAGCGATAAGACCTAACGCGGTAAAACCTCATTTAAAATCACATTTACGAAAACAATTTTCACTTTCCTATCATGCTTTAACAAACACCATAAAAAATTCTCCGGATCCCGTTTTACTGTCTTTACTTTAATCAAGCTATGTTTATTAAAAATAAAAAAATTATTTTCACTAAATTCATGATTTATTAAATAAAAGCGTCTACAGTTATTTTTATTGGTTGGGCATTTTATTTTTGATTTTAGTGAGGTAATAACTATGTTGAGTATCCAAGTAAAAGACTATATGAACCACTATCCAGTTACTTTTACTTCAGAAATGGTGGTTGAAGAGGCGGCGTTGCGCTTTTTAAAAACAAAGCAAATTGGTGGTCCAGTGATCGATGGTAATAATCGTGTTATTGGTTTTCTCTCTGAAAGTGATGTTTTAGCAACAATGCTACAGACGATTTATCATAATGAACATGTGAGTGATGTTGCCGCATTGATGCGCAAAGAAGTATTATCAGTTAAACCCTCTGACAGTGTCATAGAACTTGCGCAAAGCATGTTACAGAATAAACCTAAAGTTTATCCAGTGGTAGACGAAGATGGTATTTTACTGGGTACTATATGTCGTAATGATGTTCTATACGGTATTGATCAATATACTCGAAGTACCTTTAAACCTTAGTCAGCTGAGTTAATTTCACACTGTCTATTTGTACCACTTGATTGAAGTGGTACAGACTTAATAAAGCTGGTAAAATTATTTTTTGCTATTTTGTTTGGGTCAACCTTGTCTTCTGAAAAATCTATTACTACCTCTTCTGAATCTCAGCGCAGCCAAGTTATTAACATTGATAAGCTTTTTAGCCGCCTTGGATTGTGTTTTAAATCTGATCAGTTTCGTTTGAAAAAGCGCTTAATGTCGAGTAAGAAAATTACTGATAGTGACAAAAAGCAAAAATCACTCAGTCAAATTTCTGCCCATATTGATGAGTCAATCGAAAAAAAGCAGCGTAAAATTCAGAATGTTCCAAAAATCACCTATCCAGAAGATTTGCCGGTATCACAAAATTCTGACGTTATCGCTAAAGCGATAACTGAAAACCAAGTGATTATTATTGCGGGTGAAACAGGCTCGGGCAAAACGACTCAAATTCCAAAAATATGTCTTGCTTTAGGTCGCGGTATCGACGGCATGATTGGTCATACTCAGCCACGTCGTATTGCGGCGCGAACAGTTGCTACACGTATTGCTGATGAATTATCGACAACATTAGGCGACGCGGTTGGTTATAAAGTCCGTTTTAATGACTTAGTGAGTGAAAATAGCTATATAAAATTAATGACCGACGGTATTTTATTGGCAGAAATGCAACATGACCGTTTACTGCGAAAATACGATACGATTATTATTGATGAAGCGCATGAACGTAGTTTAAATATAGACTTTTTATTGGGGTATTTGCGCGAAATATTACCTAAACGTCCTGATTTAAAAATCATTATTACTTCGGCAACCATCGACCCAGAAAGATTTTCACAGCATTTTGCTTCAGCAGACGGCAAACCCGCGCCTATTATTGAAGTCTCGGGGCGAACATTCCCTGTTGAAATCCTCTATCGTCCGCTTAATGGCGACAATAATGATGAAACAGAAGAAGTAAGTAGTAACGATATCATTAGTGGTATTTTGCAAGCCGTTGACGAACTTGGTCATATCAGCCAAGGCGATATTCTTATTTTTCTTAATGGCGAGCGCGAAATACGAGACGCCGCATTAGCCTTAGAAAGAGCAAATTTACGACACACCCAAGTGTTGCCTTTATATTCACGGTTAACGGTACAAGAGCAAAATAGAATTTTTAAACCACACAGTGGCCGTAATATTGTGCTCGCCACTAACGTTGCAGAAACCAGCTTAACCGTACCAGGTATCAAATATGTTATTGACCCGGGTACCGCGCGTATTTCTCGTTACAGTTACCGCACTAAAGTACAGCGTTTGCCTATAGAAGCTATTTCTCAAGCCAGTGCTAATCAAAGAGCAGGGCGTTGTGGTCGTGTTTCAGCGGGTGTATGTTTACGTTTATACAGTGAAGAGGACTTTCTTGGTCGCCCTGAATTTACTGATCCTGAAATATTACGTACTAATTTAGCGACAGTTATTTTACAAATGCTGGCGCTTGATCTCGGCGAAATCAGTGACTTTCCTTTTGTTCAGCCACCGGACAGTCGTAATATTAATGACGGTGTTTCATTGCTTGAAGAATTAGCAGCGATAGAAAAACAGCAAAACAAAGTGGTATTAACCAAAGCGGGGCGGATGTTAGCAAAATTCCCCACCGATCCACGTTTATCAAAAATGATTCTGTCTGCTATTGATTTGGGCTGTATTGAGCAAATTTTTATTATTGTTAGTGCGGTAAGTATTCAAGATCCGCGTGAACGTCCCCATGAAAAACAGCAAGCGGCAGATGAAAAACATAATCGCTTTAAAGACAAAGAGTCTGACTTTATCAGCTTGCTTAATTTGTGGCACTACATTCAACAGCAACAAAAAGCGCTGACTAATAACCAATTTCGAAATATGTGTAAAAAAGAGTTTTTAGCTTATATGCGTATTCGTGAATGGCAAGACATTTTTAGTCAGCTTAAACATACACTGCGCGATTTAAACATTCCAATGAGCGGAGTTGAATATACTCCGCCATCGTTAGATGCTAATAATAGCGATGTAAGTAAAAAAACTGAGCCAGTAGAAAGTAATAATAACAATATTATTCACCAAGCTATTTTGTCAGGTTTACTCAGTCATTTAGGGCAACTTGACGAAAACAGAGAATATAAAGGTGCACGCAATAGCCGATTCTTCATATTTCCGGGGTCGGGTGTCGCAAAGAAATCACCTAAGTGGATAATGGCAACTGAATTGGTTGAAACCAGCCGTTTGTTTGCCCGTATGGTCGCAAAGATAGACCCACAATGGATAGAGCCTTTAGCTGAACATCTTATTAAGCGCAATTATAGCGAACCGCACTGGGAGAAAAAGCAAGGTGCGGTAATGGCTTTTGAACAAGTGATGCTATATGGCCTGACCATAGTTGCGAAAAGAAAGATCAGCTTCAATCATATTGAACCTCATACCTGCCGTGAGATATTTATTCGTGAAGCATTAGTCAATGGTGATAGCACCCTTAATGAAAAATTTTATCAGCAAAATCACCAACTGGTTGCGAGCATTGAGAAGTTAGAGCAAAAAGCTCGCCGTAAAGACTTTTTAGTCGATGAAGAACGTTTAGTTGAGTTCTATGATGAAAAGTTACCAGAAACCATTATTTGCCAACGTAGTTTTTTGTCATGGTGGAAAAAGTCTAAACAAAAAAATGCACAGTTACTTAATTTTACCGAAGCCTTTTTATTAAACGAAACGGCTAAAGTATTATCGGCCAACGATTATCCTGATGTTTGGCATCAAGGTAATTTGACCTTGCCGTTAAGTTATCATTTTACCCCTGGCGATATAGATGATGGGATAAGCTTACATATTCCTGTAGGTATTTTGAATCAAATTGAAAATCGTGATTTTGATTGGTTAATTCCAGCGTTGCGACTAGAACTTATTATTGCCTTGATCAAAGGCTTACCTAAATCTTCACGACGAAATTTTGTGCCGGCTCCTAACTACGCAGAAGCTTGTTTGTCAGCGATTAGTGAGGGGGACGGTAAGTTAGTTGCCGCTGTTGAAAAACATTTATTAAGAATGACGGGGGTGCGTTTACCCGAAGATATTTGGCAAGATGTTGAATTGCCCATTCACCTAACGATGAATTTTAAGGTGATTGACGAAAAAGGTGTGCTTATTAATCAAAGCCGTAAGCTTGAACAGTTAAAAGCCTCTTTGCAAGGAAAAGTAAAAGCATCAATTAAGAAAGTGGCTGATAAAGGAATAGAACGTGAACAAATTACTAGCTGGGATTTCAACAACATTCCCAAAGGCTATGAAAAAAATATTGCTAATATCACCATAAAAGCTTTTCCAGCCTTAGTTGATAAAAATAAAACGGTTGCTATAGAATTATTTGAACAAGAAAGTCTTGCTGAGCAAGCGATGGTTAATGGTGTGAGTCGTTTAATTTTATTAAACATACCTTCTCCAGTTAAATATCTACAACAAAAATTGCCTAATAAAGCTAAGTTAAGCCTATATTTTAACCCTTTTGGTTCAATACCTGATTTATTAGACGATTGTATACTCGCTGCTTGCCAGCACTTGGTGAAAGAGCATGGCGACATACCACGTAACCAAAATGATTTTGAAAAAGCTAAAGACCATGTTCGTGCTGAACTTGCCGACTGTGTGCTCGTGTCAGCATTAAAAGTAGAAAAAGTATTAACCTTAACCCATGAAATAGGGAAAAAACTAAAGGGTCGAATGTCTTTAGAGGTTATTCAAGCACAAGCCGACATTAAAGAACAACTTGGCTTACTGGTGTTCAAAGGTTTTGTGACCGCTTCTGGTCATCAACGATTAGAAGATATTGCTCGTTACTTACAAGCGATGTTAAGACGTATGGAAAAGCTGCCGGTTGATCCCAACCAAGACCGATTGAAAATGTTAGAGGTTGCGAAAGTAAATGATGTTTATTTAGCGTTGCTTGCCAAACAGAGCAAAGGCAAGCCTATTGTTGATGACATTTTAGCGGTTCGCTGGATGATAGAAGAATTTCGTGTTTCGATATTTGCGCAAAATTTAAAGACAGCTTATCCGGTCTCTGCAAAGCGAATTTTAAATCATTTGAAAGAAATTTCAGCAGATTAAGTCGATTTAATCAACAATTCAAGTTTGAAATTTGACACTAAACACTACAATGGGTATAAAAGAGACAATAAAAATTTAAATAATAATATGGAGTAGTAATGGTTAACTTTGATGATAAACGAGATTTCTATCGGATGATGTTAAATAGTGATGTAACCGTGACCATTATCGACGATGAAGCGAACAGTCAAATATTAGCGACTTGTCGAGACTTAAGTGCGACGGGTATGGCGATTGAAATGACGCATCCTTTAGAGCTTAATACCCATGTTAAAGTTAGTGTGCGGTCTGCGAGCAGTAATGTTCAACCGTTGGAAGTTTCAGGGAAAATAGTACGCGTCACCGAAGAGGGTGAAGAGTGCTTTTTAATTGGAATTAATATTGCCGAAATAGATTAAAGACTGAGCATTAACTAGGCAATAAACAAACTAATAAAAAACGAGCACTAAGTGCTCGTTTTTTATTTTAAGACAGTCACAAAAAGTGAACTAACTTACTTGGCAGACTAAGCCTTTCAAATAATAACCTTCAGGGTAATTACTCGATATTGGATGATCACCAGCTTGTTGCAAGCGCTCAACAAAGTGCACCTCGCGACGAGCATCAAGAGCGGCATCAGCAACTACTTTTTGAAATAGGCTTGCTTCCATTAAACCAGAGCAAGAAAAGGTCAGTAATATACCGTTTGGCTTGAGTAATTGCATAGCAAGCATATTAATGTCTTTGTAACCACGACATGCACCGGTTAGTTGTGCTTTTGATTCAACAAATTTAGGTGGGTCTAAAATTATCATATCAAACTGACGTTTTTCTTCGCGATATTGTCTGAGTAACTTAAATACATCGGCTTTAACAAAAGAAACATTCTTGTCTTGCAGGTTATTAAGGGCAATATTTTCTTCGGCTAAGTCGAGTGCCGATTGAGAAACATCAACATTGATGACTTCTTTAGCGTCATTTGCTGCACAATGTAAGGCGAATGTTCCGGTATAAGAAAAACAATTAAGGACTGATTTATTTTTAGCATATCGACCTGCAGTCACACGAGAATCACGTTGATCTAAATAAAAACCTGTTTTATGGCCTTTTGCGATATCAACATTAATCGATAAACCATGCTCTTTAATCACACATGCGGTTGACTCAAGGGGCTCTGTTAACCAACCTGTGATTGGCTCTAATCCTTCTTTTTTACGTACGTCAACATCAGAGCGTTCGTAGATGCTACATTGAGGATAGAGCTCTTTAATCACTTCAACTAAGGTATAACGTTGAAAGTCGGCACCGGCACTTAATAGTTGGCAAACAATTAAGTTATCGTATTTATCAATAGTTATACCGGGTAAACCGTCAGATTCACCAGCAATTAAACGATAACCGGTTAAACCGCCTTGTTCGATAAACCATTCACGTCTAGATTGAGCACTTATTAATTTTTTACGAAAAAATTCACTGTCAATTTCTTCATTTTCATTAAAGCTCCAAACTCTAACTCGAATCTGTGATTCTGGCGAGTAAGCACCGCGAGCAAGCCATTTTTCCTTGTGATCAAAGACATCAACGGTATCGCCTAACATCGGATTTCCCTTGATTTTATTAATCGCTTGAGAAAATATCCAAGGATGTTTTCGTAATAAAGACTTCTCTCGGCTTACTTTTAAATAAATTCTTGCTGACATGTGACTATACTTAATGAATTGGTAAATGAAATTGCGCAGAGTGTAGTCAATGCTAAGCTCGGGTGCAATCTTCACGTTAAGTTATTTCAGTCTACGTTAAGGAACAATAAGTATGAATGTTAGTTATATCGCCCATGTTAGCGGAAAAGTACAAGGGGTTTATTTTCGTGCGTCTAGCCAACAAGTCGCTATTGATTATGGTTTAAGTGGTTATGCAAAAAATTTGGATGATGGGGATGTAGAAATTTTAATGTGCGGTGAAGAAAAAGACGTAGATAAAATGTTAGCATGGCTCGCGTACGGACCACCAGAAGCTGAAGTGGTAAGTATGGAGAAAAAACAAGTTAAATGGCAACAACATAACTTTTTCGCGATTAGCTAATCTACTGTGTAGATAATTACCCGTAAAACGAACAAGCGTTTACAATTTAGAGGTTTTCTTGAAATATATTAACGTTACAACCGATGAGCAATTAACTTTTGCTGAAACACCCGTACCTGAGTTTTCGGCAGATGAATGCTTAATTCGTGTAAAAGCTATTGGCGTTAACCGAGCCGATATTTTACAGCGACAAGGAAATTACCCCGCCCCTAAAGGCGAGTCTACTATTTTAGGACTGGAGGTTTGTGGTGAAATTGTTGCTTGTGGTAGGGCGGTAAATAACTGGAAAATCAATGACAAAGTTTTTGGTTTGGTTGCTGGCGGTGGTTACGCAGAATATGTTGTTATAAAGTCTAGCCAGTTATTTTATCTGCCTGCTACCTTTACTTTTGAACAAGGTGCAGCTTGTGCAGAAACGTTTCTAACGGCCTACCAAAGTCTATTCTCAATTGCCCAGTTACAACCTAAGCAATCAGTGTTGATGCATGCTGGTGCTAGTGGTGTTGGCTGTGCTGCTATTACACTTGCCAAAGCGAAAGACTGTTTTGTTGTTGTGACCGCTGGCAGTGAAGAAAAATGCCAAGCGTGTTTAAAATTAGGTGCAGATGTTGCGATTAACTACCATCAAAATTCTTTTGAACAATGGAAAAAAGCAAACGTTCCCGATGGCTTTAATGTCATTATTGATGTGGTGGGCGGAGATTACTTACAGAGAAATATCAATGTCGCCGCAGTCGATGGTCAAATTGTTATTCTGTCTATTTTACAAGGCCGCTACTGCGAAAAAATTGACATAGGTAAGATGCTTTCAAAGCGAGTCAGTATTACAGCTTCAACGTTAAGGAATAGGAGCAATGATTATAAAGCTGAATTAGTGGCTAACTTCAAAGAAGACTTTGGCAAGTTACTTTGCGCAGGGCAGTTATTACCAGTTATTGATACTTGTTACCAATGGCAAAATGCCGATAAAGCCCATCAACGTATGTTGGAGAATGGTAATATCGGCAAGTTAGTACTAATGGTTTAGTTTCTACTCAAAGCACTTTATTGTTTAATTCGCATAGCTTGTTTACGTCTAACACCTAAGCCTATAAGACCTAAAGCAAAAATGGCTAAAGTAGAAGGCTCTGGTACGCTAACGTTAACAGGTTCACAACCAACTACCTCTTCACATAAACCACCAAAAAAGGTTATATGTGATAAACCTTTTAGAGTGCCATTTGCATTATTAGGTGTTGTCCAGCTACCGGTAGTAACAGATTGGGCTAAATTCATACATTGATAATTTAAGTTAGTATTGATGTCAGCACCTGTACCACATGCTTCCGCCTTACTCGTTTCGATGGTCCAAAACAAACGAAACCCTGCACCGCTGTTGTCTCCACCTGCCTTTGCCATCCAGTAACGAATATCAGGGTAGTTATTGGGGTTTTTATATGTCCAATCGCCCGATGAATAATCGCCAGTTGAAGTAAAATTCCAATAAGAAGCTTGAATTTTATCTTTATAATCCTTACTTTCTTCATATATGGCATTATTAAGATTTTCTCCTCTCGTAACATCAAACTTAGCAATAACATCGGCTAGAAAATGACGTTCTGTGTCTGGATTACCTGTAGCGACGACTGATATGGCACATTCAGTGAATCCTTTATCCGTGCTAAAATAATGATCCGGGCCAGAACACTCATTTTTTGAAGGGATTAGCACTGAAACGGTTGATAAACCATTTTGATGATTGATTATATCTGAAACAGGAGTCATTGCTGCATAGCCGTTAGTTGAGAAAACTAATAATGATGCGCTAACTAATAGCGATTTCGTCTGATTTATAAGAGAACGGATAATTGTCATTCTTAACTTCCAAGTTATAAGATGAATTTTTATATGCCTATTAATTGCAATAATTGCAATAATTGGGCCGAAAAAATAATACCAAATAAAATCAAGGTATTACTGGTTTTATTTCTCAACTTTATTTTGTTTTTCTAGCGTATTGTAAAATATCCTGACAGTGTATTATGCTTGAGCAACAGAGTTAAGCTAATATTTTACTTTTTCATGAATAGCAAAGCGCAATATTCATCTTATTAACGAGTAGATAATGGTTTTATATTGAAATGTTTACTGATAAAAAGCACAATCATCCTTGTCTTTTAAATTGTTCGAGAAGTTAATGGTGCGTCACGTTTTTATACCCAAAATATTTTTATTTTTATTTTTAATAACTTTTCAGCAAGTTGCTCAGGGGGATGATAAAAATGTGCTTGAACAAGCTAATATCGCCTTTAAAGATAACCGCCATCATGAAGCGCTCATTCATCTTAAAAACTTAATCCAAAAAGAACCCAATAATTTAGCGGCAAGGCTTTTAATGGCTGAGGTACTTATTGCTTTTGGCAAAGGGGCTACTGCAGAAGTTGAACTCAATTTTGCTGAAAATTTAGGGGCAGACAAAAATCGAACATTCTTGCTGTTTGCGAAAGCTTATTTACTACAAGGTAAATACCATGACACCATCAAGCACCTAGACAAACAGGTGCAAGATGAAATACTCGCCGCCAAAATTTTTGTTTTAAGAGGCCATGCACAACTAGGCTTGCGACAGTTAACATTGTCAGCAGAAAGTTACCAACAAGCGTTATTGCTTAATGCGGCTAATACCGATGCAAAATTAGGTTTAGCGCAGGTGGCTTTAAATTATTATCGCTATGATGAAGCACAAAAATATGTTGATGATGTACTCAGCGGTTTTTTTCCTCCAGTGAATGCCTGGATATTAAAAGCGAGTATCCACCAAAATATAGCTGAATTAGATATTGCTTTTAAAGCTATAAATAACGCTTTATTAGAAAACCCTAATCATATTCAGGCACTTATTTTACGCGCTAGTTTATATATAGAGTTTATTGAATACGAGAGCGCAAAAAAAGATATTTTGACGGTGCTTCAACTTGTGCCCAATGAACCTAAGGCCATGTTTTTATCAGCAATGATTGAAACCAGAGAAGACGAAAATTCAAATGCTAGGGAAAAACTTTCAAAATTAAGTGAATCATTGTCAACGCTTGACAATGATACGTTGGATAATAACCCTAGTTATTATTATTTGGCCAGTGTTGTGGCTTTTCAGCAAAACAATTATGAAGCAGCTGATCAATATATTAAAAATTATTTAAATATTGATCGTTTGAATATTAAAGCGATGACCTTCTCAGCGACAATTCACATCGCCATGAAAAACTTTACCGCGGCATTGTCAGTATTGAATAAAGCCAATTTACAAAAAGAAAATAACCCTAAAGTTATCTCTCTTTTAGGGTTGGTCAGTTCTGAGCTTAAGCAATATGAGAAAGCAAAGTTTTACTTTCAAAAAGTTATTGAATTACTACCTGACTCATCGATTGCCTCGCAACAGTTAGCAAAAAATAGTATTGATATGGGGGCGTATCAACAGGCCATAGATACCTTGCTTTCAATCAACGCTTCATCGGAGTATCAGTCAACCATTAGTTTTTTATTGGTGCAAGCCTATGTAAAGTCAGGGCAAATGACTAAAGCGGTAGCGCTTGCTGAAAAATTAGTTAAAGCACAACCAGATAATAAAGAGTTCCTTCATCATCTCGGTTTTATTTATCAAATAGTGGGTGATTATAATAAAGCAAAACAAGCATTCGAACATGCTCTTAGTATCGACGCTTTACACATTAAATCACTGATTAGTTTGGCAGAAACACTACTTGCGACGGGCAAAATAAAAGCATCGTTTGAATTATTAGAGCAAGCACTTTTAAAACAAGAAAATAATAAAGAACTCATTAGCGCTTTAGGGAAGAATTATACTCAAACCAGACAATTTAAAGAGTCAATCGTTTGGTTTAAGAGGGCTTATAATATAGAACCCAATAATAAAGACTTACTTAAACAATTGTCTTTTAGCTACATGGCGACAGGCGAACCCGTCGAAGCAATAGAAATAATAGAAAGTTATTTATCTAATCATGAAAAAACGGCTGATTTATTTGTATTACTAGGCAATTACTATCAGCAACAAAACAATTTTGACAAAGCACTGCAAAGCTTCAACAATGCTATAAAATTTGATGGTGATAAAGGGAAGGTCTATTTTTATATAGCCCAATTTTACCAAGCAAATAATAAACCAGATGATGCCCTTGAAGCCTATAAAAAGTCTATTGCCTGGTCTGAAAATAAGCAGATACCGTTAGTGGCGGCAAGTCAGTTTTTGAATCAACAGAAAAAACCTCTTGAAGCGATTAAGCTTGCTAATGATTTTTTAGAAAGTTATTCAACTAAATTACAGGTGATTTTGGCGCATTCTTATTATTTGTCTGGCCAATATGATAATGCTGAAAAGAGCTATAAAAAGACATTAGCATTAACACCACCTCAAGATGAATATCATGACAATATTGTCGTTGGTTTAAGTTTGGTGTATCAAGCACAAAAACGAAATAGCAAAGCAACTCAGCTATTGACAAAGTATTTGAACAAAGAGCCGATGAATTTTTTAATGAATTCTTCGCTAGCAGAAATTTATATGATTAATGAGCAGTGGAAAAAAGCTTACGATATTTATATTTTGTTGTTAACCAAATATGCACAACAAGCCGTATTACATAATAATGCAGCGTTTGCTGCTTTGAATTTAGCCTTGTATGATGAGGCAGAAAAGCATAGTTTAGCGTCTTTAGCTATTACAAAAAACCACCCGGATTCCCTCGATACACTTGGCTGGATTTATTATCATACTCAAGAATTTGATAAAGCACTGCCACTATTTCGCCAAGCGCTTGCACTAGATTACTCTAAAATTGAAATTAAATATCATTTAGCGTTAACCCTCAAAGCGCTTAATCGAGAAAAAGAGGCTTTTAATACCTTATTAGAAGTGGTTAATAGTAAACGTGATTTTCCAGAGAAAAAAGAGGCTCAACAATGGTTAAAATTATGGGCTGATGCTCTACGTACTAATAATGATATTTAGATATCATTATTATGCTCTAAAGCAAGTCAGATAAAGGGCTTCGAACACCATTAGCGCCATGCTCAAGTACATGGGTATAAATTTGAGTTGTACGTAAATCGCTGTGCCCTAGTTGTTCTTGAACTGTTCTTATATCAGCCCCTCTTTGCAATAAATGCGTAGCAAATGAATGCCTTAAAGTATGACAAGTTATTACCTTATTTAACTTCAATTGATTTGCTGCTTTTTTAACTGACTTTTGAATACTACTTTCATTGAGGTGATGCCGACTAAGATATTTGAATTCTGGTTCAATACTTAATCGAGCAGAAGGAAATAAATATTGCCACTTGAATTCTTTTGCGGCATTGGGGTATTTGCGATTAAGAGCATTTGGAATCCAGACACCTTTATAGTCAATATTTTCTATATCGCTAGTATGATATTTATTAGTCCTTTGAATTTGACGGTACAGTTCAGGTATAAGCTCAGTGGCGAGGGTAACTCGACGATGTTTGTTCCCTTTACCGTTCCAAACTGCGATACAGTGATAATTAAAGTCTATATCTTGTACTCTTAAACGAATAGCCTCCATTAGCCTTAAGCCACTACCATATAAGAGGCTTACTAATAAATGATGTTGTGAGGGTATTTTTGATAGAAGTTTCATTACTTCTGTGGGTGTAAGCACATCAGGTAATTTTCTAGGCCGGCGGCTTAAGTTAAAGTTTAGCTTTAAACTTAATTCGTTTTTTAAAATTTCTTTGTATAAAAAAGCTAATGCATTCAGTGCAAGTGACTGGGTAGCTGTTGAAACGTTTTGTTGATTAACTAAATAACTGAGAAATCTCTCAACTTCGATATCCCCCATGAGTGCAGGGTGAGTTTTATTTGAGTAATTTATAAAATACTTTATCCAATGAATATAAGTTTCTATGGTTCTTTTCGCGTATCTTAAGTTACGCATATGCTCTTCGATACTCATTAAAAAAGGCGATTTAGCGTCCATAATATAAAATCCATTTACTGTTGTTATATACAGCTTAGCTGGTGTTCGGTTCTTTTGCCAATATACCGAAAGATTCGGTGTTGCACCTTTTGAAATATTTAATAATAATAAAATGTTAGTGTTGTTATTATGTTGTAAAGTATGATGATTGTAACTTTAAATAAACAAGGAATGCTAAGTGTTATATATTGCTTAGTTTTTCGGTCTAATAAGCTGTTGAACTAAACCGCTTCGCGGGGAGTGGCAACTCCCTGACATATCACTGCATTTCAACCACACTTAACTTGCTACTCAACCTTTTTTGGAGGCAAGTT